>DATJRT010000051.1:0-2964 GCA_035504495.1 Occallatibacter sp.
GGTTTCTTCGAAGACTTTAAGCTGGCGGTCAGCGCCGGTACCGGTTTTGAGGATGGTGCGGATGCCGGCAACGGCTTCGCGGCTTTCGAGCTCGTCGACGACGGGATCGATCAGCACCAGAATCTCTTCAATGAGATCGCGCAGCGGGACCTCCTCCTGCTTGCCGAAGTCGATGAGTTTGCCGTCGAGGCCGTAGCGCACGGCGCGGAATTTGTTTTCCGCGATGAGGGAGCGCGTGTACTGGCGGAAGTCCAGGTTGGCTTCGTGCAGCTTGTAGAGGTACGCGGCGACAGCCTGGATGAGCGCGGCAATGGCGACGGTTTCCGAGGCGCGGAGAGGAATGTCGCAGGCGCGGACTTCGACGGTGTTGAAGAAGGGATGGGGACGAATGTCCCACCAGATTTTCTTGGCGTTGTCGATGCACTTGGTGCGCACCAGCAGGCTGACGTAATTCTCGAACTCGGAGTAGCTGGAAAAGGCGTCGGGGATACCGGTGCGGGGGAAATTCTCGAACACCTTGGCGCGGTACCCCTTGTAGCCGGTGTTAAGGCCGAGCCAGAAGGGCGAGTTGGTGGCCAGCGCCATGATGTGGGGCAGAAAATAGCGCATCGAGTTCATGATGCGGATGGCGGCCTCGCGGTCCTCGATGCCGACATGGACGTGCAGGCCGAAGATGAGGTTGGCGCGGGCCACGAGCTGCAGATCTTTGACCACCTGGTGATAGCGCGGGTCAGGGTAGATGTCCTGGGTACGCCAATCGGCGAAGGGATGGGTGGCGCCGGCGACGAGCTCGAGTCCGTGCTCTTTGGCGAGCTTGATCATCTCGCGGCGCAGGTCGTAGATGTCTTCGCGGGCTTCTTCAATGTTGCGGCAGACACGCGTGCCCACCTCGACCACGGAGGTGTGCATCTCTGCCTTGACGCGCTCCTGGAGGCGCAGCTTGCCCACGGCGAGCATCTCGGTCTGAATGTGCGAGCGCAGGTCGCGCGTGACCGGATCGACAGTCTGGTACTCCTCTTCAATGCCGAGCGAAAAGGATGGCCGCATGGAATGCCCTCGGGACAGCTTGCGGGTATTGTAGCGGAGGCAGCGGAATTCGCGGAGCTAACGGTGTTCGCGGAGCCGGTCAGATCGGGGGCTCAGAGCTTGCAGCCCGGGTGCGGATTCCTGAACACGACATCGATGGGCAGCCAGTCAGAGAGGCGCGCGTAGTCGATGTCGCTGTCGGTCGGGTTGGGATTGAGCGACGACCGCGCCAGAAGCACCGAAACGTGGACCTTTCCCTTCAGGCAATAGGTGGTGAACAGATGCGCCAATCCCTTGTCGGCAATATCCAGCGTGTCGGCGGAAAGGGCGCCGTTGTTTCCCGAGATGTCGAACGGCGCCAGAACAATCTGGTTGACGATCATGCTCTGGGTCTTCACGCCGGAGGAGTCATAGCGCACAACCAGCGTGGCCCGGTTTTCGAGCGCGTCCGGATTGGCCGTGAACGTAATGCCCGGAAGCGTTACGCCGGATGGGTTCGCCTTGCCCGGTTTTGTGTCCAAGGCCAGGCGATACGCCGGGCCGGTCCACTTGTTCACGGGAATACCGGGCGCGTCCTTGCTCGAAGGGCTGCAGCCGGCCAGCACCAACAGGGCGCCCGCGCCGAGCAGAATCGTTCTTTTCATGAGTCCTCCCTGCCTATCAAAATCGACGCGCCAGAATACCACCAGAGCCGGGCGCAGGCTGTGACGCGGGAACCATGGAGCGGACCCGCCGCGCCCGGGCCGGTGGGAAAAATTTTCATGAATGGGGAATTTTCTTCCACATGGCGCAAGCGGCCGCGAACAGGAAAGCGCCTCATTCCGCTGGAGTTGCGCTCGCGCCCGCATTGGAAAGCGGCGTGCTTGCGCATAAGCAGGGTCTCTGGTTCTCTGGAGGGTTGACTATGGAAGATTCGGCGTTCCCGGTTCTCGGGCCGGTTGCAAAGCGTGTGGCCCCTTTGGTGCTCTCCGTGCTCGTTGGCGCCTCCGGCGTTGTCTATGCCGTGCATGAGCGCCATGCCGCAACGAACCTGGCTGCGCGCAACCAGCAGGTGTCGGCGCAGCTGTCTGCCACAGACAGCCAGCTCAATGTGCTGAACGCAAAGGTGAATGACTTGATGAGCCTTCAGGACAAGCCCTCGCCGGCGGCTCCGGCGCCGGAGCGGCCGGTGGTGCATCGGCGCGCGGCCATCCATCGCACGAGCGCACAGGATCTGCGCTTCAAGAAGATCGAGTCGCAGCTGGACGCGCAGGGCAAGGAGATCGACGCGACGCGCAGCGATCTGGCCAGCACGCGCACGGAGCTGACCGGCTCCATTGCGCGCACGCACGGCGAGCTGGTGGTGCTGGAGAAGAAGGGCGAGCGCAACTACTTCGAGTTCGACATCGCAAAGTCGAAGGAGTTCAAGCACGAGGGGCCGATGAGCCTGCGCCTGAAAAAGGCTGACGCGAAACACGGGTTCGCCGATCTGTTGCTGGTTGTGGACGACCGCAACCTGACGCAGAAGCATGTGAATCTGTACCAGCCGGTGATGTTCTACGAGCCCGACAGCCCGCAGCCGGTAGAAGTGGTGATTAACGACATTTCGAAAGACCATATTCACGGCTACGTGAGCGCGCCCAAGTACAGCCAGTCAGAGCTGACCGCAATGGCCGACAACGGGAACAATGGTGCGCCGGGCAACCCGCCGGGCGGGGCGCAGGGCACGGACGATGGAGTGGTCGGCAATCCGCAGCCCGCGCCGCGGCAAAAGCTGACGGTGCCAGCTCAAGATCCTACCGAGCAGTAAAGGTGTCGCCTGCGTAAGACGCAGCGAAGAGCAGCCCAGGGCGCGAGCCCTGGGCTTTTTTGTGTCCCAGACGGGACGCCGGGGCCGGGGCGCTCATTTCGGGTTTGGCAGGGTGGTGCAGGAATTGAACGAGATTTGCAGGGTTTGCC
>DATJRT010000052.1:0-16836 GCA_035504495.1 Occallatibacter sp.
TCGCCGGCGTGGAAGCAGTAGCCGAAGTCGATGAAGACGGCCGCGTAGCGGCGTTCGCGCTGCCGGCGGACAAAGACGGCCTGGCGGCCGTTGGCGTTGGCGGTCCACTTGTCGAGGGCCAGGATGCCGGCGAACTCGGCGAGATTCTTCACCTCGCCGAGCTGCTCCTCGGGCAGGTAGTCGAGGACCTGGCCGGGCATGGTGCCTCCGGCGAAGCGCGAGCCGAACTGGAGGCCGGGCCGGCAACGCTCGCGCTTGCGGCCGAGATCGATCTCGAGGCCGGGTGTGTTTTCGATCAGCCACGGCGAAACCTCGATCAGCTCGACGTGGGGAACGGTGAGCCCGGCGGCGAGGGCGAGGCGCGAGGCGAGAAACTCGTTGGCCAGCACGCGGCGGTGCTGGGGATTGTTCTGGAACTTGACCACGTAGATGTGCCCGTCGGCGCCCTGCATCAACTGCCCCTGCGCGCCGCCGCGCATCCGCCGGATCTGCTGCACCGCCAGAACCGCCAAGCCCGCTCTCCCTGCCGCATCGATGGTCTCTCGCATTCTATAGCGGCTCGGCGGCGGGCGTTCGCCGAAGGCGCAGGAGCGAGGCGCGGGGCGCGGAAACAGAAGGCCAGCCAGGCGCCTCTGCGGTCTGTTCCGGCCTGCGGGACCGGGGAGCGGCGGCGATTCTTGCGGCGGGGCCAAGCCGTCCGTTAAGATGGGCGCAGATTTCCGCGTGCTGAATTTTGCGTGCCCAGTTCCGCGCGCAGTTCCGCGCGTTTGGAGCTCGCGTATCCGGAGCCGCGATTGAATTCCCCCAAGACGCTCAGAGACTTTCAACGCGTGTGCGAACTGCCGGCGGAGACTCCGACGCGGCACGACAAGACCATGTTCGAGGTCAAGGAGGCCATCGCCAACCTGACCGGCCGCTTCGCCTCGTCCGGAACCAGCCTTCTCGAGGTGGGAGGGCATACGGGATGGCAGACCCTTGCTTATCGCGCGCAACTGGCGGCTCCCCTCCGCGCCGTGATCTACGACTGGCAGGACTCGCGCCTCGAAGAGGTGAAGAACCAGGGCATCGAGTTCCGCAGGATCGACCTCGAAACCGACGACTTTCCCGATGCGGACGCGGCCTTCGACGTGGTGGTCTGCAACCAGGTCTTCGAGCACATCAAGAACATCTATGGCGCGCTCTCGGAGATTCACCGGGTGCTGAAGACGGGAGGGTTTCTGATTTTCAGCGTGCCCAACATCAGCGCGCTGCACAACTGCGTGCTGCTGGCGCTGGGCAAGCAGCCGACCACCATGGCCATCCGCGGGTCGCATATCCGCGGCTATGCGATCCGCTCCATGACGGAGTTCCTCACCCGCAACGGGCACTTCAGGCTGTGCGCGCTTGAGGGCTTCGGATTGCATCCGTTCACCAGCAGCGCGCTGCCGTGGATCTTCAAGACCTACTGCCACACGCCGGTCTGGGTTCTTCAAAAGCAGGAATCGCCGCTGCCGACGTGGCGGGAGGAGCGGGCGGCGACCTTCACCACCACCAAGTTCTGAGGCTTGCGCCTGGTTCTAGGGCTTGCACCTGGTTCTAAGGCTTGCGCCTGGTTCTGAGGCTCGCGCCTGGTTCCAAGGCTCGCGCCTGACTCCGGCCCGCGGCCCGATCCCCTCAGCGGGAGCCGGAATGCGCGCGGGTGCGCCCGGATTGGAGAAGTTCCTCGCGCGCGGCCAGGCCGATGGCCATGGCCATGACGCGGTCGTCGTGGGTGCCGGCGCGCGCGCCGGCGCTGCCGTCGGCGAGACGCACAAAGCTGCGGCACTCGGCGAGGAAGCGCCGGCTCATGAACCGCTGCGGCTCGTCGACCAGGGCCGAGGCGAGCTTGCCCAGCGCCGCCGGGCGGCTGAGCGAGGTGGTGAGCCAGCCCGGGTGACCGCCGTGGCGGTAAACGTGCTCGTAGGCGCAGGGTTTTTCAAGATAGGCGAGCACGCCGGCGCCATGATTGTTGCGCTCCACCACCAGCACGGCGCGGTTGTATTCGCGGGCCAGGCCGCTGGCCAGTTGGGCCAGCTCGAGGCCGCCCACATGGCCGGCGAACTCCGCGCATTGCAGGCCGGTGGCCATCTCCAGGACCTCGATGGCGGAGTAGTCGCCGCGCACGCCGCCGCCGGCTGGATCGACGGAGACGAGGTACTCTTTGCCGGGGACGGCCGGCAGCCAGATCTCGAGCTCGCCGTTCCTCCGCAGCGCGATGGGTCTGATGGGTTCGACGGTCCGTTCGAGCTCGGCCAACCGCGCTTCGACGGGTTCGAGCTCGAAGACGGGCTCGCCGCTCACGCGGAAGCAGGTCTCCGCGCTCTCGGCGAACTCCTGCAGGGCAAGACCGCGAAAGTTGGCGCGCATCTGCCGCCGGAAGCCGATCTGCGCCAGGGTGAGCTTGTACTGCGCGACGAGCTCGCGCTCTTCCTCGCAGAGGGAGGCGGCATCGACGGCGCGGGCGCGGTAGCTCTTTTCCAGCCACCAGGGAAAGAAGTGCTGCACCGTGCCCGTTTCGGCGGCCTTGAGCCATTCCTCGTGAAAGCATCCGCCCACGCCGTCGGGCGTGGACTCGAGGATGAGCTCCGCGTCCGGGGCCATGGCCGCGCGCAGGCCCGCAAGCGTCTCGGCGGGATGGCCGGGCCAGTGCGCGAGCTCAGAGCAATGAAGGTTCTGCACCGTGAGGCCGCGGCCGGCGTTGCGGTCGCCGGCGGTGACCACCCTGTACTGCGAGTCCAGTTCAGGAAAGGCGATCTGGCGCGTATTGGCGCGGCTGGTGCGCAGCGGGCCCTCGCGCAGCTCTTCCGGCAGCCAGTTTACAAACCGGTGCACGATGCGGAAGATCTCCTCGGCGGCCTCGCGCGTGTGCGCCACCTGGAGGGTGAGCGTGCCCGGCCGGGTGATGGTGCGCAGAAAGAAACGCGCCGAGGCCCAGGTGGTGATGCCCATCTGCCGCGCCTTGAGGACGATGTTGCGCGGGCCGCGGTTTTTCTCGAACTCCGCTTGAACCTCGTTGGCCTTGAGGGGGGCGGTCCAGCCCTTGCGCGTGCGCACCAGCAAAATTTTCTCCGCCAGCGCCATGCCGATCGTGAATCCGCCAAAACTGCGCGGCCTCTGATCGAGAATCGGCCCGAACTGGGTCAGCTCCCGATCGAGCTGGTCGATCGAGAGCCTGGGGCAGAGCTGGGGCTCGCCCGGATTGGGCTCGCTAGCCGCGGCCGCAGCTTGCACGTGCTCGTCGCTCGTCAAGCGGGCGTCTCCTACTGCGTCAGCGTGAGGGCGATCTGCGCCGGCGCGCCGCTGATCTGCCCGGCCGCGGAGGAGAGCACGTTGAGAGTGATGGTTCCAAACGAGCCGCCGGAGCTGGTCCCCGCGGTGGTGTTGGAGAGCGAGGTCCAGATGTCCGGGCTTGAGCTGGTCGCTCCCGCCCTGGCTGTGGCCGCATTGCCGGTGGTGACGAGGTAATAGTTGCCCGGGGGAATGGTTACGTTGCCCTGCGCATTGGCCTCGCACTTCGGTCCCGTCGCGCTGAGGGCCTGCGCCGCAGACCAGTTGGCCAGCGTGGTTGTGGCGCAACCGCTTCCGGTGCAGGCGGGCGTGGTCAGCTTGACCAGGGCAAGGTTGTACACGTCGCCGCCGGTGGTATCGCCGGTGGCCACATCGATGCACATCTGGTTGAAGTTGACCTGCGCGGTGACGAGGACATCCTGCGCGTACTGGCTGTTGGCCGTGACCGCGAGGCTGGCGGAAGTGGAGGTGGTCAACATGCCACCGGCCACGGCCCAGTGCGTCAGCGGCGTTCCGGCCGCGGTGCTGATGACGCCGCCGGCGCCGCAGGTGATGGTGGCGCCGTCGCACTGCGCCAAGCCCGCTGAGCTGTTGGTGGCGTAGCCGGCCGCAAGCGCCGGTTGCACCCTGACGCTTACGGGCGGGGCAAGGATGGCGGAGGAAAATGGAGAACTGCCGTCACCGCGCATGCCGTTGTCGATGACGTTGGCGGCCGAAATTGTCTCCGTCAAAAAGCCGGTGTAGGGGCCGGTGGTCTCAAACAGCCAGCAGGGGCTGGAAGAGGCGGCGGTGGAGCAGCCGGGAATGGTGTTGGTTACGCTCGCGGTCAGCGTGGCCGCGCTCGAGACCGTGCCGTTCGAAGAGGGAGCCGATTGCGTAAGGTCAAAGGGATCGCTGCTGGCCTTCTGCACCCATACATAGGTGTAGGCGGTGGTGCAGCTGGTGGTGCAGTTGGTGGTCACCGTGCCCATGGCCGGCGCGGAGGGCGCGGCGGAAACGCTCTTGCGCACCTTGCCGAGCGACACGCCGGAGCTGGGCGGCGTTTGCGATCCGGTGTCATGGCAGCCTACCGCCGAACCGATCACCGCACTGCTGCTCAAGGTAACGTAATCGTCCGCCGTGGTTGCGCCGTCGAAGATGCACGCGGAAAGGCCCGATTGGGCCACGGCTACCGAGTGATACGTGGCCGTGGTGGCCGCGGCGAGATCGCCATTGTGCACGATGCCGGCGGGAATGACGCCCGCCGCTACGTCGGAGGCGGTCATGTACTGCGCGCCCTCGGTCGTCGCCCCGCCCAGCGTCAGCGGGTTCGTCTTGGCGGGCAGATAGAGCGAGGGCCACAGTGCGAGGTTGCCGTAGCTCACGCCGACCGGCTGATTGACGCTGGCCGCCTGCGCATCCGCAGAAACCACCACCGGCCCGGCTGAGGTATAGGAATAAGACGGCAGGTTGGTGTCGCCGTGCAGGTAACGGATTGCCGCCGTGGGCTGGTTTTTCTCCTGAAGCATCAAAGTGGTGCCTCCGGAGATGTTCCTGAACACCGCGCCGTAGTTCGGACCCGCGTTTCCATCCACGGCGCATGCAGCGATGGGCGCGTTTGCCGGCGAGCAGTAGACGGTGTCGAAAGAGTTTTCAGAGTTGCCCGCGGTGTGGACATTGTTATTCAGGATGCCGTAGGTATCCGACTCGATCAGCATGTTCTTCAGGCTTAGGCCGTTGGCGTCGTTTTCGAGGCCGATCTTTGTGGTCCCGTTGGGATTGGAGCCGCCGATGGTGGAAAGATTTTCGATCACGCCATTTTCGGGACTGGCGGAGTTATAGCCGACGCGCACGCCCCACACGGTAGAGTCCGTGTTGTCCACCATTTCCACCTGCGTGTCGTAGACGCCGAAGTTATGCATGGCCCCGCCGCTGGTCGAGTTTTCGTCGCGGTTGATTCCAACCATGAAGCCGGTGATGCGGTTGTTTCTTGCCTGCGTGCCCTCCTGTCCCCAGGAGAGGTTGAGCGCGGTCATGCCGGTCACGCCGTTGTTATAAAACGCGCAGTTCGCGATCTTGTTGCCCTGGGTATATGAAGTGCTGCCGGTCGCTGCGGTGGAAGGCCCGTCGGTGAGCAGCGTGGCCGTTGGGTACCCGCTGCTCTGGGGCTGGATGGTGCCGCTCACGCCGGCCACGCCGCCATAGTTTCCATACACGTCACCGCAATCGATGCTGGCGTACTGTCCCAGGTCGATCTCGGCCTGCGCGGTGACCACCTGCCAGGGCTGAATCTTCACTGCGAGCTGATAGATGTTGGCGTTATTCACCGAGCCGTTCGAGTTAAGCAGGGAAGCGAAGGGATTCACCGCCCAGGTGATCGCCGATGTCTTCGAAGGCACAGTTTCCGATATGGCGCGGCCCGCACCCGGCGCGCTGATCAGCCCGTTGATCGCGTTCTGCAGGCGCGTTCCCTCGTCCGAACCGGATTCGAGATAGCTGGGGATGTCTTCTCCAGCCGTGTCTGCGAGGCCCACGAACGCACCCGCCCCCCCGCTCGTAACCGTTGCCGCATTGCCGGCGACGGCTGTGCCGCTGGAACTATAAAAAGCGATCTGGCCGGTGCTGCCCGAGCTTACCGTGCCGCTGCCTCCGCCTCCGCCGCCCGAGCCGCAGGGAGAGCCGGTGTTGGTGAGATAGCCGGAGTTATCCACTTGCAGACAATTGGTGCCGCTGCTTGCGGCCAGACCGGGAAATTCGATCGATGCAGTTCCGGAAACCTTCATGTCGAGGGCGCCATTCGAATAGATGTCGGTCTCCGCTCCCGAACCGCTCTCGTAGTTCAGCCGGATGTGGCCAGTGGAATTGCTTGCGTCGATGTAGGTGTCGCCGCTGTCGGTGCTCTGGTAGGCCTTGAAGCTGTCGAGCCCGCCCACGGCCGAGTTCAGCGCCCAGTTGTTGCTGGCGTCTTTGAGCATGTACCACTGGCTGTTGCCGTTCCAGTCCTTGTAGGTGAACGATCCCTTCTGGCCGGTTGTGAGTCCCGGCCACAGGTAGTAGTCCACCTCCGCGTCGGCGTTGTTACGCACAGTCATGGTGCCGGCAGACTGCGCGGTGCCGCCCACCTGCAGCGTGCCGTTGAACTGCGCATTGCCGGCGCTGCTTATGGCGGCCACGGTCGATGCGCTCGCGCCGCCCGAGCCGATGACCACGCCGCCCGTGCCCGCGTTGTTCGAACCGTTCAGCACCACCGCGCCGGATCCCGCGGCGTTGATCACGGTCTGGTTGTTGGTGCTTGACGAGCCGTTGTTGTACTGGCCGATTTCGAAACGGTAGACGTTGTTCAGTTGATCGAGGATCTGATAGAACTGCTCGCCCGCGGTGGCATCGCTCAGGCCCAGCGTCCAGCGGTAGCCGTAGTCGGTCTGGTACTCGTCGAGCAGCCCGCGCTCGTTGCCTGCGCCGATGCCAAGCCGGTAGTGGTTGGTGACGGTCGCGTCCTGCTGGCTGCCGTACCAGTCGCCGTTGAGCGAGTTGAAGCTGCGGTGAAACGCGTCGAGAAAGCTGTTGCGCGTGCCGTTGTCTGTGAGCTTTCCCGTGAACATGGTGCCGCCCGTGGTCCAGTTGTTGTAAGAGCTGCCCGCGTCGGCGACGACTTGATTCGTCGAGTTCTCGTTTCTGAGGCCGACGATGGTGTTGTTCTGCGCGTTCGCGCCCAGGTGCAGCGCCGTGGCGCAGTTCTCCACGTCGCCGCCGGCGAAGGTGTTGCCATCGCCTTGCTGCAGGTTGATTCCGTACGTTCCCGCGATGGGGTTTCCGCCGCTGGTGGGGCAATCGATATGCAGGCGCACAAAAGTGCCGGCGTTCATCCAGTCGGTCGTGGCCGGATTCGCCACCTGGTGGCCGATGGCATTGACCGCGGTGCCGAAGCCGTCGAACTCGTCGTCGAGGAATGTGCCGCCGGTGTAGTTGCCGGTTCCATCGAGGGTCATGCCGGTCTGGTTCGCGTTGCCGAGGAAATAGAGGCTCTCGAGGTCGAGCTCCTGGGTGCGGTAGGCGATGAGTCCCTGCGCGGTTGCGCTGGTGGCGCCGGTCAAATTGATGGCTGCGTTGTCGAGATGAAATCCGGGCGTGTCGACCGCATAGGCGGGATCGCCCACCTGGATGGCCGCGCCGGAGCCCGTGTACGCGAAGACAGTTCCGCCCTGGCTGCCGCTGCTCGCGCTGCCGCCGCGCAATGCGCAGCCGCGCAGGGCCACATTGCGCGTGCCTGCGGTAACAATCACCTGGTTTGCCGTGGCGATGGTGGCGCAGGGAAGCAGGATGGTGGTGTTTGCCGTGGAGATGGTGAGATTTGCCGCCATCGAAAGGCTACCGCTAAAGTTGCGCGCATCGCAGATTCCGCCGAAGCTTGCGCTCACCGCGCTCAGGCAGGAGGCGAGCTTGGCTCCGATGTCCGCTCCCGCAAGCTGATCGACCTGATAGGCCGCGCCGATCTGCGTGGCCGTGAAGGGCCCGGTCAGCGTTCCGCCGTTGAGGGGAAGGTCGGCGCCAACCTCTGTGTCGACATAATGCTTGTCGGCCGCCTGCAGCGGCTGCGTGGGGTCACCGCTCAGATAGAGCGGTCCGGTGAGCGTTCCGCCCGAGGAAGTAATCTCACTGCCGCTCAACTCGGCGATGGCCTCGTCCACGTAGGCTTTGCTCACGGTCTGCACCGCCTGAGCGGCCGGCATCACCTGCGCCTGCACCGCGGCGAGCGTGGCGCCGGCCGCTGAGGGAACCAGCCAGTACTGCGTAGACGTGGAGCCGTCGCTCATGTAAAAGACCGCGGTGTAGTATTCGCCGGCCGGCGTGGCTCCCTGGTTGGGCGCGAGGTTCACGCTCACAAAACCATCGGAGGGGATGGTCACGGTGAGGGAGTCGGCGGCGACAAGCTGGCCGGCGGCGGTGGTGAACGATGGCCAGCTCACCACCAGCGTGCCGCTGCCCGCCTGTCCGTTGGCCAGGTAGACCGTGCCCGTGACCGTGGTTGTGGCGGGCGCCTGCGCCGGCGCGGTCTTGAAGAACGCGGCAAACAGGCCGAGAAGCAACATGCCCATGCGCGCAACCCTGTGGGTGCGCAACCATTCGCTTGTTTTGAGCTTCATTTCTTTCTCTGCTTTCCGCGGCGTCAGAAAAAATGCAAAGGCCGCGCCTTTCCGCTCCCCAATGCAGGCAGGAGCGAAAAGCGCGGCCTTATCCGCGATCGTGTTCAGGTGATTTGCTTTCTGTGGAAAAGAACGGCGCCGATGCCCGGCGATTCAGGCTTGGGGATCGATGCCGTTAGTGTCCATCTCCGTGGAGGGCTTCGTAAACGGCTCGGCTGACAGCTCCGCGCGCGGCTCCTGCCAGATCGGCTCGGCGGCCAGCCGCTGCGCCTCCGAGGGGCCGTCTCTCCTTCCTGAGCGGCGCGGCCGCGGCTTTTCCTTGATCAGAAGGAGAAATAATTTGGCGGCGTTCAGGTCGCCGCACGCAGCTTTTTCCGCGAGCGCCCTTGCGATTTTGGCCGCGTTGCGGCGCAACTGCTCCTCGACTGCGCTGCGCAGGCATTCGATGGCGTCTTCGCCAGCCAGCTCGTCCGCTGCCGCGCGGATGGTTGACTGCCGCGCTGCGCGTGCGTTGTCCTCTTCCCGCCGCTGCTCGAATGCCGTCATCGCTTCTCCATACACGCGCAGCGGCGCAACCTCGACCGAAGGACGGTCAGGGTGCCGCAGGCAAGCGCCCGGCGCGCGTCCGCATTATTTGGCCATGAGTGTTCTCAGCTTAACCAAATTGCGGGGAATTCTTTGCAAACCGTCGAAGGGTGCGGCCGCGTAAAGTTTTCAAGCGTTTAGGCATTCGCCGGGCATGGCAAGGCTTTGACAAGAAGCGAGCGGGCCCATTTTACTTCAGCGCCAGCGAAGGCTCAGCGGTGAGCCCGGGGGGAGCAAAATCGCAGGCAAGCAAGCGCGGCCAGGCAGCCGCGGCAATCATGGCGGCATTATCCGTTGAAAGGGCGGGCGTGGGAAACGAAACCTGAGCGCCGCGCAGCCGCGCCTCTTGTGTGAAGCGGACGCGCAGTTCCCGGTTCGCGGCCACACCGCCAGTGATAAAAATCCGTGCTGCGCCCAGGGACTCCGCGGCGGCGAAGGTTTTCTTCATCAGATCGCCGACGACTGCATGCTGAAAGCCGGCGATCAGGTCGAGCGTTGCCTGCGAGCACAAGGCAAGCGCTGCCTGTTTTGTCGCGGGAGGCTTTACGACGACCAGCTCTTCGCCGTCGTTCGCCGCGAGCAATCGATCCATGCGCTGTTGCGCCTCGGCGCGCAGGCCGTGCAGGTGCACATACCGCAGCACCGCGGTTTTGATTCCGGAAAAAGAAAAGAGGAAGCGCGGATCGAGCCGCGCAATCGGAGCTGTCTTCGCACCCTTGGTGCGCGGAGTCTTCCCGGCGAGGTGCGCCTTGGTCTTCACCTGCGCGAAGGCGAACGGCACCGCGTGGGGATTGCCGTACTCGGCAAGGGCATCGATCCATGGCCCCCCCGGATAGCCCAGGCCGAGCAGCTTGGCCACTTTGTCGTAAGCTTCGCCGGCTGCGTCGTCCACCGTGCGCCCGATCAGCCGGTAATGCCACGTTCCCTCGCGGGGCTGCGCGAGAAAGAGATGGGTATGCCCGCCGGAGACCACCAATGCGAGCGCGGGCTCGTCCGCATTACCGCGGTCCTGTGCGGATTGCGCTTCGCGTTCCCTGAGCAGAACAGCGTGAATGTGCCCTTCGAGGTGATTCACGGCGATGAGGGGAAGTTTGTTGGCGTAGGCAAGCGCCTTGGCGAAGGTAATGCCGACCAGAAGCGCGCCGGCCAGTCCCGGACCGGCGGTGACGGCGACGGCGTCGAGATCAGAGAGCGCGATCTGCGACTGCTCAAGCGCCGCGCGCACCACGGGGACGATGGCACGAAGATGCTCGCGGCTGGCCAGCTCCGGCACTACGCCGCCGTAGCGGGCGTGCGTGGCGATCTGCGACGCGACCACCGAAGAGAGCGTGCGCGCACCCCGCTCCACCACGGCTGCGGCGGTCTCGTCGCAGGAGGTTTCAATGCCGAGGATGAGGCCGCGCGGGATCACTTTTTCAGTGTACCGTCTACGCAAATCACCGCGCTTCTCCGGCGCTCTTCGATTTGAGCGAAAATGGATGGGAGCCATGGCCTCAGCCACGCCCCAATTCGAAGCAGCTTTGCGCATCGTTGAGGCGCTGCGCAGCGCGGGCCATCAGGCGTATCTGGCCGGAGGCTGCGTGCGCGACCTGCTGCTCGGCCGCTCGCCGCTCGATTACGATGTGGCCACCAGCGCCACGCCCGATCTGGTTCTGGACCTGTTTCCGCGCACCTTCGCCGTGGGCGCGCACTTTGGCGTGGTGCTGGTTGCGCCGGAAGATGCGGATGCAGCCTTCGTGACGGAGGTGGCAACTTTTCGCTCCGACGGCGCGTACTCCGATGGCCGCCATCCGGACGAGGTGCGCTACACCGCCAGCGCAGAAGAGGACGTGCAGCGCCGCGATTTCACCATCAACGGCTTGCTTCTCGATCCGTTCAAGTCTCCGGCTCCGCCATCCGCGCTGCCCTCCGACCTTCTCGATGACCCGCTCGCCGCGCGCGAAGGGGTGGTCGATTATGTGGGCGGCGTGGCCGACCTGAACGCGGGTGTGGTCCGCGCCATCGGCCGCGCGGAGCAGCGCTTTGAAGAAGACCGGCTACGCATGCTGCGCGCCGTGCGCTTTGCCGCGCGCTTCGGCTTCGAGCTGGAGCCAGGCACGGTGCGCGCCATCCGATCGCTCGCGCCGCGCATTCACTCCGTGAGCCGCGAGCGGGTTCGCGACGAGCTGACGAAGATGCTGACGGAAGGCCGCGCGCGCCGCGCCTTCGAATTGCTGGATGAGACGGCCCTCCTCAAGGAAACGCTGCCGGAGATCGAGCGCATGCAGGGCGTGGAGCAGCCGCCGCAGTTTCATCCCGAGGGTGACGTGTGGACGCACACGCTGCTTCTGCTCGAGCAACTGGAGCCCGGCTGCTCCATGACGCTGGCCTGGGGCGCGCTGCTGCACGATGTGGGCAAGCCGCCGACGTTCCGCATTGCGCCAGACCGCATCCGCTTTGACCGCCATGTGGAGGTGGGCATAGCCATAGCCGTGGAAATCTGCCGCCGCTTCCGGTTTTCAAACGAGGAGACGCGGCAGATTGTGGCTCTCGTCGAAAACCACATGCGCTTTGCCGACGCGGAGCGCATGAAATCGTCCACGCTCAAGCGCTTCTTCCGGCTGGAGCGGTTCGAAGAGCACCTGGCTTTGCACCGCATGGATGTGCTGGCCTCAAACCGCAATCTTCATTCGTGGGAGTTCGTGCGCGAGCGCCGGCAAGCGATGCCGGAGGAGGTGGTGCGGCCGCGGCCGCTGATCTCCGGCCGCGAGCTGATCGCCGCGGGTTACGCGCCGGGCGCGGGGTTTCGCGAGATGCTGCGCGCGGCCGAGGATGCGCAGTTGGAAGGCTCAGCGCACAGCGCGGAGGACGCTCTGCGCGTGGTGCGCGAGCGGTTCGGCGCGCCGCAGAAGAACGGGAACGAGGCGCCCTGAAGCGTTTCTCTTTTGGCTGAGCGCCGGGTTGAAATCATGGGAAAGGAATTGCCGCGATGCACTGGTATGAATGGATCGCCTGCTTTTTTGCCGGAGCGTTTCTCGCCAACGTGGTGCCGCATTTTGTGCACGGCGCTTCAGGAGACCGATTTCCCACGCCCTTCGCTCACCCTCCGGGAAGGGGGCTGTCGTCACCCACGGTCAATGTTCTCTGGGCGCTGCTCAATCTTCTCCTGGGAGCGATCCTGTTCCGCGTTGGCCACGTCTCAGTCGGCACGGCAGAGCAGATCGTCTTTTTCGCGGGGATTGCCTTCCTCGGCATCCAGTTGAGCATCGGCTTTCAGAAGAGACAGCGCGGGTGAGCGGCCGAATCATTCACAGCCTGAAAATGAGTCACAGCCGGCAGATGAGCAGTTCGCGCTCGTAGATCATCTCCGGCGGCAGATGGTCGTGGAGGTCGAAGAACAGCTCCTCGTGGCTCATCACTTCCGTCCGCCATGCGGCGCGATCGACGGCCTGCATGCGGTTGAATTGCTCCTCTGAGAAATCGAGTCCCGTCCAGTCGATGTCTTTGTAATAAGGCGTCCAGCCGATGGGCGTTTCCTTGCCCTGGGCGCGTCCGCGCACGCGATCGACGATCCACTTGAGGATGCGCAGATTCTCGCCGAAGCCGGGCCAGAGAAAATTGCCTTTTTCATCTTTGCGGAACCAGTTGACGTGAAACACGCGCGGCGTGGCGTTGAGCCTGCGCTGCATCTTGATCCAGTGGCGAAAATAATCGCCCATGTGGTAGCCGCAGAAAGGCAGCATGGCCATGGGATCGCGGCGCAGCTTGCCCAGCGCGCCCGCGGCGGCGGCGGTGGTCTCGGAGGCCATGGTAGCGCCCATGTAAACCCCGGCGCTCCAGTTGAAGGCCTGGTAGATGAGCGGCATGGTGACCGACCGACGCCCGCCGAAGACGATGGCGCTCAGCGGCACGCCTTCGGGATCCTGCCAGGCGGGATCGATGCTGGGGCACTGCGCGGCGGGCGCGGTGAAGCGGCCATTGGGGTGCGCGGCCGTGGCGCCGGTTTTGCGCGCGATCTCGGGCGTCCAGATTCTGCCCTGCCAGTCAAGACACTCGGCCGGCGGCTTGCCGGTCATGCCTTCCCACCACACGCCGCCTTCCGGCGTGAGCGCGACGTTGGTGAAGATGGTGTTGCGCTTGAGCGTGGCCATCGCGTTGGGATTGGTTTTGGCGCTGGTGCCGGGAGCCACGCCGAAGAACCCCGTTTCCGGATTGATGGCGCGCAGCTGGCCCTTTTCATCGGGACGAATCCAGGCGATGTCGTCGCCAACGGTCCACACTTTCCATCCCTTGAGCGCCTTGGGAGGAACCATCATGGCGAGGTTGGTTTTGCCGCAGGCGGAAGGGAACGCGGCGGCGAGATAAGTTTTTTCGCCGGCGGGGCTCTCCAGGCCGAGGATCAGCATGTGCTCGGCCATCCAGCCCTCGTCGCGCGCCATATTGGAGGCGATGCGCAGGGCAAAGCATTTCTTGCCCAGCAGCGCGTTGCCGCCGTAGCCCGAGCCGTAGGACCAGATCTCGCGCGTCTCAGGAAAATGCACAATGTACTTGGTGTCGTTGCAGGGCCAGGGCACATCGGCCTGCCCGCGCTCGAGCGGCATGCCCAGGGAATGCATGCAGGGCACCACGCGTTTCACGTCCTTGTCGATTTCGGCAAAGACCGAACGCCCGATGCGCGCCATGATGCGCATGCTCACCACGACGTAGGGTGAGTCCGTGAGCTGCACGCCGATGCGCGACGCCGGCGAGTCCAGCGGTCCCATGCAAAACGGAAGCACGTACATGGTGCGGCCGCGCATGCAGCCCTGAAACAGACTCTTCAGCTTGCGCCGCATCACGTACGGATCTTCCCAATTGTTGGTGGGACCGGCGCTATCGCGGGAAAGCGAGCAGATGAAGGTCTGCTCTTCCACGCGAGCCACGTCGCGCGGGTCGGAGCGCGCACAGTAACAGCCCGGCCAAAGCTCCTGATTAAGGCGGATGAAGGTGCCCCGCTGCTCGAGCAGCGCGCACAGCCGCTCGTATTCACGCTGCGAACCGTCCACCCAGTGAATCGAATCCGGCCGCGTGAGATCGGCCATCTTTTCCACCCAGCGCAGCAGGTGCTTGTTGGTGCTGGGAACGGTGCTCGTTTGGGCCTTGGTCGCCATGCTTTCCCGCGCTCCTCCAGCCGGATTGATGAATCGCCTTAAATGCGTGCGTCGCCGCTCAAGGTCCAGACGCGCCACGCTTTCTTCTTATACATCATGAGGAAGCCCTGGCGGGATGAGCGGCCCAACTGCCCACGTGCCGGCATCCCGGCCTCATCGTTTGCCGGTAACGGCGCTCGCATACGCGCAGGGCGGCACATCGGCGGCGACCCGCATCTACATGGATCATGATAAGGAAGCTAAAGTCCGGACAATATCGCATCTATTCGCGCAAGAAAGATAACTCCACCGGCAAGCGGCGCAACCTGGGTACCTTCAAAACGCTCGAAGCGGCCAAGCAGCACGAGCGGGAGGTGCAGTACTTCAAGCGCCATTCCTGAACGCGGGGATTTTCCGCGTTTGAGGGAGAGACGCTTTCCATGCGTGGGAAGGCAGCGCGTGCGCAGAAGAAAAAACGATCGGCGTAGCCAGTGATCAGCAATTCATTCATCCCGCGCCCGCAGCGCCTGCAGATCGATGCCGAGCTGCTGGCATTTCTTGTAGAGATGGCTGCGCTCGAGGCCAAGCGCCTTTGCCGCCGGGGTCACGCGGCGGCCATGCCGCTCCAACTCCTCGAGCATCTGTGCGCGCTCAAAGGCGAGCACGCGTTGCGCCAGCGGTCCCGACGTCTCTTCACCGGAGCTTTCACGTGCTTTCGGCGCGTGCGAGGAGGGCAGCGCCAGGCGCACGTCCTCTTCCGTCACTTCATCGCCTGCAAGCAGCAGGAGCCGCTCCACCACGTTGCGCAGCTCGCGAATGTTGCCAGGCCACGCGTATTGCTGCAACGCGTCGATGGCAGCGGGCGAAAAGCCGATCGGCTTCCAGCCGTTCTGTGCGCTCACCTGGCGGGCAAAATGCTCCACCAGCAAGGGCAAATCCTCCGGCCGCTTGCGCAGCGGCGGCAGTTCGACGGGAAAGACCACGACGCGGTGATAGAGATCGCGACGAAAGCCGCCCGCCTCGACAAGCTGGTCTAAATTGCGGTGCGTGGCCACCACCACGCGCACATCCACGGCCGTGGGCTTGCCGGCTCCGATGCGCTCCACTTCGCCCTCTTCGAGAACGCGCAGCAGCTTGGCCTGCATGGCCGCGGGCATGTCGCCGATCTCGTCCAGAAAAAGCGTGCCGCGGTGCGCCTGCTCGAATTTGCCCGTGTGCCGCTGCGCGGCGCCGGTGAAGGAGCCTTTTTCATGCCCGAACAGCTCGCTCTCGATCAGCTCCGCGGGCACGGCGGCGCAGTTGAGGGTGACGAACGGCCCCGCGCTGCGATGGCTTTTCTCGTGCAGTGTGCGCGCCACCAACTCCTTGCCGGTTCCGGTTTCACCATAGATGCACACGCGCGACTCGCTGGCGGCCACGCGCTCAATCTGCGCCATCACGCGGCGCATGGTTTCTCCCGCAAAGACAAGCGTGTGCTTGCCGACGCGCGCGCGCAGCTCGCGATTTTCGCGTTCGAGGCGCGTGAGCTTGAGCGCGTTGTCGAGCGTGACCAGCAGCTTCTCCGTGGTCAGCGGCTTTTCGAGGAAGTCCAGCGCGCCCAGGCGCGTGGCACGCACGGCCATTTCAATGTGCGCCTGCCCGCTCATCATCACCACCGGCGCGGCCACGCCCGCGGTCTTGAGGTCTTCGAGGAATGCAAGCCCGTCGCGGCGCGGCATGACCACATCGCTCAAAATCAGATCGAAACGCTGCTCGCGGGCGATCTCGAAAGCGCGCATGGCATCGTCGCAGACCACGGCCTCATGCCCGGCCAGGCGGAAGGCGCGGGAAAGCGAGGCCAGCGTGTTGGAGTCGTCGTCGACGATAAGGATGGTCGCTTTCGCGGTCATGAGTCAGCTTTCGGCAGCATGATGATAAATGCCGCGCCGCCGCTCGCGCGGCTTTCTACGGAGATTGTCCCCGCATGGTCAGTGACCACCGACTGCACAATGGCGAGGCCCAGCCCCGTTCCATGCTGCTTGGTCGTATAGTACGGCGTGAACAGGCGCTCGCACTCCTCGGGCGTAAGCCCCTCGCCGGTATCAGCCACGCAGAGCTCGATTCTATCCGCGTGAGGACGTGCGGAAAGCGTGAGCGTGCCGCCGTTGGGCATGGCGTCGATGGCATTGAGAACAAGGTTCGAAAGCGCGCGATGCAGCAGCTCGGGATCGGCGAGGAGCGGCATGGGCGCATCGGCAACGTCCACCTTGAACTCGATTGCGGCCGCAGGGCCGGCGGCATTCGCATAGAGAGAGCACACGCGCGCAATCAGGTCGCGCGCGTCGATCCGTTCCAGCTCCGGCTTGGGCATCTTGCTGAAGTCCGAGAAGCGGCCGATGATTTTTTTGAGATTGACGATCTCCGCGCTTAGCGTGGCGGTGCTCTCGCGAAAGACCTCGTCGAACTCGGCCTGCGGCAGCGCGCGCGCCCGTGCAAGATTTTCCACGGTCAACTGCAGCGGGAAGAGCGGATTTTTGAGCTCGTGCGCGAGCCGCCGCGCCAGCTCGCGCCACGCGGCCACGCGCTCGCTCTGGATGAGCCGTTCGCGCTGATCGGTGAGCTGCGCGGTCATGTGATTGAAGCTGCGCGCGAGCACGCTTACCTCGTCGCGTCCGCGCTCGCGCACGCGCACATCCCAGTTGCCGGCTGCCACTTCTCCGGCGGCGCGCGCCAAC
>DATJRT010000053.1:0-21376 GCA_035504495.1 Occallatibacter sp.
CCGAGCTCGCGAAAAAATACGCTGACAAGCACGGAGCATTCGGCGTTACGGAGCAGGCAGTCGAAGCCGCGCACGCGCACGGCGCTGCAGATACGATCGACGGATCGAAGGCTTTTCACCCCATCTGGATTGTCGACTTCCCCATGTTCGAGTACGAACTGGCATCGGCCAAATGGGTGCCCGCGCACCATCCCTTCACCGCGCCCTATGAGGCTGACATGGCCAACCTGGTGAGCGATCCGGCGAGCGTGCGCGCCGACTGCTACGACCTGGCCATGAACGGCCTCGAGCTCGGTTCGGGATCGATCCGCATCCATCGCAAGGACGTGCAGCAGCAGATTTTCGCGTCGCTCGGGATCAGTGACGAAGAGGCGCGCAAACGCTTCGGGTTTTTTCTCGACGCGCTCGAGTACGGTACGCCGCCGCACGGCGGCATTGCGCTGGGCCTCGACCGCATCGTCATGCTTTTGGCCGGCGCGGCCAATCTGCGCGAAGTGATCGCGTTCCCCAAAACGGCCAAGGCGATCGACCTGATGGCCGAAGCGCCCACCACGGTCACCGAGCAGCAACTGCGCGAGCTGCACATCCGCGTGGCGCTGAAGAGCTAGCTCGCCGCAACCTACGCAGGGCCGCAGAAAAGAGGCGTCCGATTTGCGCGGACGCCTGCGGAGGCAGCCTGGGCTTTTCGTCCAGGCTCGGCTTAACTGGAGAAGTGGCGGAAGAGCCAGTAGAGCGAGCCCGAAAGCAGCGCCGCCGCCGGCAGCGTGAACACCCACGCGGCAGCGATGTTGCGGATGGTCGAGAGCTGCAATCCGCTCTTGTTCGCGGCCATGGTTCCCGCCACGCCGGAGTTAAGCACGTGCGTGGTGGAGACCGGCAGCCCGAAGTTATCCGCGGCCATGATCGTGCCCATCGCCACCAGTTCGGCGCACGCGCCCTGCGCATAGGTCAGGTGCTCCTTGCCGATCTTCTCGCCCACCGTGACCACAATGCGCTTCCAGCCCACCATGGTCCCCAGCCCCAGCGCCAACGCCACAGCCACCTTCACCCACGAAGGAATGAACTTGGTGGCTTTGTCTACCTTGGCCTTATAGTTGTCCAGCACCGCCTGCTCGTCCTTGGTAAACGGAACCGCGTGCGTCTTCTGCATCACGCGCAGCGTCTCGCTGGTCACGTACATATCGTTGCGCACGTTGGTCTGCTGGCTGGCCGGCACGTGCTTGTAATCGCCGTAGGCCTGCACGTCGCCCTCGAGGTCGCGGATATTTTCGCGCAGCGCGGTCAGCGTGTCCGGCTGCAAGTTCTTGGTGCGCAGATACTCGGTCAGTTCGCTGCGCGGATCGCCGGCCAGGATCGCATTCGGGTCCACGTGAGCCGCCACAATCGATACAGCCTTGTCGGAGGCCGCGACAAATTCCTGCATATCGCGCGGCGTAACGGCGTGGTTCAGGGCGTAGGCTGTGGGCACCGTGCCGATGAGGATCAGCATGATGAGGCCCATGCCCTTCTGTCCGTCATTCGATCCGTGTGCAAAGCTTACGCCGCTGCAGGTAAAGATCAGCAGTGCGCGGATCGGCCACGGTGGAGGCGTGCTGCCCTGGGGCGAGGTAAACAGCACCTCGGCATTCTCGATGACGATCCGGGCGAACAAAGCCACAAGGTACCAGCCGGCAATGCCCACGAGGGCCATCGTGGCGAGGAGACCAAGCGGGGGATCCCAGGATGCGAAATGCTTGACAGGCTGCCATGCGGCCGTCCCCGGAGCACCGAAGAGACCGAAAACCATGGGAGCGACCCATAAGAACAGGTAGGCTCCCGGGATGCCCGTAATGGCGATCGCGGAAATCATCCAAAGAGGCTTTTTGTGGTTTGCAGCGAAGAAAACGGCAAAACTCCTGGCCGACTTGGTGAGGATAAACAGCTTGGAAAGAAGCAGCAGCAGACCGGCGGCGCCAAAGCCGACGAGGGGCGAGATGAGCAGCACCTCGAATACCTTGGTAGCCTGCGACCAGTCCACGCCCGAGGTACCGCTCGTGGTGTTGATCAGCTGGTTGGCCACGCCCACGCCGATGATGGAGCCCACCATGGTATGCGAGCTCGAGGCCGGCAGACCCAACCACCATGTACCCAGGTTCCACAGGATAGCGGCGATGAGCAGCGCAAAGACCATCGCAAATCCGGCGCCGGAGCTCACTTTCAGGATCAACTCCACCGGGAGCAACGTGATGATGCTGAAGGCGACCGCGCCTGAGGAGACCAGCACGCCGGCCAGGTTGCACAGCCCCGACCACACCACGGCGATGTTGGGGTCGAGCGAGTGGGTGTAGATCACGGTGGCCACGGCGTTGGCGGTGTCGTGAAACCCGTTCACGAACTCGAACCCGAGCGCGATGAGCAGCGCCACGCCCAGCAGCGCATACGGCCAGATGCTGACGATGACGATATTGCCTAGATCGCCGGCCACATGAAAGCCGATATACGTCAGTCCGCCGACCAGCGCTACCAGCACAACCGCTGTGCTGATCCAGGCGGAGGTCTTCTTCATCTTCCGATCGAGCAGCGATGTTCCGGCCGGATGGGTTTCGACTGTTGTTGCCAGATCTGCCATTGGGAGCTCCAGGTAGGAATTCCGTCCGGACGGGGAGGGAAAGCGCAGGTGTCCGGACCTCAGCCAGTGATAGACCAGAAAGATGAAAGGAGGATGAATTGTCCAGGGAAAAGGGGATCGCGGCGGAAATGCCGAGCCTCAGGCAGTTCCCGGTGAGGCCGCCGCGGCCCAGATGAGCGCCTCCTCATAGGCTTGCGCAAGCTGGATCGAGTTTCCACTATGGCCGGCTACGAGCCGGTCGCACGCCTCCCAGTCGCCGCGCTCGTGCGATTCGAGCCAGGCCAGGGGCGCGCGTTCCGGATTTGCCGTTCCCATCAGCGCCAGGGTGATGTCCGAGCGAAAGGGAAGGTTAGCAACGATCTCGTCCATGGACACGCCCATGATCACCGGCAACAGGCTGAACATGCCCACCAGGTACTGCTCGGCCGGATCCTGTCCGAATACGCGCGCGATCAGCTCGCAAAAACGCCCGCGCAGAAGACCCATCTGTAGGATTTCCGGCGGCTGATCGGCGTTCAGCTCGCTCAGCACAGCCACGGAGACGACGCGCCGGAAAGCGGTTTCGCCCAGGAAGCGGATAGCGGTCTCGATCGAACGCACCTCCTGGTAGAGTCCGTAGATGGGCGAGTTGACCAGGCGCAGAAGCCGGTACACGAGCGCGCCATCGCTGCGCACCAGTTGGCCCACCTTGCGCACGTCGAGCGGATCGCGGTAGAGCTCGCGCACTATCTCGAAGTGATACATCCGGTTCGACGGGATTTTGCGCTTCTTTAAGAGCGTGGGATGACAAAAATAGTCGCCCTGAAACAGGCTGAAGCCCATTTCCCGTGCCTGGCGGAATTCTTCCTGCGTCTCCACCTTTTGCGCCACCAGCCTGATCGCGTCCGGGTCCTGCTGCTGCAGTTGCTGCCGCGCCGCGCCGTCATAGCTCCTGAAGTCCATGCGCACGTAGTCGGTGCGGTCGAGCAGGGGGCGCAGGTCTTCGTGCCAGGCAAAATCGTCCAGCGCCAGGCGGAATCCGCGCGCTTTGAGAGCGCGGCAGGCGTCGAGCAGCCGCGGCGTCGGCTCCAGGCTCGCCGGCACGCCCAGTACCGTCATGCTTGGCGTAAGCACCAGCACCAGATTGTCCGTGAGCGCCTCCACGGTGGAGGAGATGAAGGCCGGCATGCCGTTCGAAAGCCGCTCCAGCCCAAACAGCACCTCGTTGTCGAGCATGGTCTCCATGGCCATCTCCGCGTCGCGGCGGAAGATGCATTCGGGTGCATTGCGGAAAATCAGATCGTAACCATGCACGCGGCCAGCCGCATCCAGAATCGGCTGGCGCGCCACGTAGCGCAGTTCGGCGCCTGGCCTCCCCTGCGCCGCATCGGCGCCGGCTTCCATTCCATTCGTCTGTGACATGTGCGCGGACATCGTATCTTGCGCCCTTATCGGCAGGCTGCCGCACACACTTGAGCCTTCCTGTGGAGAATTGTGGGCGCTGCCCCAGTACGGGTCAGACGCGGGGAAGAAGACGGGAAGCGCCTTCCCGATCGCGTTCGCTTCAGCGGATGGGTCGCGCACTCGATTGAGGCATATCTATTTCCAGTCGTCGGGCGCGCTGGCCGGCCCCTGGTTCAGCACCTCTTCAAATCCGGGCTGCTTCTTGATGAAGATTTCGCTGAATTCCCGGTCCTGGCGCAGCAAAATGGCCTGCAGCCGCACCAGCTCGAGCAAGGCCAGGAATATGGCGATCAGCGCCCGCTCGGAGCGGGTGTGGCTCAAGAGTTTGTGCAGCGCTACGGGCTTGTCTTCGAGCGTGAGCCGACGCGCGAGAAACTGGATCATCTGGCCCACGGTCACGCTGTCTTCTTCCACGTTGAGAATCGGCCGGTTGCGCGCGCGGTCCAGGATGTCGCGAAAGACGCGCACCAGGTCCACCGTGTCGGCGGCAATCTCGGGCTCGGCGCTCGCGTCCTCGCGGAACTCGCGCAGGCCGGGGTTGGTCCAGCTCGCGGCCTCAAGCATCTGCTTCTGCTGGAGCATCTGCGCCGCGTTCTTGAAGCGCTCGTGCTCGAGCAGCCGCTCCACCAATTCGCGCCGCGGGTCATCGGCCCCTTCTTCCGGCCCCGCGGGCGCGCGCGGCAGCAGCATTCTGCTCTTGATGTGGATGAGGAGCGAAGCCGTATAGATGAACTCGCCGGCCACGTCCACGTCGCTTGCCCGCAACTGCTCCACGTAGGCCAGGAACTGCGCCGTGATTTTCGCAATGGGAATGTCGTAAATGTCGATATCCTGCTTGCGGATCAAGTCGAGCAGCAAATCGAGCGGGCCGTCATACACCTTGTCCACCATCACCGAAAACGGCGACTGGTCCTCGGACGCGCCCCGGGCCTCGCTCCGCGCTTTCACCGCCGCGGCCACGCGCTCGGCGTTCTTCAACTTCGCCGCGGCCCCAGGCTCAGTTTCGCCTTCAGCCTGGCCCTCGCCGGCCGGAGCCTCCGCGCCCAGCTCGGTCACGGCCTCTGACGAGGAAGCTTCCGGGCCGCTTGCGGGCTCATCGGAAGGCGAATTGGGGATGGCCTCATTCACCGTGGGATAGCCCTCATCGGAGCGGCTCATAATCACCCTCAAATGCGGTGACGTCCTGACCAACCGTGCCCGCAATACTCAGCAAAAAACGGTTGCCTTCGGTTCTCAGAATGGTCACAGGAATCTTGTCCTTCTTCTTCGAGGATCTCTTTGCCAAAGAGAAGTCGAATGAAAACAGCTTCTGCGGAATTGCAAAATCGCGGAGCATTCTGTCCTGAGCACGCCAGCAGAGGAGCGTCCATATCTCATAGGTTTTTGCCGGAATCTCAAAATCCCACTTATCCGGCTGCAATATATCCCGCGAAGTTGTTACAAAGACACGCTTCTTCTTGGAAGTCAAAAAGGGCTCTTCCAATTCTCGTTCGGCGGTCGTGAACACGCGATTACTCTCCTGCGAGAGTTGAATGTCGTAGGGAACAAGATTGCTCCTCCAATAGTCTCGCAGAAGCCTTGATCGCTCGCTCGGCGCCAGGTCCCACCAATCAGGGTGACTACTCAAGTCACGGAGGTCTCGCTTTTCTTCGGGCGTTAAAAGAAAATGACGCCGTACCGAACCCAAATCATGCGAGAGGTCGAAGATCGTCCGCACCGACGTCATCGTTTCTTCCGCCTTCTTCGCGGCCTTTTCTACGGAATCGTGCCGGAGCCGTTGCCAAGTATCTTCAATCTTCGACTCAAGCTTTAGTCTTTCGTAGTAAATCGGCTCTGTGACGCTGCAAACGGAGTGACTCGCCTGAATCTTGCAGAATTCGCAACGTATTGTGGCTGTTCGACAACCCTCTTGAGTCTCTGCAAGCACTTCGGGACTGCTGAATGCTTTGTGCAGATCGCCAACCGGGCAAAAATCTGGGTCTCCCGGATCCGTCTGCCGAATCCGCTGGCCCCCAGTGGACATTGAGAGCACCTTATGCGCAACCACGGCGGGGGGTTCGGAAAGCCCGATCGTGTTGCCGTAGCTCTTCGACATCTTGCGTCCGTCGGTTCCAGCGAGCCTGGGTGACGGCGTGAGCAAGGCCTCAGGCTCAGGAAATATCTGCGTGCGATACATGGAATTAAAGCGGCGCGCGACCTCACGCGTCAGCTCGACGTGAGCAACTTGATCCTGTCCCACGGGAACATAATCGGCACGGTAAACGAGGATGTCGGCAGCCTGCAAAAGTGGATAGCCTAGAAAACCGTAGGTGCTGAGATCCTTGCCTTTTAGATTTTCCAGCTGCTCTTTGTAAGTCGGCACCCGCTCCAACCAGCCTAAAGGAGTCATCATCGAAAACAGCAAGTGAAGCTCGGCGTGTTGTCGCACGTGGCTCTGAATGAAGATCGTAGACTTCTTCGGATCGAGCCCTGCGGCCAGCCAGTCGAGGACAACATCCAGAGTCTTTTGTTGGAGCTTTCCAGGGTCCGCGTAGTCGGTGGTGAGAGCGTGCCAATCGGCGATAAAGAAGTAGCACTCATACCGGTCCTGGAGCTTGACCCAGTTGGCCAGCGCGCCCATGAAATTACCCAGATGCAGCTTGCCTGTAGGGCGCATGCCGCTGAGCACGCGCGGGCGGGACGAGGAGATTGCGGTTTCAGGCATTCGGATCGGCTGGCTCCGGCGAACCCGCAAAACAGGCGTCCACCGCCTTTCTTTGAGGAGTTTCGCCAGCTCTTATTGTAAAGGGAAGGATTTGGCCTGGCCTGGCTCGCGCTGCTCAGCTTTCCCGCTTCCACGCCGGCCATTTATTGGTCAGTTTGGCCAGCCCTTTACGTGCACTCAAGGCGGTTACGCCATCGGGGCGAATCCGTATCGCCTCGTTGAACGCGTTGCGCGCCTCGGTTGTATTGCCGAGCATCCGCCACGCCTCAGCCACGAAATAATGCACGCCGGCAAGATCGGCGTCTTTGAGTCCCGCGCCTTCCTTGAGCGCCTGCTGGATCTTCGCGGTGGCCTCGTCGCACCTGCCGCTGCTGGCCAGCGCCCATGCGTAGCGCGCGGTGCGCCTGGCATCGTCGGCGCGTTTCGCATAGCTCGGCATGCGCGCCATGGGGGCGGCCATCGCCTCTTCCAGCAGCTTGCAGGCGCGGTCGGCCTCTTTCTCCTCGGCCAGCAGGCAGGTGGCGAGTGCAACTTTCAGGGCGTCAGACTGGGGCGACGCGTTTACCGCTGCCTGGAGCAATTTCTCCGCCTCCTCCGTCTCTCCGTCGTTTTCCAACGCCAAGGCGTAAGTATAGAGTTCCACGCTCTTGAGCCGCGGCTGTCCCTTCGCGTCAAAGGCCGTCGGTTTGAGAAAGACGCGCGCCTCGCGGTATCTGCCTGCATTGAAGAGGATCGGCCCTTCGAGCGAGTCGCCATAGCCGGGAATCTGCATGGCCATCCGGTTGAGCCGCAGCGCGCGGTCAAATTCTCCCCGATGCCCGACCGTATAAATCCAGAAACGCAGGCGCCGGAGCGCGAGGACACCCACAAAGATGAGCCCGAGGTGGCCATAGAAGACCGCCGTCTTTGCCCACGCAGGGATGGGCGATGCCAAAATGAGGACAACGATGGTCTCGAAGATCCATACCGCCGCCTTTTTGCGAGTCTTACGGCGCGAGGCCGCGCGCGTGGCCGCGTCTTCGGCGTTGATCGCCGGTACGCTCATGCCGTTGACGGTCAGCACCCCAGCCGGTTGCGCCGCTGGCTTCTGGTGCCGCAGAACCTCCAGGAGAAAGCCGAATGCACAGGCCAGCAATCCAACGCCGATCGAGAAGATCGTGCGCTCGTGCGCGGGCGCGATCCGCTTGGCAGCAAAGTGAATTCCAAATGTGGCGGCAATCGAAAGCCCCAGCGCCAGGGCCACAAGCAGCGGCGTGCTGATCTTCCACGGCTCCCGCTGCCTGCCCACCTCGTCGATCCCGCGGTCGATGTGCGTCGTCTGCCCGTGATGCCCGGCCAAAATTCCGGCCACAACCACCGCGGCAAATCCCAGAGCGCCGGCCAGACCGATCATTCTTGCGTGCGCGGGCCACAGGGCGAAAATGTACGGCACGCTCACCATCACTGAGCCGGTCAGGACATACGCCGCCCTCAGCAGCGCCGTGGTCCGTTTCGACAGCTTCGCGCGCGCCGGTGGTGCTTCTCCACTTTCTTCAGCCTTCTTTGCAGCAACCGCGGTCTCCCAATCTTTGTAAAGGAAGGCGGTGGCAAACGTGCAAAACAAGGCAGCGGCGAACACGGCGAAGGACGGCCCGATCGCGTGCAGCCGCCCGTTGAAATCCGGCGGCAGATGATGCACGTCCGGGAACAATCTTCGCGAAAGCCACATCAGCGCGAACATCCCGGCCGCCGACAGCGCCAGCAGACCCCCGCGGCTCTTGCGTTCACGCCTCTCGGGCGGGTTTTGGGTTTGCCCCTTCAGATTTTGCGTGTTCTGGTTCCATCCGGCAAAAGACATCGTGCGTCCTCCCAGCGATCGCTTCGAGCCTCGCGGCGCGCAGGAAATTCTTTGCCCCACTCCTGCGAGCGGGCGATGCGCCGGCATGAACAGGAACCGAATCTGCGGCGCGCGTCTGATCGCTGATTTTTGAAGAGGTTAGCGCAGCCCGTAAAAAAGTAAATCCCGGGAAGGTGGTACGAAGGCCCTGGCCTTCCCACGGCTGCCAATCAGATATGGAGCAACAGCGTGAAGACCAATCCCAGCGCCGGGCCGATGAACAGCGACAGGATGAAGCCGCCGACGAAGAACATCAGCAGATAGCTTATCCAGATGGGGACGCGGTCGTAGACCTGCACCGCGTTATACGGCAGCACATTGCGGATAAGGCGGCTGCCGTCCAGCGGTGGAATGGGGAACAGATTGAAAAAGAACAGCGAGAGGTTGATGAGGATGGTCAGGCAGCCGAGGATCGCCACGGCTTGAATGCGAGACGACGCGCCCATCGCCAGGATGCCGCCACGCAGCATGGAGACAAACGTGATCATGACGATCGTGTGCCCGTCCGGCACGACAAATGAGATGACCGACAGCA
The DNA here is from genome assembly GCA_035504495.1 of Occallatibacter sp. GTDB lineage: Bacteria > Acidobacteriota > Terriglobia > Terriglobales > Acidobacteriaceae > Telmatobacter. Next base: position 9,167 of record DATJRT010000053.1, read on the forward strand.
CCAGGAAAGCCACCGCCGCCAGGACCAGGTTCGCCGCGGGCCCTGCAAGTGTGGTCAGGTTGTCGTCGCGGCGAATCCTTCGAAAATTGCGCGTAATCACCGGCGTGGGCTTGGCCCAGCCCACAATGAATCCGCTGAAAAAGGTGAATCCCACAAACGGCCCGAAGATGATGAGCGCCGGAAACAGCAGCGTGCCGAACGGATCGATGTGATACATGGGGTTGAGCGTAATGCGGCCCTCGAGGCGCGCCGTCTGGTCGCCCAGCCGCGAGGCCATCCACGCGTGGGCGCACTCATGAAAGCTGAGCGAAAACAGCAGCAGGACGAACTCGAAAATCCCGACAACCAAACTGCTCGACTGCAATCGAATTCTCCCCCGGATTGAAAACTCAGCTTAGCACGCTGCATTGCGCCCGTTGCCTGGCCGCGGTTGCTTTCGCAGTTCACCCGGCGAAGGCGCCGACGCGGCATCCTCGTTGCAAGTGCCGTTCGCCCCATCGAACCGCGTTCGCACGCCGAGACAACTCCTGGACAGATTTTCTTCTCGAAACTAAGAAGATATATGGAATCCTGCCCGCGCCAAGGTCGGGCCTTACCTCTAATGGAGCCAATATGCATATAGAGAAGCTGATCGTGTGCCTGAGCGCCGCTTTACTTGCAGTTGCCACGCTTGCCTGGGCAGAGGATGGAGAGCCCTCGGCCGATAGCTCGCCGGTTGCATATATCTATGTCGCGCATACGCCGCACAACAGCAGCACCAATGAGATTGCTGCTTACTCCGTTGCGCCCGATGGCCGGCTTACAGCGATCGTCGGCTCGCCCTTCGCGGAAGACGTCACCTCCATGGCCGTCAACGGCTCCTATCTGATGGCCGCGAGCCGCCTGACCCCGGAAATCAATGCCTATGCCATACATTCTGACGGCCGGCTCACCTATGCGGCGACCACGGAATTCGGCAAATACAACAGCTCGTCGGATTGCGGAGACGCAGGCCAGATCTTCTTCGACCATACCGGCGCGTCCTTGTACGTGCAGGAGTTCAATGGCAGCAACGCCTGTACCAACACTGTCGTCGCTTCTTTCAAGCTGAATAAATCCACCGGAGACCTCGAGTACCTGGGCACCGATGTGACCGGCGTGTTTCCGGGCGACAACATGGCCGCTTACTTCACCGGCAACAATCTATACGCCTACAGCGCTGTGAACTCCGCCTGCATGTACTACGACATTTATGGATTTGTGCGCTCAAGCGACGGCGATCTCAAAAGCTTCAACTTCACCCACAATCTGCCGGAGCCGCCCCCGGGCGTGCGCGCGTATGTTCCCAACCTGGCCGCCGCCGATCCCACCGGCCACATCGCGTTCACAGAGCAGCCTGCCGATCCTCCCGTTTGCGCTTCGGGCGCGCTGCAGCTGGCCGCGTATACGGTGGACGCTAAGGGAAATCTGACCACGGCGAGCACCTACAAGAACATGCCGGACACAAAGATCGCGGACGCATACGATATGAAGATGTCGCCCTCGGGCAAACTGCTGGCCGTCGCCGGCAAACAGGGCCTTCAAATCTTTCACTTCAATGGCGCCGACCCCATCACCAGGTACACCGGACTCCTGACTACCGATCCCGTCGCGCAGATGTACTGGGATAACAGCAACCATCTTTACGCCATCAGCCCCACCACCGGGAAGCTGCGCGTCTACACCATTACGCCAACAGGATTTGAGGAGGCGCCCGGATCGCCGGTCGCGATTGAACATCCGGACGACATCGCCGTTCAGCCTTTACCTCTGCCCTGACCGGATCCATTTCCCTGATCGGCGGCAGTAGCAGCTCCGGTCTCTTAATCCCGGTCCGACGGAAAGGCGCCCACGGCCTCGCCCTCACCCACGTGTTGCCCGGCCAGCACGATGGCATGGCTGGCGATGCGCGCCTTGGCGCCGATGACCGTAGGCGTCAGCTTCACCTTGTCGTAGGTGGTTGGATCGTGGGAGTGCGAGAAGATGCGCGAGTACGAGCCGATGACGGCATTGTTGCCGATGGTGATGCCGCCGCGGTCGGCCAGAAGCGCGCGCTGGCGGATGATGACCCCGTCCCCGATGGAAAGGTTGTAACCGTATGTGACCTCCACGCCGTGATAGATCTTGACGCCCACGCCCATTTGGGCAAAGATGTGCCGGCCCAGCATGCAGCGAAAGCGCAGTCCCAGCCAGTGGTTCAACCCGACCGGCGAGCGGTCGAACATCTGCCAGAACCAGAGCAGCGGTTTGCGCTCGCTCAGCTTCTCGCGATCCGCGTCGGCAAAGTGTTCGGCCTCGATGGTCACGTTTTCCGGATCGAGCGACAAGCTCACCACGTTGCCTGGCAGCTCCGAGGTCAGTGTCAGGTTCAGCTTGCCTCCGTGCGGACGGCCCAGATAAAGCTGGTAAAGCTGGTCGCGGACCACCTCGGCACGGCGCTCCGGCGAGCGATGCCGGGTGAACTCGTCGTCGAGGAAAGTCACCCAGCGGCGATATACCTCTTCCGCTTCCGGCGCGGGGTGCGGAACGCTCTGGTAGGTATTTGCCATACGCATTGGACGATAAACCAACGGGTCCGGACTCAGCGACCTGACACAGCGAGTAGAGGCGTCCGGTCCCTCGCCGGTTCGATCAGGAGCGGTAAGCCGTCTGCTTGCGGCTTTTATTTACGGGCTCGCCGCGCGGCAATCTCGTGCATCTCCTTACCCCAATGCGAGCGGTTGATGAAGATCTGCATGGTCAGCATGATCAGGTTTCCGGTGCACCAATAGAGAGCCAGTCCCGAAGCGTAATGCCAGAGCATGAAACCGAAGACCACCGGCATCATAAACGCCATCATGCGCCGTTGCTGGGGGTCCATACCCGGTGAGGGCGTGATGTACTGCGTCAGGAACATGCTCACGATGATCAGGATGGGCAAAACGTGCGTGGGGTCAGGCTGGGAGAGATCGGGCAGCCACAGCCAGTGCGCCTGCCGCAGCTCCACCGCGTACTCCAATACGCGAAAGTAGGGCCACAGCAGCACCAGTGGCACCAGCATGGGCAGGCAGTTGCCGTACATGTTCACGCCTTCGGTTTTATAAAGCGCCATCATCTCCGTGTTCATCTCGGAGCGGCGCGGGTCTGTGGCCTTCAGGTTCTTGTAGCGATTCTTGATGGCATTCACTTTGGGCTGGATGCGCATCATCTTGAGCGACGACTTGGTCATGGTCAGGCGTGTGGGCAGCAGCGCCAGGTTGAACACCACCGTGGACAGAATGATTGCCCACCCCCAGTTGCCGATCCCGTGTTTGACCATGAAGCGCAGAATCAGGTAGAGCGGCTTGGCCAGAAAAGTCATCCAGCCGAACTGGATCAGCGATTCGAGCGTGGGGCCGTCGGGCTTGCCATCCGGACCGATGGAGTGAATCGCCGCCAGCACATCCGTGGCCTTGGGTCCGGCAAACAGACGCAGGCGCGTATCGCCGGTCACCGAGCCCACCGCCACGCCCAGCACGGGGTCCGGAGTCTTTTTGCTGTTCGGATCGCTCAGGTTGGTGGCCAGGTCGATGGAATTGTGCAGCGTTACCACGGTCGCGTCTTCAGGCGTATCGGGAAGAAACGCCGCGGCAAAATAGAGATCCATCACCGCCGCATACTGGTAGGGCTCATTGACGGTATTGTCGCCGCTCACTTTGGCGGCGGCCAGCGAGTCCTGCCTGCCGTCAATCGACCAGGCAAAGAATGAAGGCGTGCGCGTCTGCGTCCCGCTGAACCCCGTCTGCCGGAACTCCTCCATGTCGCCCAGGCCGGCTGGCCACTCCACCAGCGCCCGCACCGGCACGCCATTGCGCGTGACCTTAGTATCGATGGAAATCGCGTAGCTGGTGTCGAAGTGGATGGTCTTCACCACGTCCAGCCCGTTCGCGGCATAGTGGAATGTGACCGTTGAGGGTGCCAGCACCAGTCCCGTCGCCGAGGGCTGCGCGCCCGCGACCGTCACCTGATAAAGCGCCTGATTCAACTCGGTTGTCAGCGCCGGCTCATATGTGAACAACGCCAGCGGCAGGCCAAAGCGCTCCGATGCCTGCGCCTGCACCAGATCCAGCGGCTTGCCGGAGTTATCCATGTATTTCTTAAGGATCCAATGCTCCACCTGCCCGCCGCGGTTGCTCAGCACGATGCGGTAAAGCTCGTTTTCAACCGTGAGCGTAGTTTCAAGCGGAGCCGTGATGGTGGGCGTGGCCGCGGCAGGCTTTGCCGCACCGTGCGAGACCTGTGCCGCGGAAGGCGCGGGGGGCGGCGGCGGCTCGGGCTGCGCGGGCCGTTGCTGCGTCTGCGCCGGCCCATTTGGCGGCGCCGGCTTGTTGTACATGTATTCGTAGCCGAAGAAAACCAAAAGCAACAGCAGCATGAACATCATGCTCGAGCGCATATCGCCGCCGCCGCCGCCGGGTCCAGACCCCTGAAGGTTGGGATTTTGAATTTCGGGCAAAGGTTACTCTCTGTCGATGCGAAGGGCGGCGAGCGTTAGCCGCTCCTTTTCATGGTATAGGTTCGCGCGGGAAAAGGTCTTGCGCCGCAGCAGGCGCCTGCCGTGGGCTTGGCTGGTTCAGGGGCGCGGTCTTTGCTTCCGGGTGTGCCGGGCACCAGATCAAGACCGCCGGGCGAGAATGGATGGCAGCGCAACAACCTCCATGCGGCCAGTGCGCTGCCGCGCAGCGGGCCATGCGTGGCGATGGCCACGGCCGCGTACTCCGAGCACGTGGGCAGAAACTTGCATCCGCCCGGGCTCACCGCATGTAAAGCCGGCGAGATCCATCGCTTGTAAAAAGTCAAGATGGCAAGGAGCAGGCGGGTCATGATCAAGGCCTCCCCGCCAGACGCTTTTCTTCAGCGCGAACCGCGCCGCGCCCGGCTTCTGTGTTGGCCTCTTCCAGAATACGCACGATCTCCGCCTCAAGTTTCGCAAATTCCAAGGTGAGCACGGCGCGGCGGGGATGAAGGATCAGGTCGAATCCCCGGGGGAGCAAATCCGCGTGGCGCCGCAAAGCCTCGCGCATGCGCCGCTTGATGCGGTTGCGCTCGTGCGCTTTGCCCAGCACTTTGCCCGCGGTAAGCCCGAAACGAGAAGCCGCGGCCGCGCCGCCGGCCTGCGGCTGCGCAGCCAGAAACCAGCTCATGGAAGCGGATTGACGCTTGCGCGCCGCCGCGTAGGCGCGCTGAAAATCGGAGTGCTTGCGCAGCCGGGCTCCTTTGAGCGTCTGGCGCCGCCCAGCGTTTTCTGGCAGGTTCATGGAGTGACTTTCCTGGAATGGCCTTCCTGGAATGCCTCGAAGCGAAAGGCCGGCTCGCGGCGAAAATTCAATGAGGGCATCGCCGCATGCAGGATGCGCTCCAAAGGCCAAGTGCACCGCGCGCTTGCGCTTGATCGCTAATCGCGATGACCGGCGCTCACCGAGACCCGCTTGCGGCCCGCGGCCCGTCGCCGGCTGAGCACGGCGGCCCCGGACTTGGTCTTCATGCGCGCCCTGAATCCGTGGGTCTTCGCGCGGTGACGGCGGTTGGGTTGAAATGTGCGCTTCGGCATCGAGCTGCGCTCCTCTTCTTCTTTGGAAAAATCTGCGTCTTTTCTGTCTCTTCGAGTATACCTGAGCGGAGAATTCGTTTCCAGTCATCTGCGTGCGCGGCTCTGGCAAACCGAAGCCGCGGTCCCGCGCATCCTAGTGCATGAGGCATCACTTTCCTCCTCAGTGCCCGTATATAAATCGCATTGCTTCTGCTTCCCGCAGTGACTCTGGTAACCCTGCGCGGCTGGATTCACCATCCTTGGTGCAACTGCTCGCAAGCCAAAAAAACTTGTGTGAAAGAGACGTTGCATTGATCTCCAGATGTGCTACTATCGGGACCGTTCAAGAAAGTTTCACGCGCTGTCCTTCGGGACGGTTGTTTACCCAAGCCCCAAGAGCTCGATCTTCAGGGGCAGACCAGCGGCATACAGGTGATCGGCCATCGGGGAACTAGCGACGCAAAGCTTCGCGCTTTGCGCCTTGAGAGAGCCGTTGTCCGAAAGCCAGCAAAAACAGCCTGGCTCCCCCGCGGGAAGCACGGGCAAGGATAAGTAAGATGGCACTTGCAACTTCGCCTGCTTCGGCGCCCAATCCCTGGCTTCAAATTCTCGCAGCCCTCGAAAAGAAAGTCATCCGGCAATCGTTCGAGACCTGGCTCAAGCCCACACGTTACAGTCACGCCGCCGGACGCACGCTTTATGTGCGCGTGCCTTCGCCGGAGTTTCAACACATCGGCGACAAATACAGCGATCTGATTCAGGAAGCGATCGATTCGCAGTCGCTTGAGTTCGACGATGTCAGCTTCGTCACCGTCGACGAAGACCCCTCGATTCCTCCGCAGCGCAAAGATGGCGGCTTTGGCCCGGTGCCTTCGCATGCACCCACCGCGCCTCCGCCGCCGGCAGCTCCGGCGCGCTCGCCGGAACAGGGACGCTTCGACTGGTCCACGGCGGCGCAGCTCAATGCCCGCTACACCTTTGACAATTTTGTCATTGGCAACGGCAACCAGTTTGCGCGCGCGGCGGCCTTGGCCGTGGCCGAGCGCCCTTCGCGCGCCTACAATCCGCTCTTCCTTTATGGCGGCGTGGGCATGGGCAAGACCCATCTCATGCATGCCATCGGCCACGAGGTCAAGCGCCGCCAGCCGGTGGCGAACATCTGCTACGTCTCCGCGGAAAAGTTCACCAACGAGATGATCAACTCCATCCGCAACGATCGCATGACCAGCTTCCGCGACCGTTTCCGCACCGTGGATGTGCTGCTGGTTGACGATATCCAGTTCATCTCCCAGAAAGAGCGCACGCAGGAGGAGTTCTTCCACACTTTCAACGCGCTGCACGAGAGCATGAAGCAGGTGGTCATCGCCTCCGACCGACCGCCCAAGGAACTGACCGAGATTGAAGAGCGCCTGCGTTCGCGCTTCGAGTGGGGCCTGATCGCCGACATTCAGCCCCCCGATCTCGAAACCAAGGTAGCTATCCTGCAAAAGAAAGCCGAGAGCGAGCAGGTGCAGTTGCCCACCGACGTCGCGCTCTTCGTCGCCTCCAATGTACGCACCAACGTGCGCGAGCTCGAGGGCGCTCTGGTGCGCCTCATCGCCTGGTGCCAGAGCTACAAGATGGAGATCACCCTCGCCGCCACCCAGCAGTGCCTCAAGCAGTTCATTGACATGCAGGTGCGCAAGATCACTATCGATGCCATCCAGCGCGCCGTGGCAGAGCAGTTCGGCATGCGCGTGGCCGACCTCAAGCAGAAAAACAACTCGCGCAATGTGGTGGTGCCGCGACAGATCGCCATGTACCTGGCCAAGCAAATGACGGAAGCCAGTTTGCCGGAGATCGGCCGCCAGTTCGGCAACAAGCACCACACCACCGTGATGCACTCGATCGGCAAAATCGACGAGCAGCGCCGCTCCGACAAGGATCTGCACCGCACCCTCAACAAGCTGCAGGACCTGCTGAACGCATAGATCGGCAATTCAGCAATTTAGCGGGTCAGCGCAATAAGCCGAAAGCCCACGATGCGAATTGCACCGTGGGCTTTTTCTTGCGCCGATCCCGCTGCGTTCGCGTTTACTGCGCCTGCTGCACGGTAAGGTCCTTTGCCAGCCTGAAGTGCACCACCGTCTCTGCCGGAATTTCCAGGTTCCGGTTGCCGGTGGTTCCCGCGGCCGCCGTGCCTGCGCCTGCGCCCACCAGCCCGCCCACCACCAGGCCAACGCCGCCGTGCGTCACTCCGCCGATCAGCATGCCCAGTCCCGATCCGCTGGCAATCAACCTCTCTGAGCGTTTGCCCTTGCTCTGCCCGGTCCGCTCCAGGTCGCCGGTGGCCACACGGTACCTGGCTCCATTCACGGTGAGCGCCGTCAGCTTGAGCTCGAGCACTGCCCTGCCGCGGAACGTGCCCGCTCGTCTGGCCTCCACCACCTCGCCCTCCACAGTCGTGCCCTTGGGAACAATCGCGCTGCCGTCGCTCGCCGTCACTGGCTGCACCACTTCGCCGGTGAACCGGTCTCCCGCGCGGCTGGTCCTTACGCTCAGGCTCTGGTTGATCCGGATCGCAAGCTCAATGCCTGCCGGAATGGTCACGCTCACCGGCGCGGGCGGAGGCGGAGGCGGCGCCGCGGAGACGACCGGACCGGAAGGCGGCGGAATCGGCTGGCCCGGCACAGGCTTGCTGGTGGCTGTCGTAACGGCGCCGTCTTTTTGTCCCGGCGCGGGCGGCTGCACCAGCTCGGTGGTCGTGGTGCCGTCCTTGCCCACGGTCACCACCTGCTGCGCCTGGCCTGTTTGCGCCGCCTGCTTTTTCGCCTGGTCCAGTGCCTTTTGCTGTTTTGACTGGCATCCGCTGAGCGCCGCTGTCATCATCGCCGCGGCCAAGGCAACCAGCCGCAGGGCTTTCCCTGCGTTGAATGTTCGCATCGCCATTCCTTTCCTGCTTGCTGTTCCAAGTCAACAAAAGTCGGCAACATAAGCCCGGCAAAAGCGCCCGACGGGAAAAGGGAACTCCACAGTAATCAGCGTTCAACTTAGATGCGGCCGGAACGAGCCAGGCTGCCTTCCGTCGGTTTCACTGGGCCGTCCGCGTCATCAGCGCCACGAACATCTTCTGGAACTTCGCCAGATCGAGATCGACCTGCGCGTGCACCAGGCGCACGTTCGTCTGCGGCTTCAGCTTCTCCGTCCACGTGAGCGTGTCGCCGTAGGCCGGGCCGCGGCTCAGGTCCACGTCCATGTAGAGCTGCTTTTCTTTGGTGATGATCGAGGGGTCGAGCCACGCGCAGGCGGCCAGCTCGTCCCACATGTAATAACGGTCCTGGCTCCAGGCGGCGATGTAGCGCGCAGCCGGCGATTGCGATTGGGAGATCTGGTCCAGCATCGCCTGCGTGAACGGCGCCTTGATGGAGACATCGACCGTGGTCACCTCGATGTGCGGCCAGGCCGCGCGCAGCACAATGTGCGCCGCCTCGGGATCGAACCAGAAGTTGAACTCGTGGCGCGGGCTGGTGGCAAACTCCGGATCGTCCGTCCGCGGATTCAGGCTGCCGCCCATCAGTACGATTCCCTGCGTCAGCTCGGCAAAATGCGGGTCGATCGAAATGGCCAGCGCGATGTTGGTCAGCGGTCCGGCAGCGAAGATGGTCACCTGGTGCGGGTGCGCGTGCACCTGCCGCACCAGGAAATGCGCCGCGTCCTCATCGATGGGCTTGAGCGAAGGCATGCCCTCGGGCAGCGGCGGAATCTCATACGGCCCATGCGACACGAGCTTGTCCGGCGTATACGGCTTCTCGCCGTTTTTGGTCTCTATCAGCGTGGTCGGTCCCTGGCCCCACGCGCCCAGCCAGGTCACCTTGCCGTAGAGCGCCGCCTCGAGCTGCGTCTCTTTTTCATCGCGCACCAGAGGAAACACCGCGCCCTTGGCCAGCGGCACGTCGGCGTGGCCGGTCAGCTCCAGCATGCGCAGCGTGTGCAGGGTCTCCTCGTCGCACCACGCGTTGCCGGTCACCATGGTGATGCCCAGCACCTTCACGCCCGGCGCCTGCAGCAGCGCCAGTATCGCCATCTGGTTCGAGCCACCCGGACCGGAGCCGTCCTGATCGATCAGCACAAGCCGCTGCTGCGCGCGGCAGGACACCGCCATCGTGAGCAGAAGAAAGAAAACCTTGGCCCTCATAGACGGCATTGTTGCATACAGACAGTGCACAGTGCCCAGGGTGTTAGTGATCGGAATCGCCGGCTGAGCTCAGCTGCATGCCGAGTGTCTCCGGAAGCAATGGAGTTGTCGTCTTGGGCGGATGTCGCGCAGCAACCGAAGTCGAAAGATCTGCGATTGCTTTTCGCTGGCGGCGCCGCAGCGATTACCGCCTTCCAAACCCCCGCGGCTTCATCGGCGGCGTCACCGGCAGATTCGTCTTGCCCTCGGGAAACACCACCAGGAAGCGGTTCGGTCCCTCTCCCATGCTGGCCGTCTCCACGCCCGCAATCTCGCGGCAGGCCAAGTGCACCAGCCGGCGCTCGCGGCTGTTCATGGGCGGAAAGCTATACGGAATTCCGGAAGCCCGCACCTTTTCCGCGGCCGTCTCCGCGGCCAGCTTCAGCTCCTGAGCGCGCAGAGCCTTGAAGTTCCCGGCGTCGAAGCTCACGGCGCCATACTCGCGCTGATCGAGCCGCAGAATCTGCGCGGCAACGGTTTCGAGCGCGCGCAGCAGCTCGCCGTTGTGCTGAATCACCAGCGGCACGTCAGGTCCGGCCAGCTCCACGTTGATCTGGCTCGAGCCAGAACCTTCGCGATCGCTCGCGTTATCGCCCGCCGTGATGCGGTACTTCAGGCGCAGGCCGCCCAGCTTGTTCAGTGAGTTCAGGAATCCAGCTATCTTCTGCGCGCCCTGCTGCAGGTCGTCGATTGCCATAACAATCAAGTATCGCAGAGCCGGGCCGGGTGCACAGGCCCGCCCGGGGAAGAAAATCAATCCCTTCGAAAGATGCGCGAGGAGCGCCTGGATCCGGCTCCGGCGCGGCCGCTTACTGCTCGCCCAGGTAGATCCTGTATTGCTGCTCCAGCACACCGCAGGAGCGGGCCAAGGCAATCTTTGACACGTTGTACTGGTAGAGGCTCTCCACCAGATTAGTCTCGGCGGAAGCCAGCTCAGCCTGCGCGGTCACCAGGGGAAGGTTATCGTCCACACCCGCATTCACGCGGTCGGTCTCGTCGCTCAGCGCGCGCGTGGCGAGGTCGACATTCGAACGCGCCACATCCACGAGCTTGGCGTCGGCCGACGCGTCCAGCAGCGCCGAGCGCACCTGCTGGTCGATGTGCACGCGCAGGTCGTCCAGTTGCGCTTGCACCGCCTGGAGTTGTGCCCGCGAAGCGTCTTCGTCGCCGCGCAGCCGCGCCTCGCGGAAGAGAGGCAGGCTCAGCGTGCCCACCGCAGTAAAGTTGCCGCGCGTCCCGCCTCCGTCCACGGTGCTGGTGCCGTAGTAACTTGAAAATTTGAGAGTGGGCAGGCGCTGGCTGCGATAGGCGTTATGCACCGCCTTAAATTCGACTGCCTGGTTCTGCAAATTCTGGTAGTCCTGCCGGTCCTTGTAGGCGATCGCCAGTACCTGCTCCGGCGTCTCGAGCGCCAGCTCGTTATAGGGAGACGTATCCGTCAGCTCGATCTTCTGTCCGGGGTCGATCCCGATCTCGCGCTTGAGCAGGATCAAATCCTTGTCAAGCTGGTTCCGCGCCGCAATGGCCGCCTGCTGCTGCGCCTGCAACTCGACCTGCGCCCGCAGTTCGTCCAGATTGGCTTCCGTTCCTGCCAAGTGCGCCAGGTGCGCGTGATTGAAGAGCACCTGCGCCTCGGCAACCTGCGCCTCGGCATTTTCCACCTCGCTGCCGTCGGCAACCGCGCGCAGATACTGCGAGGCCACATCCTGCACCACCTGCCCGCGCGCCGTCATCTTGGCAAAGTAGGCCGAGCGCTGGGCCGCGCCCGCGGCCCTCCATCCCGCGATCACGGGCCCGGAAAAAAGCGTCCAGTCCAGGTGGAACTGGGCGTCCGTCAGGTCGTCCTTCGTGATCAGCTTGAGCCCCGACGGAATTTTGCCGCCCGGAAATAGAGAGGTGAACCTCGAGACCTCGTCGAAACTGAAACCCAGGGCCACCAGATCGTGCTGGTAATACCCGGTATCGGCGGTGAACTTGATCGTGGGCAGAAACTCCTGCAGCGCCTGGTCCTTCTGTCCCCGGAGCGCAAGCTCGTTGTCTTCGGCTTCTCGCAAGCCGAGGTTGTTCTGAAAGCCGCGGCGCACCGCCTCGTCGAGCGAGAGCTTCAGCGTTTCGTCCGTCACCGGCTGCACCGTCATGCTGCCCCAGAAGGGATCAGACGCAGAGCTCGGATTCTGCGCTTGCGCTTGCGCCTGCGCTCCACACCACGCCAGCATCAAGGCCGCGGTTATGGCAAACCCGGCCGGCCAGAAAGACAGCCTTCCCGGTCGCAAAGGCAAGAGATCCCTCACATTCACAATTTTCTCAGATGAGCCTCAGCGCCGCAGGGATTCACGCATGTCTTGCGCACTTCGCCTGCTGGCGCTCCGTTGCCCCCGGCATGCCTTTCATATCGCCGCGCCGGAAGCGCCCACCGGAGTCGATTCGAGGC
>DATJRT010000054.1:0-7602 GCA_035504495.1 Occallatibacter sp.
CCTGCTTCACCGCGACCCCAGCGGCAACTCCAGTTTCGAGCGGCAGATTCGCGCCGTGGTCCTCGATCTGCCGCAGGGAAACGTCGAAGCCGAGTCCGTCTGGACCCTCCACGACCGCACGCGTTACCTGTGGATGCTCAACGACGGCCACTTCCTCCTCCGCGACGGCAACAACCTGGAGGCCGGCGACGAAAGCCTTCAACTGAAGCCGTTTCTCCAGTTTCCCGGCCAGTTGCTCACGGTCTCGCTCGATCCGGCGCAACAGTACATCGTCACCAACTCGCACGAGCCGGAAAAAACCGCGACCCAGCCGGCAGAAGCTCCCAGCTCCAGCACAAACGTGCCTGCCTCAAATTCGTCGTCCTCCACGTCCTCTTCGGGCGATGGGGGAGACGCGGATTCCGGCGAATCCTCTGACACCGTGGTTCGCATCCTGCGCCGCGACTCCGGCAATGTGCTCCTGGTCTCCCGCGCGCGTACCCTCGTCGATCTCCCCATCAACACCGGCGGCTATATTGAAGACCTGCGCGGCCAGGGCTGGAACTGGAATTTGAACCTGACCTCCTTCGACGGCGGGACGAGAACCGTCGGCAGCGTCGACTCCCGCTGCGACCCCAGGGAAGACTTTGTCTCCCAGAGTGAGTTTCTGGTCACGACCTGCGCTTCCGATGGCAGCGAAACCGTGATAGCCATGACTACTTCCGGCCGCAGTCTTTGGGCCGACGAGATACCTTCGGTCGCCATCTGGCCGGAGATTACGGTGGCACCCGGCGGTCTGCGCATCGCCCGCGAAACTCTCGGCGTTAACCATCCCGTCAACACCTATGCCCCGCTCGACGCGGGCGACATCAGGGGCCAGTGGGTGACGGTCTACGATGCGGCCACCGGCGACCTGGCCCTGGAGACCCCGGCCAGCCCTATCCTCGATGTGGGCGGAAACGTGGCCATCTCGCCTTCCGGACGGCGCGTGGCCGTTCTCAACGCCGGCGCCATCCAAGTATTTGAGCTGCCGGCCCCGCCGCCGCTGCCTTCGCCGCCGGGCAAGTAAGCGATTCGGCCGGGTCGCGCCTTGGGGTTCCTGTGTAAACTGGCCGATGGGAGCTTGACCGGGTCGCGTTTTTATCGACGCGCAAAACCGATGCGGAGCGTTGGGGCGCGGGGGAAGACCAGCCGCCGGAACCCTGGCGGACGGCAAGACGAAGAGGACGCATGATTTCAGAGAAGGCTGCGGTTTCGTACTCCGCCGCGGCCGTGAGCGACCTGGGCCGCAAGCGTTCTTCCAACGAAGACGCGTTCGGCTACTCCGTCGAGCACGGCGTCTTCGTGGTCTGCGACGGGATGGGCGGCGCGGCCGCCGGAGAAATCGCCAGCTCCCTGGCCGTGGACGAACTGATGCGCGTGCTGGCCGGTAATGCCTCGCGAGGATCCACGACAGAAGAAGCCGAACGCGCCATCAGCGCCGCAAACCAGGCCATTTTTTCCCGCGCCCAACGCAATCACAAACTCAGCGGCATGGGCACCACCATGGTGCTTCTTGTTACCGGCGAGCGCCGCGCCTGGTTTCTGAATATCGGCGACAGCCGTGGCTACCGCCTGCGCCGGGACCACCTGGAACAGATCACCGTGGACCACTCGCACGTGGAGGAGCAGGTGCGCGCGGGCCGCATGAGCCGTGCCGAAGCCGAGCGCTCGCCGCTGCGCAACGTGATTACCCGCGCCCTGGGCACGCAGAGCCAGGTCGCGCCCGACGTCTTCGAACTCCAGCCCGAGCCGGGCGATCTCTTTCTCCTCTGTTCCGACGGCCTCACCCGCGAGCTCTCCGATCCGCTTCTCGAGTCCATCCTCCGCCTCGACCTTCCCCTCGACCACCTCTGCGCCCGGGTGGTCAGCGCGGCCAACCAGGCCGGCGGCCAGGACAATATCACCTGCCTGCTGGTCCGTGCCGGCCGCGGCGCCTCTTCCACCAACGGCAAGCCGCGCCGCAACGGCTGAAAGCGGCAACTCCTGAAGCCGGGCACTGCGTCTGCACGCGCCCTGGACTCCAGGAGATTCGGCCAGATAGACAGGCCGCTCCCGGGCTCGCCGAAAGTGCCGGTCAGACCGATCGCATCCGGTTCGACCACGCGGCTTGCACCACGGCCTGCGCCACCTCATCCGGCGTCAACGTATCCACGGAAATGGAAACGTGAGCGGCGCGATAGAGAGGCAGGCGGCGAGCGTAGCGCTGTTCCAGGTTGGCGCGGTCGGCGAGAATCGGCCGGCTGCCTTCCGTGCCCGCGCAGCGCCTGAGGGTGATTTCGAGCGCCACTTCGAGATGGACGAGCAGCGTGCCCGGCGCGGAAAGCAGCAGCTTGCGGGTTTCGGCCTGCTCGATGGCGCCGCCGCCAAGGGCCAGCACCAGGCCATCGCCGCCAACCAGCCGCGCAATCGTGGTGCGCTCACGCTCGCGAAAGGCGGCCTCGCCGTGGCGGGCGAACAGCTGGGCGATGGTGCAGCCGGCCTCGGCTTCGATCACGTCGTCGGCGTCGACAAAGCGCCAGCCGAGCTTTTGCGCCACCAGCGGACCCACGGTGCTTTTTCCCGAGCCCATGAAGCCGGTGAGGACGATGCGGCGCGGCGCTTCGGCCTGGCCGTTCGGACGGTTTTGTGAGGCGGCCATTAAACTCAGTATAGGGAAACTCAGCTCAGCACCATGACAATGGCGCCGGCGGTGATGAGGGCGCCGCCGAGAAGCGCGGCCCCGTTCATCTTCTCTCCCAGCAGCAGCCAGGCAAAAAGCATGACCAGAGGGACGGAGAGCTTGTCGAGCGGAGCCACGCGCGAGGCTGGGCCAAGCTGCAGGGCGCGGAAGTAGCAAAGCCACGACAGCCCCGTGGCCACCCCCGAGAGCGCGAGAAAGAAAAGCGTGCGCCGGTCGAGCGAGCGGATTTCACCGTGCTTGCCGAGCGCCAAAGCGATGCCCCAGGTGAAGAAAACCACAACCGTGGTGCGCAGCGCCGTGGCCAGGTTGGAGTCGACGTGCTCCACGCCCACTTTCGCCAGCAGCGCCGTAGCCGCGGCGAAAAGGGCCGACAGCAAAGCCCATCCAATCCAGCTTCCCATCCAATTCGTTGTCCAGCTCGCGGTCGAGTTCATGGCACCATGCTACGCCGGCGCGGATCAAGGGTGCGAAGCGGCATTGGGCCGGAAGGCGCAGCCGCCCGACCCGTTGGTACACTCCAGAGATGGAGACCGGCCGCGCCAGCAGGACTGCCTTTCGCGTGGCTCTGCGGCGCGCGGTTCACCAGGTGCTGGACCCGCCGCCGGTTCTCAACGATCCCATTGCCGTTCCTCTTCTGGGCGCGCAATTCACATTCGATCCGGGGCGCGAAATGCATCCGGTGGCGCGGGCCTTCCGCGCCTACATGGCCGCGCGCAGCCGGTTCGCGGAAGACCAGCTTGCTTTGGCCGTCGCGCACGGCGCCGGCCAGTACGTGCTGCTGGGCGCAGGCCTCGACACCTTCGCTTATCGCAATCCCTTTCCGCAGCTGCAAGTCTTCGAGGTCGACTTTCCCGCCACGCAGGCGTGGAAGCGCTCGCTGCTTGTCCAGGCGGGCATCGCGCCCACGGCAGCGGTGGGCTACGTTCCCCTGGACTTCGAGCACAAAACGCTGGCAGAGGGTTTGCGCGAGGGTGGGCTCGATTTCAATCGCCCTGCGTTCTTCGGCTGGCTGGGCGTGGCGCCGTATCTCACGCTCGATGCCTTCCGCGCCACGCTTGAGACCATTGCCCGGCTGCCGGCAGGATCCGGCGTGGTGTTCGACTTCGCGCTGTCGCCGGAGACGCTGAAGCTGGGCCAGCGGCTGGCGTTCAAGTGGCTGGCCGCGCGCGTGGCCCGCGCGGGCGAACCTTTCCGGCTGTTCTTCACCCCGGAGACCCTCGAAGCCGAACTGCGGCAGGCCGGCTTCCGCCGCATCGAGCTGCGCCACTCCGAGCAGTTGAATGCGCTCTATTTCGCCGGCCGCGCCGACGGATTGAAACTGTCTACGCCGGGCCTGGGCATGATGGCCGCGGCGTGGCTGTGACGGGCGCTAAGATGGCATCATGCGTCCGCTTGCCGCCCGGCTCCCGTTTCCGGCCTTGCTCTTCGCTTTCCTTGCCGGCCTGAGCAGCTGCGGCTATCACACCCTGGGCGTGGCCACGCACCTGCCTCCCGGCGTGCAAACGCTCGCCGTTCCGGTTTTTCAGACACGCACCGAGATCTACGGCACGGAGGCCGCGATGACGGACGCGGTGATCCGCGAGTTTGCCGCGCGGACGCGTTTCCGGGTAACGCCCGTGGTGAGCGCGGACGCGGATGCGGTGCTCCACGGGACCATCCTCAAGGAAGCGATCTCGCCGCTTACCTACAATTCGGCCACAGAGCAGTCTTCGAGCTTCCTCATCACCATCATCGTCTCCGTCACGCTGAATGACCGCGATGGACGCGTGCTCTACCAGAACAACAACTACACCTTCCGCCAGCAGTACCAGTCCACCACCGATCTGCCCACGTTTCTCGAGGAAGACCCGGCCGCGGTCACGCGGCTTTCGCGCGAGTTCGCGCGGCAGCTTGTGGCCAATGTACTGGAGGGGTTTTAAGGCATTTCTCCTTCAGGTATAGCCGTCTTGATTTTCGCGCAAGGTGGCGATTTCTTCCGCCCCAGCGACCTAGACCTGTCGCCGGGGACCCCAGGGAAAATCGCCACTTGAAGATATCGGTTTCGGTAACCATCAGAAGGAGAAATGCGTAGAGCGGCGCCGGTTCTGCTCTCGATGCGCGACCATCGAGCAAGACTTCCTTTTCCCGGAGCGCCCACTCGTCCAAACGAGCTGAACCCGGGATGCTCGCAGCGAGGGGATTTCAAGCAAACCTCGCCTGAAAATGCCCGAAACGCTGACGCTGCGCCAGGCAAGCTTTGGCGCGGGCCAAGGCAGGCGGGTGCACGGGAATCAAGGGAGCTGCAGTAAACTAAGGAGCAGCCCTTCCCGCGTTCCGCGGAGGGATGGGTGAGCGGTTGATACCGGCGGTCTTGAAAACCGTTGTGCCCGAAAGGGTACCGGGGGTTCGAATCCCTCTCCCTCCGCCATTGAGTCGTTAAAATCCCTCATTTGTAGAGACCTTCCTAAATCTTTGCTCGTTTACGGCCGATTTCCGGGGATGTGTTCGGGAAAGGGAACCAGAGAGCGACATCGCCCCTGGCAGAATTCTCAGAAAGAGCCTGAATTCTCTGCGTCCCACTTCCCTGGTTCCCTTTCGGATTCCACGTGGCAGGGTGAACATTCTCGATTTGAGAACCGGGCACATCAGGGCCGGTGGTTGGCTAGGCTTCTGCAATATGCCTGGGGGGTCCAGCGAACCGCCTGAACGCGTATTGACTCGCCCGTCGAAAACGTCCTTCTGGGACATCCTTCTCGGGCATCCTTCTCGAAACCCGATAAACATACGGCGAAAGCTCATGGCTCCGAAGAGCAATTGAAGAAAGGCCAGGTTCAAGTCTGTCGAGGAAGCTGGCGCTTCAATACGAAAATCCCTGCGGCTGGTTCATACCGGGGAGAATGCCATGAAGGCCGCCGGCAATCGGTGGTTCTCGGCTGAACTCGGAAAGCATCCTGAGACCCCGATGTTCATTGGCCGATTCTGCACAGCCGTAAACCTCGCCGAACGCTTGAAGAGGGGTCTGCGGAACTGTTAACGAAGGGCCGCAGGTTCGACCTTGTGAATGGCGGAAGCGAAGAAGCAATCGAGGCTGCCGCTGCGAGCCGCGGCGACCAGGTCAGTTGCGCGCAGCAGATTCGGGTCCAAAGCCGGATTTGCGCCCCGGCCCAGAGCAGTTCAGAGCGGCGGGCAGGGCGCTACCTGGGAGGCACCTCGACCGGCTCGCCAATCACCACCCCCGTGAGCTTTCGTGCGGCCATGGAGCTGTTGAATGGCTTGGCATCGCCGGTGAGAAACTGGTTGAATTTCTGCATTGCGGATTGGTACTCCGCATCGACGAGAGTCTTCTGGTCCAGGACGGCGGTAGTGGGAGCATCGTCCTCGCCTTCGAGGAGGGCATCGAGTGCAAGCAGTTTCTCGTGAATCTGGTCGGGGACGCGGAGGGTGGATTCGGCGGCGCCCGCGTTGCTGGTGATTGCGTCTTCCAGAGGCTTCATCTTCTTTTCAAAGGCATCGATTTCAGTCTTCACAGACGACTCGTCGGGCGAGCCTTTGATGACCTGCCGCAGGGCCTCCAATTGCGCATGCATGGCGTCGAGGCGGTTGAGCGCGGCATCGACCTGGGAGAGCTCCTGCAGCACAGACTCGGTCACGCGGTAGCGGTCTTCCATCTCGGCCGGAGTGCCGCGGGAGGCGGGATCATTGACGACGACCAGCTTCTGCGAGGCCGTCTGGCCGGCGATGGTGAGGGTGGCAGTATAGTCGCCCGGCGGAACCAGCGCGCCGGAGCGCGGGCCCTTGTTGAAGTCCTTGGCGCCTTCCCAGCGCACGGGGCCGTCGGCGCGCAGGTCCCAGTAGACACGCTGCAGGCCCTCTTTCGCCGGCACCCAGGGAATTTCCTTCGGCTGTTCGGCTCCTTTTTGTTCCTCGGCAGTCTTTTCCGGCGCAAGCTGCTGCTGGGACTGCGAGGAGGCCGGAGGCTGCGGGGATTTCGCTTCCTGCTGCTCGGAGTGCTGCGTGGAGGCCGAAGCGGGCGGAGCAGAGCCGGCGGCAGGGGGCAGATCCTCGTCCTCGGGCGGAACTTCGCCGGGATCGAGCGTGTGCGTGCCTTTCATGGTGCGGACCACGTGACCGGCGGCATCGGTGATGACGAGCTGGCCGGGATCTTTGGCGTCGTGGGCGAGATAGTAAGTGAACTCGGCGCCATAAGGAGGGTTCTTGCCGTAGAACGCGCTGTCGCCGAGACCCTCGACCGGGCTCCAGGGCCAGAAGCGGACGGCCTCGGGAGGCGGAAAGAGCTTTGCGGTTTCCTTGGCGATTTCCGGAGTGAACTGCCGGAAGGGCGTGAGATCGTCAAGGATCCAGACGGAGCGGCCGTGCGTGGCCACAACGAGGCTGTTGTTCCTGGCATCGAGAGCAAGGTCATAGACCGCGGCGTCAGGCAGGCCAAGACCGAAGAGGTACCAGTGCTCGCCCTCGTCCCAGGAAACGTAAAGGCCGTTTTCGAGGCCGGCGTAATAGATATGGGCATCGCGGAGGTCGCGGCGGACGACGTGGGCGTAGACCGGGGGCAGATTGCCGGAGATCGATTGCCAGGTTGCTCCGTAATCGCTGGTGCGGAACAGATAAGGATTGAAATCGCCGCTGAAGTGGCAGTCGACGGCGATGAGCGCGGAGCCGGGGTCGCCGGGAGCAACGTCAATGGATTCGATGCGTCCCCAAGGCGGCAGGCCGGGGATGTGATCGGTGACATTCGTCCAGGAACTGCCGCCGTTGCGGGTGAGCTGGACTTCACCGTCGTCGGTGCCGACCCAAAGCACATTGGCGTCTTTGTCCGACGGGGCGATGACGAGGATGGCGTCGTAGACCTCGGCGCCGGAGTTGTCTTTGATCACCGGGCCGCCGGAGGATTGCTGCCTGGCTTT
>DATJRT010000055.1:0-22020 GCA_035504495.1 Occallatibacter sp.
GATGTTGGGATAAATCTCGCTGTACGTGCCTTCGAGATAAGTGCCCGCAACCACCGCCGGGCCGCCATGCCCCGGACCCGAAATGTAGATCATGTCCAGGTCGTACTTTTTGATGGCGCGGTTCAGGTGCGTGTAAATAAAGTTCTGCCCCGGCGTGGTGCCCCAGTGGCCCAGCAGCATGTGCTTGACGTCGCCCAGCTCGAGCGGGCGCTTGAGCAGCGGATTGTCGTAAAGATAAATCTGCCCCACAGAGAGAAAATTGGCGGCCCTCCAGTAAGCGTCGATTTTCTTCAGCAACTCGGGCGGCAATGTCTTTTCCATCGCGTTTCTCTCCTTCACCTTTCCCCATCGCATTTCCTTCTCGATGTGCAGGGCGCGCGCGCCTCGGCCGCGGGCTCCCGTACATCCAGTATTACGCCCCCGGATCAACAGCGCATCAACGCGCACTGAGGGGCACGGTCTTCAGTTGAAGGGTACTGGCTTTAGCCCGTTCGTCTAACCGCAAATATGAATTGTGGAGCTTCAACCCCGGAGCTTGCCAAGAGCCTTCCGAGGACGACTCCTGTAAGAGGGCATGGCTTCAGTCGTGCCGAAACGACCCCAATACGAATACGGGATTCAGCCCTCGAGGGACGCCTTTTCAATCTGGGCCCTCCGCGCGGGTTTACACTCAGGACTGCGACAAATGCCGCTGCCCGCGACCTTTATGAATCTCATTGACCGATGCAAAATTCCCCCCGGTTCCAAGGTCCGTCTTAAGCACTTCGATCCCTCATTCAAGGGCAATCACGAGAGTCACGCGGCCGCGGCCAAAGAGATCGATCACTACCAGAAGAAACTGCGCGCCCTCCAGGACCTGCTCTACTCCGAGCGCCGCCACTCGCTGCTCATTTGCCTGCAGGCTCTCGACACGGGTGGAAAAGACGGAACCATCAATCACGTTCTCGGCGCCATGAATCCGCAGGGCTGCCGCGTGGCCCCGTTTCGCGAGCCCTCGGCTGAGGAGCTGGCCCACGACTTTCTCTGGCGCGCGCACAAAGCCGCGCCGGCCCGCGGCGAAGTAGTCATCTTCAACCGCTCGCACTACGAAGATGTCCTCATCGTCCGCGTGCACAAGCTGGTACCCAAGCCAGTCTGGTCGCGCCGCTATGAAGTGATCAACGCCTTTGAGAAAGAGCTCGTCGAGCACGGAACGCACATTCTCAAGTTCTTTCTGCACATCTCGGCCGAAGAACAGCTCAAGCGCTTCAAGCAGCGGCTCGACGACCCCGCGCGCCAGTGGAAGATCAGTGAAGCCGACTACAAGGAACGCGCCTTTTGGGATCAGTATGTTGAGGCCTACGAGGACGCGCTCTCCCGCTGCAGCACCGCGCACGCGCCCTGGTACGTGATCCCCGCCAACCACAAGTGGTTTCGCAATTTCGCCATTGCCCGCATCGTGGTCGAGCATCTCGAGTCGCTCAAGATGCAGTACCCCAAGCCCACCGTCAACATCGATCACATTCGCCGCGAGTACCACGCCGCGAAAAAGAAATAACCTCTCAGTTCCCGTCGGGTCCGCCCGCCGCCCGTGCGTCCTCGCGGTTTGCCGCACTGCGCTCTCCGCCGTGTGCCCCTTCTCGTACCTGGAAAGCATCGAGCGCATCGTGCAGGCGCTCGAAGATCTGTTCCGGGCCGAACGCCCTGCTGAGATGATGGCGGTCGAAATCGGCCTTTGTGCTTGGCGCCAGCCGCGCAAACCCCAGCTGCACGCCCGCCTGCTCCAGGTGCGCTTTCAATTCAAGAACGATGCGCGCCGCGCTGTAATCCACGTTGGCAATCGCCTCGGCGTCCACAATCACCCAGCGAACTCCGCTGGGCGGCTGCCCGGCGAGCGTCACGATCTCTTCGGCAAAGCGGCCGGCGTTGGCGTAGAAGAGGGAAGCGCCGAAGTGATACAGCACCAGCCCCGGCTCGGTTAAGGCCCCATGCGCCGCGGGAACGACTCTCCAGGCTTTCTTGGCGTCGGGGATCATCACTCCCGTGAAGGGGTGGTAGCTGTGGTGCACAATGCGCAGCAGCGACATGACCATCGCCACTAGGATGCCGTCCTCCACGCCCGCAACCACCACCACAATCGCCGTCGTGAGCGCAACCGCGTACTCGCCCGGGCTCTCGCGGCGAATGCTCTCAAGCCCGCGCAGGTCGATCAGGTGAATCGCCACCAGAAGCACCAGCGCGCCCAGCACGCACTGCGGCAGGTATTCGAGCGGATGGGTAAAGAACAGCAGCACGCAGGCCACCACGCACGCCGTGGCCGCCTGGGCCACCTGGCTCTGCCCTCCGGAGCTTTCCACCATGGCCGTCTGCGTGGGGCTGCCGTTCACCACAAAAGTTCCGGTTACCGCGGCTGCCGCGTTGGCTGCGGCCAGCCCCAGAAGATCGCGGTTCTCATTCAGCTCCTCGTGATGGCGCACCGCATAGACGCGTGCCGTGGCCGCGCTCTGGGTCACGATCATCACCGCGCACGAGGCGGCAATGGGAATCAGCGGCAGAATCTCCCGCCAGGGCAGGAGCGCGAATTGCAGATGCGGCAGACCACCTGCTACCGGGCCTATCATGGACACGCCGTATGCGGAGAGGTGCCCATACGCGCTCGCCGCGATGGCGCCCGCCACCGCCACCAGCGGGCCGGGAATCTTCGGCGTCACCGAGTGCAAAACCAGCACTAACCCCAGGACCGCGGCGGAAACCAAGAGCGTGGGCAGATGCACGGCCTTGAGCCCGCGGCAGATCTCGATCGCCTGCATCACCGTCCGGCGCGAGGTCACTTCAATTCCCATTGTCGGTCCCAGGACGGCAATCCCCACCTGAATTCCAACCCCGGTGAGGAAGCCCACCAGCACCGTCTGCGAAAGAAAGTCGGCGATGAAGCCCAGCCGGAACAGCCGCCCCAGCAAGAGAAACACCGCCGTCAGCAACGCCACACAGCCGGCGAGAGCGACATAGTGCGCGCTCGCCGCCGGCGCCATGCCTGCCAACCCGCTGGCCAGAATCGCGGCCGTCGCCGAGTCGGCCGCAACCACCAGATAGCGTGAGCAGCCAAACGCGGCAAAGGCCAGAACCGGCAGCAGCAGGGTATAGAGCCCGGTCACCACCGGCATGCCGGCAATCCGCGTGTACCCCAGCACCTGGGGGATGTTCATCGCCGCCAGCGCGATCCCCGCGCCGGCATCGCGCATGGCGCCCGCTCGGCTGAAAGGCCGCATCCCCTGTAACCACTTTGGCAAAATCACAACTCCTGCGCGGGAACCCGCCCGGCAAAAGGAATAGCAGTCATGCTAAATCAAAAGGAATGGTAGTCATGCTAAATCAGGCTGGCCTCGGACTTCGCACGCAGTGCCGGTGCAGGCATCTCAAGCGGGTAGGGCCGTTCTGCCGTCGGTCGGCGGTGAAAGCACACCAAGCAAATCCCTCCTCTCCCGATGGAGGTTCTAAATGCGTTCTTATGGAGATTCCCTATGCGTTCTGTCCTCGCCTCAGTCTGCCTTGTGACCGCAACCTGCACCGGCGTGGCTCTCGCTGAATCGCCTGTCGCCTACGTCTATGTGGCTGAACAAGGTCCCAACCAGATAACCACTGGCCCGATTTTCGTTTACGCCGCTTCATCCGCGGGAAAGCTTACTGAGATCAAGGGCTCTCCGTTTACGCAGGCGCAGACCACCGGCTATCTTATCGGCACCAACGGAACTCATTTCCTCGCCGTCGATGCAAATCCCCAGACGTCGCATCAATACCAGCGCTCTTACGACGTTTCCTCCGATGGAGCGATTGGGGATGAAGTATCGACCGTCGACCTCCATGAGTGGTGCGACACGGACGATGGCGGAAAGCTCGATCACACCGGCCAGTACGTGTACGTGCTGGACGCAGGGGAGTGCGGCGGCAACATGCAGAGTTTTTCCATCAGCAAGACCGGTCAACTCTCTTTGATTGGGAATACAGGTTCCAGTGCAGACGACGCACCGATTTTTGCCTTGCCGGTCATCGCAGGGAACGATATGTTTGCGTACACCTGGAACAACTCGTCGGACACCGCCTGTCCGAATGAAGTTTTTTCATTGATGACTCGGGAAAGCAGCGGCGCCCTCGAGAACGACAGCAGCTTCACCGAAACCGACCCCGCTCCGCCGGCAGGGGATCAGGCGTACCAGTATTTTCCCGGGCTCGCAACCGACGATCCGACCAATCACCTGGCCACCGTGGTGTACTTTGGCGATAACGGCGATTGCAATGACACCCAGCCTCAGCTCGCCAGCTATACGGTAGAAAACAATGGCGACCTGGTTTCCACCAACACTTACCAGGACATGCCATACCCCGCGCAGCCCACCATCAACCAGGTGATTTTGAATCCGGCAGGCAATATTCTGGCCGTCTCAACTGGCACCGGGATACAGTTCTTTCACTTCAACGGCGCCTCGCCCATTACCCCGTTTACCGGCATCATCGGAACTTCCGGCTACATCTCCACCATGTCCTGGGACAAGGACAACCACCTTTACGCGCTGAATGCTTTGAGCGGAAGGCTACATGTTTACACGGCCTCCTCCACCGGGGTGGTCGAGGCCCCGGGTTCGCCGTACAACCTTCCGTATTGCGGCTATGCGCACAACGCTACAAATTGCCCGCAGACACTCATAGTCCGCAGGATTCCCTAGATTAAAAAGGGCTTAAGGAGCCGCGAAGCATAGCAACGAGCGGAGCCCGTCAGCTGGTGGGTGCGCGCTTCAAAAGGGGTCGCTGCCCTCCGGAAAAAGCCCCAGTCGCCCAACTCTGGGAGGGTGGATCGCGTGCTTCGCTTGGGGCTGGGAGGGAAGCGGACTGGTGGGCGGTGCAGGACTCGAACCTGCGACCTCCTGCGTGTGAAGCAGGCGCTCTAACCAACTGAGCTAACCGCCCGGAATGAAAGAAGAAAAGACTGCGCCGGCGGGCCGTCCCGTAGGGTAGAGTAACACCAGCAGCCGCTCAGGGCCAAACCGGCAAGCTGGTTGGCCGCAGCGGTTCTGCCCAGTAAAACCAGGCATGTTCTGGAGAATTCGACCAGCCCCGAGACCCGTGGTTCCGTCCTCTCAACAGGGATCGGAGCCCTGGCGGCCTTGGGGCCAAATGGGGGAATTCGGCCCTGAATTCGGGGTAGAATCCGGCTGGCGTTTCGGGGCGCCCGAACCCGCTGGCTCGGAAGCCGTCGGCTTGCCTTCCTTTTCGGCCCAGCCCGTCGGCCCGATTTCCGCTGGAAACGCCCCGGCCTACTCCCCCGATTGCCGCCCCGCACCGGCTCTTTCGTCCGCTGCGCGGCTCGCCCGCTCCGGCCGTCCCGGCAGAGACGCCGGGCCGCTCCCCGGAGAGCACGGAGGCGGCGGAAATTCCGGCGAAGAAACCGCTTACGAGGCGCAACCTTCTCATGGCGACGGGGTTTCTGAGGATATGGCGACCATGGTCCTGGACAGCCCGGCCCTGGTAGCGGGCTCGACCCTTCGGCCGAACTCGATACCCGAGTCCGGTCTGAACCTTAGGGGCGAAGTGGATCCGGCCGGCGATGCAGCTGTCATGCTGCGCGTTGCGGCGGGCGATGAGGCCGGTTTCAATTACCTGGTGGAAAAGTACCACCGGCCCATGATTCACTTTCTCTACAGAATGGTCCATAACCAGTCTGTCGCCGAAGAACTGGCGCAGGAGGTGTTCCTGCGCGTCTATCGTGCCAGGGACAGCTACCGGGCCGAAGCCAGGTTTACTACCTGGCTCTACCGGATTGCGACTAACCTGGCTGTGAACCATGCGCGCGACACCCGGCACGAGCGTGCGGCGCAGACGGTGTACCTGGACGCTCCGGACGAAGAAACCGGTACGACCCCCGATCTGGCCGACGACGAACCTTCGGTGGAGCAGCGGCTGTTGCGCGATGAGCGCATGGCCGCCATTCGCAGCCATGTGATGGCACTGCCTGAGCGCCAGCGCATGGCGGTGCTCATGCACAAGTATCAGGGGATGGATTACCGCCAGATCGGAGAGGTGCTCAAATTGAGTGAATCGGCGACCAAGTCGCTGCTCTTCCGCGCCTATCAGACGCTGCGGGAGAAATTGAAGGATTTTGTTTGAGTGGATACAAGCCGGACAACGAGCGAAAATCGACCGGCGGAGAATGTGGGGTGGGAGTCATGAAGCGGATGAATGCGAATTGCACCGGAACGGAATCGAAGCTGCCAGAGTCGAAGCTTATTGACCTGTTGCTCGATCCCGCGTCGGCGCCTGCCAAGGTTCGAGCGCACGTTGCCGAGTGCGAGAGCTGCCGCGGCGAACTGGAATCGCTGCGCGCCACCATGGGCATGCTGGATGCGTGGCAGGCTCCGGATCCAAATCCCTACTTTCTCACCCGGTTTGAGGCGCGGATGCGCGAGGAACGCGAGGCCGCGCCCGCCGGACGGCTGGCCGGCTGGTTCGCGCGGCTGCGCGCCCACCTCGCCTACGGTCCCGGCCTGCATGCGCGTCCGCTCGCAGCCATGGCGCTCACCATTGTGCTGTTGTTGGGCGGAGGGACCTATCTGGACGTGGCCGTCTGGAATGCGCCCACGCAGGCTGATAACCATGATGCCGCCGTCGTCCACGATCTACAGCTTCTGGATAACAACGCCCAGGTGCTGGACCAGATGGACGCGCTCTCGGCCGATCAGAACGGAGACTGAGGCGGATCACATTGCAGCCAGGGGCAGGGAGAGAAAGTCGTGAAGCGAAATTCGAGCACGGACCATTCGAGCGCGGAATGGGCGCGTTCACGGCCCATGCGCTCAGGGGCCATACGCCCTTGGGCGTGGACCGCGGTCCTGCTCCTGCTCTGTCTTCCTGCTAGCCCGGCTCTCGCGCAGCGCGGCGAGCGCGCAGACGCTGCCCGCGCGCGCTTTGCTGAAAATCATCCCCGCGCCGCCGCCCGCATGCAGGCCCGCCAAGCCCGGCAGCAAGCCCGGCAAAATGCCCGCCAGCAGAACGGCTATCAAAATCCAAACCGCAATCCGGGCCAGCGCCCTCCGGCTGACTATCGCCCTGCCTATCCCAATGGCGGCAATGTGCGTCCGGCTTATCCGGGCGAGGGTCGTGGCGGAAATCCTTATTCCCGCTACGCCCCTCCGGGCCATCTGCAGGACTGGCTCAATCAACACCGCGGCCTGCCCGTCCAGGATCAGGAGCGCCTGCTGCGCAGTGATCCCGCCTTCTCGCGCCAGGCGCCGGCCGAGCAGCAGCGCGAGTTTCAGCAGCTCCACCAGCTCAACCAGATGAGCGAGCAGCATCGCGAGCTCCGCCTGGAGCGCAATGAGATGCTGGAACGGCTCTCTCCCGAGGAGCGCATGAACCTGAGCGCCGCCAGCCGCCAGTTCGCCACGCTTCCGCCTGACCGCCGCCAGATGATGACCCGCGCCTTCCAGGATCTGCGTGCCGTGCCCCCCGACCAGCGCGACACTGTGCTCAACTCCGCGCGTTTCCAGAGTCAGTTCTCGCCCGAGGAGCGCAATATTCTTTCCAATTTCCTGCGCATCGAGCCCTATCGGCCGCCGCAGTAAGGGCGCGTTTCCATTCTCCGCTCCGCAATCAGGCGTCTGCTATCCTTTCCCTGTGCCCAGTCGAAAAAGAGCAAGCGAAGCGCATCGGCGCGCCCGATTCGCTGAGTTGACGGCGGAGTGGGCCGCAGAGTCATGAACATCCCTTCAATGGCCGACCCCGGCCACTGGCCTGAAGTTGAATTTCCCGCCCTGGAACAAGCAGGCGTCTTCGCTCAGGTCAATCTCTGGCGCAAGATCGTTCTCTGGACGGTTGCCGGCTATCTCATCCTGAATGCCGGATTCGAGATGCTCCGTATTCCCCCGGTCGGCGCCGGCATCCCTATCGGTGAGCTGGTTCTCGTCATCTCCCTCTGCATGGTCGACAGCATCGCTGTGCTCACCAAGATGGCCTCCCAGGTCTGGATCGTCCCCATTTTTCTGTGGTGGGCCCTGAGCCTCACCCGCTCGCTCTATGATCTCCACGTCGGCGGCGCATGGTCCTTCCGCGACGCCTCGCAGGCTATCGAATCGCTCTTCCTGATCGTCGGCTTCTGGCTCGTCAACAGCTCTGCGAACCTGCATTACTTCTTTCGCTGGCAGCGGCGCGTGTTGATCGTCGCCATTTTCTATGGCCTGCTGTTTCCCTTTGCCGCCACGCTGCAAAAATACTCGCCCAGCCTGCCCGGCATGGGCACGAATTCGGCGCACCTGTTCTTCCAGATCACCAACACCCCCAACATCCTTGTCTGGGCCGCGTGCTGGCTGCTCATCGAACGCGGACCCAGCCGCAGCCCGGTGCGAGGAAGGGAACTGCTGGCCGGCGTTCTGGTCGCCTTCGCGGTCGCCTTCGCCCAATCGAGAACCATTTACCTCGGCGTGCTTGTTGTCGGCATCCTGCTCTTCGTCACCCGCAGCCGCCTGGCCGCGCGCTGGACCGCCATGCTTCTGCTCGGCGTCCTGATCATCGGCGCCATCTCCGTCTCCGGCATCGCGATCAAGGGACGGGAGCACAAAAACATCTCCCTCGACTTCATCGTCTCCCACTTTGAGGCCATCTCCGGCAAGGCGTCCTCGGCAGAAACCGAGGGCGCTGCGGAAGGCGTGCCGCAGCGCATCGGCTGGTGGTGGTCCATTTACAGGAAAATGATCCGGTCGCCGCAGAAGATCGTCTTCGGTCTGGGTTACGGCATCCCGCTCACTGACTTCCGCGGCGTCGGGGGCGCCCTGGTGCGCGAACCGCACAACAGCTATATCTCCGTGATTGCGCGCCTCGGCGTCTCCGGCATGCTCGTCTGGCTTCTCATGCAGGGGGCGCTGCTCTACTCCTGGGGACGGGCCTACCGGCTTGCCGGACGGATGGAGTGGTTCGAGGACCGCAGCAACTTGCTCCTTCTCCTCATCTTCAACATCCTGGTTCTCAATACCGCCATCGGCGAAGACGGCTTCGAAAAGCCGTTTTACGCCATTCCCTACTACCTGTTTTTCGGGATCATCCTGCGTTACGGAAGGATTCTGCGCCGCGCGGCGCACGACCCAGATGCGGATCCGTTTGCCTGAAAAGAAAGCCTGGGCGCCGGCGCGCGCCATCCGGGACCGCGTGTTCACGCGCGCGCCAGACGGAGACATGCAAAGAGGATGCCGCGCTTGAACGACGAAAGATCCCAGGCTTGGAGTGGGGGTGGCCCCTTGAAAGTTCTTCTTTCCGCCTACGCCTGCGAGCCGGGCAAAGGCTCTGAGCCCGGAATGGGCTGGCACTGGGCGGTCGCGATCGCGCGCCTGGGCCACCAGGTGCATATTCTCACGCGCGCCAATAATGTCGCCGCCGTCGAACAGGCCGTCGCACAACTCCCCCGATTGCGTCTCTCCGTCCACGGCTACGATCTGCCCCGCTCCCTGCGCTGGTGGAAGCGGGGCCAGCGCGGCGCCCACTTGTATTACGTGCTCTGGCAGTGGGGTGCGTATCGCCGCGCACGCGCTTTGCATCGCGCTTTCGCCTTCGACCTCGTCCATCACATCACCCTCGCCGTCTACCGCCATCCTTCCTTCATGGGCCGGTTGGGTATTCCCTTTGTCTTCGGACCCGTGGGCGGCGGCGAAGATACGCCTCCTGCCCTGCGCGCCTCTTTACCGCTGCGAGGGCGCGTTTTCGACTTCCTGCGCGGCGCAGCCAACCGGCTCGCCACCTTCGATCCGCTGGTGCTGGACACGCTGCGCCGGGCTTCGCTCGTTTT
The DNA here is from genome assembly GCA_035504495.1 of Occallatibacter sp. Taxonomy (GTDB): domain Bacteria; phylum Acidobacteriota; class Terriglobia; order Terriglobales; family Acidobacteriaceae; genus Telmatobacter. The sequence continues at coordinate 9,803 of DATJRT010000055.1, forward strand.
CTTTAAGACTGCCGAGACATTGGAGCAGATTCCCCGTCGCTTCCACGCGAAATGCATCTGTGCCCAGGATGTGGCCGTCGACGAAGAAGAAGTCGCGCAGCGGCCCGCAGCCGGCGGCGGCCCGCAATTTTTCTTTGCCGGCCGTCTCCTTTACTGGAAAGGCGTTCACCTAGCCCTGCGCGCGCTCGCAGCAGTGCGCACAGAGCTGCACGGAGCCCGCCTCACCATCGTAGGCAAGGGACCTGACCGCGCCTGGCTCGAGCGTCTCGCGCGTCAGCTTGCGCTGGAGGATGCTGTAGACTGGCGCGGCTGGCTCCCGCGCGAGGAGGTTCTCCGCCTCTACGCGAGCCACACTGCCTTCGTCTTTCCCAGCCTGCACGACTCCGGAGGCACGGTGGTGATGGAAGCTCTCGCGCAGGGCCTTCCCGTGATCTGCCTCGATCTGGGCGGACCCGGCGCCATTTTGCCCGAGGGCTGTGGAGTGAAGATTGCCGCGCGCGGCCGCACCGAGGATGAAGTGGTAGCCGATCTCGCCGCTGCCATGACCAGCCTCACCACGGACCCATCCCTCCAGCAACGGCTTGCGGCAAACGCGCTCGAAGCGGCGCGGCGCATGACGTGGTCGGCCCTCGTCGCCCAAACCTATGCGCAGATCGAGTCGCGCCTCGCGGCGGAGAATAAAGGATAATCCGTGCCGATTCGAGAGCCGCAATGCGACGGCCGGGCGCGCTGAATGCTCGCTGCCTAATCCTTCGCCGTCGACGGGTAATAAGTCCAATAGCCGGACATGGATTTGCGCGTATAAGCCGACCCCGTAGCGTGCTGCATCGGATGCAATTTCCGCTCCGACCAAGGTCCGAGGTAATACTCCCCCGCCGCCAGCCCTGTGCCGGCTCCGATCATGCCCGGAGGCGTTCGGCCGAAGTGTTCCTTCCAATACCTCTCGGAGTAGAAGAGCGCGCAGTAATCCAGGTTGACGAACTCGTCGATAAAAATGTATCCCTCATCCACAAGGTGAGGCCAGAGGTTGAGAACGCAGGTGTTCAGGCTGGCGTCCAGGTCCACGTCCAGGAAGGCGAGCGCCACCGGGCGATCAAAGTGCGGCAGGGTATCCTCGAACCACCCCTTCACAAATTCGCATACGCCGATTTCGCCGTATTTGGCGATATTGGCCCGAACTTCCTCGAGCGCCCCCGCGTATTGCCCCGCCTGATAGCCCGCCGCGCCGCGGTCCTCAGGGTCTGCGGGCGGAAGCCCCTCGAAGGAATCGCAAATGATGAGTTTGCGCCCCACAAGTTTGCACGCCAGGGAGAGGCTGGCGGCGGTGCCGCCTTTGAAGGTGCCGCACTCCACGACGACGCCCGGAACCTCCGGGGACATCTCGAACAGCTTGAGCGCCATCACCAGCGCCGGTTTGTAGCTATTTGCGGTGAGGATACGGTGTTTGTTCCGCACCACACGCAGGCCGAAAAGGATCCTCTTGCGCCAGCTCATTCCGTAGGCCGGATGAATCTTGCGGGAGTGAAGCAGAAAAACCAGGCTGAAAGGGATGGTCAGGAGGTAGTAGAGCTTCATCAGGAACTTCGCCAACTTGTACCCCTCCCCATGCCGGCGCCGTTCGCGCCGACGCGCGATGAAATCAAGCTGTGGTTTGCGGCCAGGTGCGCCCGGCCCTCCCGTCTCAGGCCGTCTTCTTGAGCGACTTCCATAACTGGCCTTCGATCCACGGATAGGTCTTCTTGAGGCCGTCGTACAGGCTCATCGTGGGCTCCCAACCGAGTTCCTTGCGCAGCAGCCGGTTGTCGGAGTTGCGGCCGCGCACGCCCGTGGGCCCGGGCACGTTTCTGATCGCGATCTTCTTGCCCGCGATCTCCATGATCATGCCCGCCATCTGATTGATGGTGACCATCTCCTCCGAGCCGATGTTGACCGGCCCTGGAAACGAACTCTCCATCAGCCGGCGCACGGCCTCGATGCATTCGTCGATATAGAGGAACGAGCGCGTCTGCAACCCGTCGCCCCATACTTCAATGAAGCCGCCATCCGGCTGCTCGGCCACCTTGCGGATCAGCGCCGCGGGAGCCTTCTCCTTGCCGCCGCGCCAGGTGCCCTCGGGGCCGAAGATGTTGTGGAACCGCGCCACACGCACATTCAGCCCGAAGTTGCGCGCGAAGGCAAAGTAGAGCCGCTCGCTGAACAGCTTCTCCCATCCGTATTCGCTGTCGGGCGCGGCCGGATACGCCGTCTCCTCGGCGCATTTGGGATTATTCGGGTCTTCCTGATTGTAAGCGGGATACATGCACGCCGAAGAAGAATAGAAAATCTTCTTTGCCTTGCGCTCGACCGCGAAATCGGCCGCGTGCAAATTGATTGTCGCCGAGTTGTGCATCACGTGCGCGTCGTTCTCGCCGGTAAAGATGTACCCCGCACCGCCCATGTCGGCGGCAAACTGGTACACCTCGTCCATGCCCTCGTCGAGAATCGCTTCCCAGCTCGCGCGCAGCCGCAGATCGGCGACGACAAACTCATGCGCTTCCGAAGCGCTGAATTCCGGGTGTTTCAGATCCGCTCCGCGGACCCAATAACCTTCGGCTCGCAGGCGCCGCACCATGTGGCTGCCGATGAACCCGCCGGCGCCGCACACCAATGCCCTCTTCGCCGTCATCTCGTTGCTGCTCCTTCATGGGGAATGAAAGGAACGTTTCACGTTCACTCTGGCTTGCTTATGGTTTCATCGTACCATCCCCCATGCAATTAACGATCTTGATTCCGCGCGCAGGGATTGCCATGCGGCCTCGCGTTGAAAAACCGCGATTCACGCGTGCAATAATGAAGGCGCGGCTCGCGCAAACCTCTCCTGCGTTTGGCCTCGGGTCCGCGGCCTGAGAGACCATGAGGATCGAATGAACCCGGAATCGATGCGGAAGGGGCGAATCCGGGAGGGTCTCCACCGTCTGCTGCGCGGGCGCGAGGCCTGGGCCCTCGCCGATCAATCCGTTGTCAGCGCCACCAACTTCCTCACCAACGTGATCCTCGCCCGCTTCATGGGCCTGCGCGAGTTCGGCATCTTCGCTCTCGCCTGGATGTCGGTTCTGTTCGTGAACAGCATCCAGTACGCGCTCGTCGTCTCGCCCATGATGAGCGTGGGGCCCAAGCAGGAGAAGGAGGCGCGCTCATCCTACTACGGCGCCGTTCTCCTGCAGGAGCTCGTTCTCGTTTCCGTCTGTTTTGTCGTTGTCTATGCCGGCCTGCGGCTGGTGGGCGATCACATCCGCCACGTCGACGTCGGCTATCTCGCCATTCCTCTCGCCATTTCTGCCTTCGCCTATCAGGCGCAGGATTTCTTCCGCCGCTATTTCTTCGCCACCATGCAGGGCCGCCGCGCCTTCCTCGACGACGCGCTCAGCTATCTTACCCAGCTGCCCATCCTCGTCGTCCTTCATCGGATTCACCGCCTCAACAGCGTCACCGCGCTCTGGGCCATGGCGGGCACGTCCCTGCTCGGGCTGGTGGTCGGATGGCTCTGGTACGAGCGCGTAACTTTTCACCGGACGCGCATCAAATCCGTCATTGCGCAGCATTGGAAAATCGCGCGCTGGCTCACCGCCTCGGCAATCCTCCAGTGGACTTCCGGCAACCTGTTCGTGGTCGCTGCGCCTGTCTACTACGGCGCCGCGGCCGCCGGCGTGCTCAAGGCCTCGCAAAACCTGATGGGCGCCACGCACATCTGGTTTCAAGGGCTCGACAACGTGGTTCCCCCTGAAGCCGCTCGCCGGCTGCACGAAGGAGGTGTGCGGCGCATGCTCGCCTACGTGCGTTCAGTTCTGTTCAAGTGGGGCGGGCTCACGCTCGTCTTCGCCCTCGTGATGGGGGCCGCTCCCAGCTTCTGGCTGCGCCTGGTCTACGGCCCGCAGATGGCGCAATACGGCTACGTGCTGCGCCTTTATGCGCTCTTCTATGTGCTGTTCTTTGTCGGCGGGCCGCTGCGCGCCGGCCTGCTCGCGCTGGAGTTCACCGCGCCGGTCTTCTGGTCTTATCTCGCCATGACCGTTTTCTCCGTCTCTCTGTCCTTCCCCATGGCGAAATGGCTGCGGCTGGACGGCGTCATGATCGGGCTTCTCGGAACCCAGGTCATTTTCCAGGGCATCGTTGCCACCGCGCTCATTGCCCGCTCGCGGCGCGTGCAGGAGAGCGGAGATCACCGCCGCGAACCTCACGCCCTCGCCAACTGACGCACGGCGCTCGCCGCTCAGGGCTCGCCCGTTCCCAGGTGCAGCCGGCGCGCGGTGCGCTTCGCCATTGCGTCCAGCGCTTTCTCCACGCACGCGCGGACCACCTCATGAACGTCGAGTGCCGCGTTGACCACTACCGCCCGCCCGCCGGCCGCGCCCGATGCCGCGAATTCCCGGTAAGCCTGCGCCTGCCGCGCCGACTCCTCAGGCGTGACCTCCTGCTTTCGCGCCTGCAGCACCTCGGCGGGCGCATCCAGAATCAACATCAGATCGGGCATGGGAATCATCGCGCCAACCGCGCGCGCCAGCCAACGCGGCCCCCGGGACCGGAAGCGCCGAGGATCGATCAGCAGGTCGCAATAATACCGGTCGAAGATCACCAGCGAATGTCGCACCAGCAGCGGACGCACGCGTCCCCAGTACCCCAGCACGTAGTCAGCCCAGAAATACACGAGCTTGAGCGTCGATGCGGCAACCCCGCGCGGCTGCTGTCCATGCGGGTCCGTACTCGACACCGCCTCCGCCGCGCCCGTTCCTGGCAGCAGCCGCGGACGCAGATGAAACCGCACGGTGCGCCGAAACCCCGGAGCCAGCGCCGCCTCGAGTTTCTCGATCACCGTCGATTTCCCGCTGCCGTCCGGACCCAGCACCGCGATCCACATGCCGGTCGGATTCCTCCAGCGGCGGACGCGCTTGCCCAGCTCCGCCAAACGATCGCGCAGCGGGTAGCGCGGAGCGCGCACCATCAGTTCTTCACCGAGCGCCGTCGCGCTCGCAAATACGCCCCGCCAGTCGCCGGATCGGCAAGCCAACGCGATCCGCTGCGCCGACTCTCGGCTAAGCCGCTGCTCCAGAATCTGCGCGCATCTTTCCGGGTCTTCCGCGAAGAGTTGGCCCAGCTCCCTTGCCTGCGACTCCTCGAGCCTGTCCTTCTCGATGCTTTTTACCAGGTAGTAATGAAAATTGTCGGCGGCTGAGGCCACCCAGAATCCATGGGCGTGCCGGCGCCGCCGCTTGAGGGTCGCATCCGCCCGCAGCCATCTCCGGCCCTTTCTGCGGTAATCGGAGGCCGCATCCGGATGCAGGTAGAGGACCTTGTCCGGCTGGCTCTGCGCCAGCACGAATCGGCGCGCCGTGGCCTCGTGCTCGATCTCCTGCACCAGCCGAAATCCTGCCGCACTTCCTACCGCCGCGAGAATCTGCGGCATGTGGTCGAAGTCCTCCTGCCCCACCATGAAGTCGATGTCGGAGTGCACTGCGGCCGGCAGATCGTCGCACGCGCCCAGCAGGCAATAGGCGGAGCAATGCCGTTCCAGCCCTTCCAGGAGTGCGCGAACCGCCGCCTCGCCCGCATACTCTGCCGGCATTTCAGTCAATCCAGCATCTCCCCTCACGGTTCATTGAGCATGGACGTTACTCAAGCTGCGTTCGATTATGCCAGACGCGCTCGTCTCTTCACCAGAACAGCATTCAGGCAACAATCGGCCCCATTCTGAGCCGGAATCTGCGCCCTCCGTCGCCTTGCGGGCATTTCGCGGGCGACCGACCGGCTGTGCGCTCGTGCCTGTGGTGTATCCATTGGTCACATTGCCCGCCCCTACTGGCATCCGGTACGCTGGTGCCAGTCCGTTCTCACCAGTCCAGCCGCACCAGGGAAAGCTCCATTCCGCGGAGGAACGATTGCAACGGATCGGGTGTCCACGCCACTATGCCAGCCGAAACGGCCAGGTGGAATCGGGCAAGAAGTGAGAATCTGCGCATGGCAAAACGAGTTTCCATCTGCGTGATAGGGTCCGGTTATGTGGGACTGGTGGCTGCCGTCTGCTTTGCCGAGATGGGCCATCGTGTTCTCTGCGTGGACAACGACGAAGCCAAGGTGAAGACTCTGTGCGAGGGCGGAGTGCCCATCTTCGAAGAGCACCTTCCCGAGCTCCTCACCCGGCACAGAAACCACGCCATCGCTTTCACCTCCGACCTGGCCTCGGCCGTCGAGCAAAGCGAGGTCGTCTTCATCGCTGTGGGCACGCCGCAGGGCGACAGCGGCGCCGCCGATCTCTCCTTCGTGGAAGCGGTGGTCTCTGAGATTGCCCGCTCCATCCGTGGATATAAAGTCATCGTCGAGAAAAGCACAGTCCCGGTGTACACCAACGAGTGGATCAGCCGCGTCCTGCAGCGCCATGGGGTCGCTCCCGACTCTTTCGACGTCGTCTCCAACCCCGAGTTCCTGCGCGAAGGCACCGCCGTCCTCGACTTTCTGCATCCTGACCGCATCGTCGTCGGCGCCAACACCGAGCGCGCCGCCGAGGTCATGCGCCGCGTCTACGCGCCGCTCACCGACGGAAGCTATTATGCGCAGCCGGATGCCTTGAAGGGCGCGTGCAGCGCCTCCCGTCCCGCGCCGCTGCTCATTACTTCGGCGCAGAGCGCGGAGCTGATTAAACACGCTTCCAACGCCTTCCTGGCGCTGAAGATCTCCTTCATCAATGCCGTGGCCAATCTGGCTGAAGTGGTCGACGCCGATATCCAGGACATCGCCGCGGGCATGGGTCTCGACACCCGCATCGGCCCGCGCTTTCTGCGCGCCGGGCTGGGCTATGGAGGCTCCTGTTTTCCCAAGGATGTGGCCGCCTTCCACTGGGTGGCGCAGCAGCGCGGCGTCGATTTTCAACTTCTCGACGAGATTCGCAAGATCAACGAGCGCCAGAAGGACATCTTTTTTAACAAAGTGCTTTCCGCGCTGTGGACGCTGCGCGGCAAGCGGCTCGCCGCCCTCGGGCTGGCTTTCAAGGGCGATACCGACGACATTCGCGAATCGCCCGCGGTCGATCTGGTCCAGCGGCTGCTGGCGAGCGGCGCCCTCGTCACCGCCTACGATCCGGCGGCCATGGAGCGCGCCCGCGAGGTTCTCTCTCCCAGCGGCAAGATGCACTACGCCTCCAGCCTCTATGAGGCCGCACGCGATGCCGACGCCGTCCTGATCCTGACCGACTGGAAGGAGTTCGCCAACATCGACCTCGTCCGGCTCAACCAGGAGGTCCATTTCCCCATCATCATCGATGGGCGCAACCTCTATAAGCCGCAGTTCATGCACGACCACGGATTCACCTATGTGAGCGTGGGCCGTCCCGCAACCTATCAGGCGCAGCAGGGCAAGCCGCGGAGCCTCGCGTTATGAAGAGTGGCGCCTCCGGCATTGAGCAACCCCGAACCAGCGCGTTTGGCCGAACCAGCGCGCTTGGCGGCTCTGCACAATTAAGGAGCGCGAACTCCTAGCCATGCATGTTCTCGTCACCGGCGCTGGAGGCTTTCTCGGTTCCCACCTCACGGATCGATTGCTTGAAGATGGGCACAACGTTCTCGGCGTCGACAACTTCTGTACCGGCAACCGAGAGAACCTTGCTCATCTCGCTTCGAACTCGCGCTTCCGTCTTTTTGAATGGGATATCTGCCGGCCCTTTCCCGGTAATTTCGATCCGGGTCCCATCGAATACGTCTTCAATTTCGCTTCGCCCGCCAGCCCGCCGGAATACATGCGTCTGGCCATTGAAACTCTTTCCGTCGGCTCCGCGGGCACGCAGAATATGCTCGAGCTGGCTTCGAGCCGCCAGGCGGGTTTTCTGCATGCCTCAACTTCCGAGTGCTACGGCGACCCGCTGGAGCATCCGCAGTCGGAGGACTACTGGGGCAATGTGAATCCCGTCGGCCCGCGTTCGGTTTACGACGAGGCCAAGCGCTATGCCGAGGCGCTCATTATGGCCTATCACCGTACCCGCGGGGTCAACACGCATCTCGTCCGTATTTTCAACACCTACGGCCCTCGTCTGGCTCCGAGCGACGGGCGCGTCGTCTCCAACTTCATGATGCAGGCCCTGCGCGGCGAGCCGCTTGCCATCTACGGCGCCGGCAATCAAACCCGCAGCTTCTGTTTCGTCGACGATCTCATCGAAGGCATCGTGCGCCTCTCGCGCTCAGGTGTTCACCTGCCGGTGAACATTGGCAATCCCAACGAGTTCACCATCCTGGAGTGCGCGCAGGCCGTGCTCGAAGTTACCGGCTCAAAGAGCCAACTGTGCTTCGAGCCGCTGCCTGAAGACGACCCCATCCGCCGCCGTCCGGACATCACACGGGCGCGCAAGCTGCTCGGCTGGGAGCCAAAGGTTGAGCTCAAAGAAGGCCTCACCCGCTCCCTCGCCTTCTTCCAAAGCAAGCTCGTTTCGGCGCACTAGGATGAACCCCGCTCCGTGCCGGGCTGCTCACTTCACGCGGCACGCATTCCCGATCTTCCAGTTGACATAGACCGGATTGTCCACCAGCCACAGCTTCCCCGCGCCGTCCGTTACCTCCGCGCGAAACCAGTGCCGGCTGCCGTCGCTCGTCCACTCCATCGCAGACTCCTGCGCTGCGGATGTGATCCCCATGTCGCCTGCGGGCGGCATCTCCTTGCCGTCCTCGATCCACCGGATCTTTCCTCCCTGCGCTGCGGTCACATGCAAGGTAAACTGCACCTTCTCGCCCCGCGACGCTTTGAGCTCATCCCCCGCGTGCGCCATCGCGCTCTGGGCGCTCGCTGTTACATCTATCGCCCGGTCGTGCGTCCCCGCAAGATCGATGAACACATGGCCCTTGCGTATCCCCTCGAGAATTGCCGGCACGGATAGCTCCGCGGCATAGACCACCGTGGTCGGGCTACCGATGGAGCCAATCTCATCGAGAGGCTGCATGGGCCGGTGATTGTCGCTTCCGCCGATCCCCGTGAGCCGGCAGCCATCGTTCAGCTCCTTGTTCCAGAATGGAATGCCGGAAAGACCATACTGCTCACTGCCTCCGTTCACCGCCTCCACCGCGGTCAGGAGCCGCATGTCCACTGGCTTTCGCGGCGTCCATCCGCAGCCCAGGCAGATTTCGCCGCTCGGCGCGTCGGGATGATTGATCGACGTCAGCCCGCCCAGCGCATCCGCACTCTTGAGCAGCGTGTTCACGTCGGGAACCGCGCTCGTTCCCAGGCGGAAATCAACAAAATCCGTGGTGCCGAGAAAATTGATGTGTCCCTCGAACGTGGTGATTTCGCGCCCCGGGATCAGCAGCACCTTGTCGAAATACGGTTGCAGCTCGCGCATCGCGTCATACTGCGAGCTGGCATTGTGGTCCGTGATGGCGATGAAATCCAGCCCGCGCCGCGCGGCCGCATCTACGGTGAAGAATACGGGGCAGGGAACCATCGTCCCCGTCTGGCTGGGGCACTGGCCATCGCTGTGCGCGGTATGCATGTGCAGATCGCCGCGGAACCACGCTGGTCCGCTCCGCAGCGGTTCGCGCAACAGCGCCGGCTGCTCGGCAACCGCGCCTGTCTGCGAAAGATACACGTGGATCGTGTAGTGTGACTCCACGCCCTTGCGGATGTTGGGAACACCGATCAGCACATTCCAGGTTCCCGCCGGAATTGCACCCGGCAGGCAGGAAGGGGTCGCGTCGGAGAGCCCCACTGTGAGCATGGATTTGTTGCCGCCGCTCCAGCAGCGCAAGCCCGTGGTATCGAGCAGACCGAGGTCAAGCGCCGTGTGCTGTTCCTTTTCCGTATACGCGAAGGTGATCGTCACCCGATCAGTTCCTGCGGGCACGCGGAACGGCGCCTCCACATAACTCTGGTTCTGCGCGCCGCGTACTACTCCCTGGAGCACCTGCTTGGTAAAGGCCGGCGCTTGCGCCATCCCGCGCGGGATAGCTACGAACATGGAGAGGCAGAACAGGCCGAGGCGCAAAAGTCCGGATGGGAGCGAGAGGGAAGGCTGATGTTTTCTTTTCATCGCGGCGGGCGTTCTGTTTTCGCCCATCCTCTTCTTCGATCATAAGACCGGCGCGAGCAAAAAAGCGCCCGCATCCGGCGCTTCACACAGCGGATGCGGGTTGGAGAAGGGCTTGCGGCAGCCTAGTAAAACAGCTTAAGCGCAAGCTGCAGCGTGCGCGCTCCATTGTTTCCGTTGCTGTTCTTCGTAGCCCCGATGTTGCTGAAGCTGCCGGCCGAGAAATTCAACTGTTGCGGCTGCACGAAGGGCGGCGTGTTGGTGGTGTTGAAGGCTTCGGCGCGGAATTGCAGATAGGTTGCTTCTGTGAGATGGAAGTTCTTAAGAATCGACGAATCGAGGTTGTTGAAGTGCGGTCCGCGTGCCTGTTGGATCTCTCCTCCAAGCGGCGAGTAATTGACCTGTCCGACCTGGGTAGCCGCGGGCGGCTGAGCAAAGGCGCTGGGGTTGAGCCATTGCGTGTAGTTGTGCGGGCCGGAATAGATATTCTGCCCGGTGAGATTGTCGGCGCAATTGAAGTCGGCCGTTGTGGCGCTGGGGCAAGGGCCGACCGTGAATGGCTGGCCGCTTTGGAAGGTGTAGAAGCCGTTGATCTCCCAACCGCCTACAATCAGGTCCGTCGCGCGGTTCATTGAGGAGCCAAACTGTTTGCCGCGGCCGAAGGGCAGCTCGTAGGTGGCGGCTGTGTGCCACAAGTCGGTGGCGTCGGCATCGCAGAGTCCGTAGTCGCCCTTGATGCCAAAACCAGCGAGCCATTGGGCACGGTAACTGGTGTTGAACTCCGAGTTCTGCGGCGCGTGCTGGTCGCCCATGCATTTGGACCAGGTGTAGTTGGCCAGCACCAAAAGCCCATAGTTCATCTGGTGCTGATAGGTGACCTGCATGGAATTGTAGTTGGTGTTGGCGTTGGTGGTTTCGTAGGTGCCGTTCCGCGCCATGTACGGGTACGGAATATAGAGCTGGGTGTTGGTGCCGGGAGGCAACATCAGAGAGTTGCTGTTCGAGTTTCCCAGAATATCCAGGTGACGGCCCTGGGTGCCGACATAGCCCACCTGGAGCGCGTCGTGAGGCGTGAACTGATCCTCGATGGTGAGGTTCTCCGTTTGTATAAGCGGCGTCTGGTAGTTGAATTGGCGGCCATTGAGAGTTGCGCCGAGATAGTCGGAAGCGATGTATTGGCCTCCCACGCAGGAGCTGAGGGGGAGGGTGGAGCAAGATACCGGAGTGGTTGTGTACGGGGTCGGGCTTTGCAGCACGGCCGGATTGTCGAAGTTGAAGTTATTGAAGGTATTTTCCAGAGTCGCCGGCGCGTTCGAAGAGCCGGCAAGCAGCGGGTGCTGGGAGTCGGGAGCGGGGATGGCCTGGGTGTAGCCGAAGGGATAGTTCAATCCCAGCGTGCCGCCGTAACCCAGGTTGCCCAGCGCGCCGTAGGCCGTGCCGAAGCCGCCGCGCACCACCAGCGTCTGCCGCAGCTTGTAAGCGAAACCGATGCGCGGCGCGAAGTTGGCCTTTTGATCGTTGCCGAGTGCGGCGTTTCCAGAGCACACGATGTTGATATTGCTGAGAGCTGCCACGGTATTGAAGGCCGTGGATCGCGGCGTCTGACATGACTGGCTGGGGATATAGAAGGTTGCGGTGGTCCCATTGCCGCCCGCGGGAAGGAAGTTGGACTGGAATCCGCGGGTTTCCGTGTAGGGCGTAAAGAGATCCCAGCGCAGGCCGAGATTTAGCGTCAGCCTGGGATTGGCCTTCCAGTCATCCTGGAAATACGCGCCGATGTACCAGCGATGGTCGTCGGTGACAGGAATGTTGGAGGCGGATACGCCGTTCTGGCCGCCCACGTCGTTGACTCCGCTGCCCACGCCGTATTCATAAGCCATGGGCGTCACCAGAAAATCGCCGATACCATTCAAGCCGCTCGTTGAGCTACTCTCTACTCCCTGAGAAACCGCGATGCGGTTGGGAATGTCGGTATACATGCCGTTAAAGCTCATGTCGCCCCGGCCTTCCGGCGGCTGGGAGATGTTGCCTTCCAGGTCGTCCACCTGAATGCCGGTCTTGAAGGCATGATTACGCCAGACCTTGGTCACCGCATCGACACCTTCGAGGCTCCAGACATACTGCAGCGTGGGCGAGTAGTTGCCTACGCCGAGCGTTCTGAGCCCGGCAATGACAATGATGGGCA
>DATJRT010000056.1:0-42905 GCA_035504495.1 Occallatibacter sp.
ACCGAGACGCACGGCGTCTTCCGCAACATCCGCTTCACCGACTCTGTCGTCTATAGCAATCCCGCCGGGCCGCTGAATCAGCGGGTCATCGGCGGCGTCAGCATCGAGGTGGCCGATGGCGGCAGCATCGACGGGATCATCGTATCCGGCATTCGCATGCAGTTTGTCCGCGCGCCTATCTTTGTGCGGCTGGAGCAGCGCACTGCGGGCGAAGACTCTTTTCTGCGCAATGTGCGGATGGAAGGGATCGAAGCGGAAGGCGCGATTGTCACCAGCTCGATCACAGGCATTCCCGGCCTGCGGCCTTCCGGCATCACGATTTCAAACAGCCACATCCGCACCGTCGCGCAGGGCCGTGCCGACTGGGCGGGACGCGAAATTCCCGAAGCGGCCGACAAGTATCCTGAAGCGTGGATGATGGGACGGCTGCCCGCCTATGGCTTTTACATCCGCCATGCGGACCAGGTTGAGCTGCGCGACCTAACCTGCATTGCCGAGCAGCCGGACGAGCGGCCCGCGATTGTCTGCGAGGACGTACGGGACGCGACCTTTGCGGGCCTGAGCCTGAGCGCGCCCGCGGGCGGCGCACCGGTCTTCGACTTGCGAAACGCGCAGCGGGTTCTGATTACGAGCATGCAGGCGCCTGCGGGAAGCAGGGTGCTGGCGCAGGTGAGCGGCGCGGATTCATCCGGCATCAAGCTGACGGCAGACACCCTCATGCCCGGCCAGCAGGCAATCAGCCTTGTCGGGGACGCGCCGCCCGATGCAGTCACGGTGGAATGAACCAGACTTGCGCTCCATTCACTCCAGGTCTTCAGCAGCGGCGCAGGTAGGTCTGCGAGAGCCGGTCGTGCCAGGCAAGGTGATCTTCGTCAAAGATGGCCCAGGCCAGCCCCAGCCCTAACGGCAGAGCCGAAAGCAGCAGCGCCACCAGGCGCGCGTTGCGCTGCGCCCGCGTGGGATCGTCTCCCTCGAAGGTGCAGAGCCGCAGCCGCGCATAGAGCATGCCGGGCGTGGCACGTGCGAAGGCAAAAAATAGTACCAGGTAGAGCGCGCCGCCCAGCAGCAGAGCAAAGCCGCTCCCAATTTCTGCCGCGCGCAGTCCGGGAACCTCTGTCATCCTGCTGGCAACCAGGATTGCCAGCGACAGGAACATTCCGGAGACCAGTGAGGCGTCCACAACCACCGCCAGCAACCGGCGGCTGGTTGAGGCGAGATCGAGCGCCGGAGCACGCATGCGCTCCGGCGGCGCCTCGTGTGGATTTGCCTCCTCTTCCGGGTGCGCGTCGAGCCGCATGCCCGACCACTCCGGCCCGGTCCAGACTGGCCCCGTCGAAGTTGACCCTGCCGCGGCCGGCGCCGAGGACTCGTGAACCGGCTCCGTGGTTGCGGGCTCAATGGAAATGGCGCCCGGGTCGACCTCGAAGATGCTCAACTGCGCTTCGCCGCCGCAGGTTGCCAGAGGCCCTTCCACCCGGCGCGGACGAACTTTCCGCGTAGCCACAAGCTGGCGCGGAAACTCTATGAGGTTGCCGAAGATCGGCTGGGCCGGCTCAACCAGCTCAAAATCGCTCTCCGGCGGCCCCAGCTCCGGCCACTCCGGCACGCTGGAATCAAACAGGCTCGGCGTCTGCCTGCTGCGCACCGGAATCGGCGCCGGCCGACGCGCAGGCAGCTCCGGCTCCCAGCGGATCGCGTACCCGAGCTCATCGAGCGATTCGCTTCCAGCACAAGCAGGCGAAGCAAGGCTGGTGGAACTCCGCTCTCCGGACAAACTCGCCGCGGACGCAGCAGACACCGCCGCGTTCGTTCCCTCAGCCTGGTCGCTCCGATTCTCGCGCGCCGAGTCAAACCTCTCGATCATTCCCTGCGCGGAATCTGTCGTGGCCGCGGCTTCCAGGCTGTCCAGAACCGACTGTGCGGCGGCATGCGCAGCGCGCGCCGCTCTCGACGCGGCTTCGGCGGCCTGCATCGCGGCACGGGCTTCGCCGGCCAGCAATTCGCTGTAGCTGGGCGCATTGGCGTAGCGCGCCGCAACCCGCGCGGCAGCCTGTGCGGCGCGGCTCGCCGGATCGTTGCGGTGTTCGCGCACCACTTCGTGCCCCGCCGGAAAGGACGGCTTGCTTTTCTTGTGCTCGGCAACGCGCCGGTTGACTTCCTGCTTCCACGAAGTGGTGTAGTCGACGGAATGGACCGATGTGCTCAAGGTATATTTACCCCTTCAATGCGCCAGCGCTCCGCGGTGCGAAGGCTGCCGCCGTTGGCGCTCTCGAAAGCCGCTGGCCGTGGCCGGCTTTGGCTCCGCGGACGCCGTGAATGAATTGTGAGGTGGAGAGTCGCGGAAGCAGACACGCGCGGCCGACGTTGCATTCCGATGGACGGCGAGAGTCGAACCGACTTTTCCTTGCTGCCAGAGCCACGCGGCAAGCGTCCCATCTAAGAGTGACTCGGCTTTGCTATGCTGAGCCTTACGTCAACCTTGGTCACAGGATGCGTCCTCGTACCTTAGTAATTATCACGCTGCTGGCTGTCTGTCACCTGCGCGGCGGGGGACAGGAGTTAACCAACGGGTTACCTCCGCAGCAACAGGGAATCGTGAGCGGGCAAGAGACCGGGACGCAATCCTCGCTGCCCGACGATCCGGGCCAGGAACTGGTGCCGGTGGCGCAGCCGGAGCCGCAGCCGGCCACGGGCACGCCCATCGAATGGAAAGCCGAGAGCCAGACCCGCGTTGGCGATGTGTGGACGCTCTCAGGCAACGTCGAGGTGCATTACCGCGACTACATTCTTCGCGCCGATCAAGTGGTCTATCACCAGTCCACTTCCGAGCTCGAGGCCGACGGCCATCTCCGGTTTTCCGGCGGGCCTGACGACGTACTGATCAACGCCTCGCACGGCGACATGCGCCTGAACATGCACACGGCGCGCTTCTACAACGTGAGCGGCTCGCAGGGAGTGCGCCGCGCCGGGCACACCGTGGTCTACTCCACCACCAATCCGCTGCTGTTTTCCGGCCGCGTTCTGCTTGAGACGGGCGAGGGCAGCTACCGTATCGTCGACGGATCCATCACCAACTGCCGGCTTCCTCATCCGGATTGGCGCATTATCGCCCGTTCCATCAAGCTCGAGAACGGCATTGCCTCCACCACCAATGCGGGTTTCGAGTTTCTCGGCGTTCCCATCTTTTATCTTCCCTACCTGCATCACCCGGCCTCCGCCACCGGACGCGTGAGCGGATTTCTCACCCCGGTGGTCAGCAACGGCTCGTCGATCCGCGGCTATACCTTCGGCGAGCAGGTGTATTGGGCCATCAATCGCAGCATGGATATGATATTGGGCACCGAATACTACAGCAAGCGGGGATGGGCGCCGAACGGCGATTTCCGTTATCGCGGGCCGGGACAGGATCAGCTGCTTGTACGCTGGAACGCGCTGCTCGATCGCGGCATCGAGCAGCCCGTGGCCGGCACCTCAACCGAGACGCTGACCAACCAGGGCGGCGTTGACGTCTCCGCGCAAGGGCGCAAGGACATATCGCCGGAGACGCGCGTTTCCGGTATCGTGGAGTATCTCTCGAGCTATGTCTACCGGCTGGTCTTCGACGACAACTACTCGCAGGCCACCAGCTCTGAAGTTTCCAGCGATCTCGGACTCATTCATGCGCACAACGGGCTGATTCCTTCGGTCTCCCTCGATCGCTTTCAGACCTTCGCCAGCACCGCGAACGGCGACGAGGCCAAGATCCTTCACCTGCCCACCGTGCGCTACGACGTGCTCGATCGCCCGCTCGGCGCGTCTCCCCTCGAGTGGGGATTCCATTCGTCGCTGAGTTACCTCAATCGCTCCGAGCCGGACTTTCACGTGCGCAATGTCGGGCGCATGGACTTTTATCCCCATCTGTCGCTGCCGTTTTCCGCCGGCGGGTGGAGCTTCGACCCCGAAGCGGCATTGCGCGACACCTTCTATACCATCAGCCAGTATCCCGATCTCACCGGCGCCAACGGCGGAATCCCCACCATCAGTCATCAACCCATCAACCGCTCCGATATCGAGGCCTCGCTGGACATTCGTCCACCTGCGCTCGAACGCGATTTTACGCTGCCCTTCTGGAATCGCGAGCTGCGCCATGTGATTGAGCCGGAGCTGACCTACCGTTACGTGGGCGGCATCGGGCCGAGCGCGCGCAACGTGCTGCTGTTCGACACCACGGATACCGTGACCGACACCAATGAAGCCGGCTTCTCGCTCACGCAGCGCCTTTACCTGCGGCCGCTCAAGCCCAAACCTTGCTCCACGGGCGACACACGAACGGACGACACCGATACGCAAACCGGCGCCGAGGGTGCGGCTGCCCAAGATTGCCCCGCCAAGCCGCGCGAGTGGGCAAGCTGGCAGATTGCGCAGGAGTTCTTCATCGATCCCAGCTTCGGCGGGGCGGTTATCCCGGGCCGGCGCAACGTCTTCGAATCCACGCTCGATCTGACCGCAGCTACGTTCCTTACTTCGCCGCGTAATCTTTCCCCCATTATCTCGCGCCTGCGCTTTGACGCCATCGACAACCTGCGCATCCAGTGGGACCTCGATTACGATCCCAAGCGCGGCCAGATCGACGCGGACAATCTCTTCGCCGGATACAGTTTTGGCCGCACCACGCTCGGCGTGGGTCACGCCATGCTGAACGCCGTCGAAGAGAATCCCGGCGCCGCCTCGCCCACGCTCAAGAGCCAGATCGTCCAGCCGTTTCTCGAGTTCGGCAAACCCAGCGGGGCCGGCCTCAACCTGGCGGCCAACGGCAGTTACGACTTTGTCGCCGGCGAGCTGCAGTACGGCGGGGTCGAGGCTGTATACAACTGGGATTGTTGCGGCCTGTCCATGGGCTACAGGCGGTTCGAGCTCGGCCAGGTGCAAGGCGTGGGACGCAACGAGCACGAGTGGCTCTACAGCTTCACCCTGGCCAACTTCGGCGCCGTCGGCGACATCCGCCGCGCCACTTCGATCTTCCACGACCCCACCCTGCCGCCGGTTTATTAGCACACTTGCATCCGCTTCCCAACAGAGGCTTTACCGGTCTCGCGCTTGCCTTTCCCCCCGCCGCGCGTCCATCTGAAGGGTGGAGCTGCACACCAAGGGAGGGCGGGCTGCTGGAGTATCCTTTCCTCAAGAGGAAACTTGTCTTGTTGCGAACCCGTTTATTGGCCGGACTCCTGCTTTTCGGCCTCACCGCGGGCTGCAAAGCCCAGACCAAATCTTCAGCGTCCGGTCCGTCCATCGAACCCGCCCTTGGGCGGCGCATTGAAATCCAGGTCCGCTCGGAGTTCGAACTGCCTCCCGACGTGATTGTGCGCCTCGGCGCCCGCAAGCCCAGCCAGTTTACCGGCTATCAGACTCTCCCCGTCTTTCTTTCCCATGATGCCAAGACTCAGGAAATCGACTTCCTCATCTCCGACGACAACACCAAGCTTGTGCACATGGACACCATGGACCTTACCCAGGATCCCGCCGACGCCATCGATATCGCCGGCCGTCCCATCCGCGGCAACCCCGCAGCCAAGGTGACGGTGGTCAACTTCGACGATCTTGAATGTCCCTACTGCGCCCGCATGCACAAGGAACTGTTCCCGGCCACCATGGCGCGCTACGGAGACAAAGTGCGCTTCGTGTACAAGGACGACCCGCTCACCGATCTGCATCCCTGGGCCATGCACGCCGCGGTCGACGCCAATTGCCTCGCGGCGCAGAGCGGTCCGGTGTACTGGAATTACGTGGACTACCTTCACTCCCATGTGGACGAGATCAGCGGTGACGGCCGGGACCTGAAGAAAAGCTTTGCTTCGCTCGATCGCATCGCCGGGCAGGAGGGAACGCTGGGCAAGCTCAATGAGGATCAGCTCAACGCCTGCATCGCCAAACAGGATGAAACCCAGGTGCGCGCCTCGGGCAAGGAAGCCGACGCGCTGGGCATCGATGGAACCCCCGCCGTCTTCGTCGATGGCGAGAGGATAAACGGCGGGGCGGTGCCCGAGGATGAGCTGTGGGCAGCCATCGATCGCGCGCTCGTTGCCGAGGGCGAGCAGCCGCCCGCATCGCCCTCTGCGCAAGCGCCCGCGCCGGCTGCGCAAAAGGCGCCGGCTCCCGCGGCAGGCGCCAAATGAGGCCGAGCCGGTCTTTCCGCGCGCAGGCGTGGAGATTTATCCTTGAATGCCGGGACTCTCGAGGGGTCCCGCAGGAGTAATCGCGTTGCAAGTCCAATCGATTTCCCGGGCGCGTTGGCGTTTTCCGGTCCTCGTCCTCCTGGGCGGCCTGGTTTTGCCCGCTCTTTCAGCCTGTCACCGCACCACTCCGGCAGACGTAGTCGCCACCGTGAACGGCAAGGAGATTCTGCGCTCGGATCTCGACCGCTACTACCAGGAAAGCCTGGGCGACAGCCCGCAGAAACCCTCGCCGGTGGAGGCGGACATGCGCCGCCTGCAGGTTCTGCACCAGATGATTCAGGACGAAATCATGCAGCAGGCCGCGGTGAAGCTGAACCTGGAAGCTACCGATGAGGATGTCAACGCCCGGCTTACGGAGATCAAAGCGCCTTACACGCAGGAGGAGTTCGACAACCAGCTCAAGGCGCGCAATCTCACCCTGGATGACTTCAAGCGCGACATCCGCCGCCAATTGACGGCCACCAAGCTGGTCAACAAGGAAATCGAATCGAAGATCGACATCACCGACGCCGAAATCCGCGATTACTATAACGCCCACAAATCGGACTTCGATCTGATTGAGCCCGAGTATCATCTGGCATGGATTGCGGTCACCACCACGCCTTCGCAGCAGGCCGGCAACCTGCAGAACAACAAGGCCACCAGCGACGCCGATGCCAGGAAAAAGATCGCGACCCTCCACAACCAGCTCGAGAACGGCGAAGACTTCGGTTCCGTGGCCATGAATTACTCTGAGGATCCCAACACCGCGTCCAATGGCGGCGACATGGGATTTGTTCCCGAATCGCAGTTGCGCGCCGATCCGGAATGGTACGACGCCATCAGCAAGTTGAAGCCGGATGAGTTTACGGATGTGCTCCCGGTTTACGACTCGGCCGGGCCCAACGGCCATAAAGTTGTGGGCTACGCCATTTATAAGCTGATTGCGCGCGCGCCCGCCGGTCAGCGGGAGCTGAACGACCCGCGCGTGCAGCAGACCATCCACCAGCTGCTGCACGACGGCCAGAAGCAGTTGCTGCAAAACGCTTACTACGAAACCTTGCAGGACGAAGCCAAGGTGCGCAATTATTTTGCCGAGCAAATCCTGAAGCAGGGCGCGCCCTGAGCGTGCGCACCGAACGGACGCAAGCGTATTAGCCGCAAATGAAAACGGCCTCGCCCGGGGGCAGAGGCCGTTCTTTAAATGACGACGAGCAGCGCCGCTACTTCAGATTGCCGCTGTTGTCCATGGTGATGCCGCCGGGACCGGCGTTCTTTGCCGCTTCGTTGGCCTTGCGCGTGCTCATGGCCTTCGAGGTCCAGTCCTGCGCCTCCGCCAGATCTTCCTTGACCGCCTCCGCGTTGCCGTAATCCACATCGGCCTTGGCGCGATAGATCAGGTTCAGGTACTGCATGGCATCGTCGTAGTTGGCCCGGTTTTGAACCGCCTGGTTCAGATATTGCAGGCTCTCTTCCACCAGCGGAGCGTTCTCCTTGGCCAGCGGCTCCATCACCTTCTTCGGCGCCTTCACATTGCCCTTGCCGTCGTCGTTCAGGCCGGCATCCTGCAGGGCCTTCAGCAGGTTCTCATGCGCCTTGGTCCAGTTGATCACGCCCACCGTATAAGCCGCCTCCGGGTCTTTCGGATCCACCGCAAGAACCTTCTTCTGCCAATCCTGGGCGTTGTCCAGGTCCTGCTCCCACTGTTGCGGATTGTTGCGGTTGGCGATGTTGAAGTAAATGCCCGCAATCTGTTTCATGCTGTTGACGTCGGAGGGATCCTTGGCCAGAACCTCTTCGAAAATCCTGATCGATTCGTTGGCGGTTTTCAGGTTTTCGGGAGTGTCGAGCCCCGGCGCCACATTCTGCGCCAGCGCCGTAGCCAGGTAGGTCTTGGCCATGGGCAGCGTCGGATCGAGTTGCGTGGCCCGCTGGAAGTGATCGATCGCCTCTTCGTAATGGGCGTTCTTGTAAGCATCCACGCCCTTATTCAGCTGGTCGCGGGCTTCGAGCTGGGCGCACCCGCTCATGGATAATGCCATGCCGGCCAAGGTAATCCCGAGCGCCCAAAAACGTGCGGGTCGATTCATGTTTGTCTTTTTCTCCTTCAGGCAAAAGCTTCACTCGCCGCCCGTGAGTATCGCAGCTGGCAGCGGACGGGCGCAACCGAAACCAGAGATGATAAAGAATTGTACTCCCGCCGAACGGAGCGGCCTTGCGCGCTTACTCAACCAACCGGTCTCCCGGCGTCAACAACCCGATGCGATCCACGTTGACGGCTCGGCCCATATCGATCAAGTCCGCCACGTCGGCAAATCGCACCTGGTCGTCGCCCTCGATGAACAAAACCCGGTCGGCGCGGTTCGAATAAATCTCCTCGAGCCTGGCGAGCATTGCGGCGTGCGCCACATCTGCACCGTCGATCCTGTACGAGGGAGAGGCGCCAGGATGATCGATCACCCGAATCACAACTGCGTGCTCGCCACCGGACTGCACTCCCGGCTTCGGCGGCCGCGGCAGAAGCGCCGGCAAACCTCTCGGCACAACGGGCACAATCACCATGAACAGAATCAGGAGAACGAGCAGAATGTCGATCATGGGCGTGACGTTGATCTGGGCAACTTGGCCGCCCGATCCTCTCCCCGAGCCGTCCATCGACGTGGCCATCAACTTCGTCCTCCGCCCCGCGGTCCCCAATCGCGCTGCGCTACTGGCCTTCCTGGATCTTCGGCGTCATCAATCCGATATGATCCACGTTGGCCGCCTTGCCGATGTCGATCACGTCCGCGATGTACTCGAAGTTCACGTCGTCGTCGCCCTTCACGAACATGACGCGCTCGGCGCGATTGGCATAGATATCCGTCAGCTTCGCCTGGAGCTCGGAGTGGTTCACGTCCGTATCGTTGATCTTGTAGGCCGGCGCCTGGCCGGGGCGATACAGAACCTGGACCACGATGGTGCGGTCGTTGGGCTGCTGCTGCTGCGGATTCTTGGGCGGCTGCGGTACCAGCGCGTCCAGCCCCTTGGGGGTCACCGGCACGATGACCATGAAAATGATCAGCAGCACCAGAAGAATATCGATCATGGGGGTCACGTTGATCTCGGCCATGCTGCCGCTGGCGCCCATTGAAAATGCCATGGCTTAAACTCCTCGTCTCAAATCCAGTGTTCGTATCCCGTGCCACGCAGGCGCAAGGCTATTCGCCGCCCGCCAGATTGCCTTCGCGTTTTTGCGTCAGCAGGCCCACTTCTTCCACGCCCGCCGTGCGCACGTCGTCAATGGCGTCTTCTACGGCCCGGTACTGCGCCCGCGCGTCGGCGCGGACGTAAATCGTCTTATCGGTCTTGTCGGCGAGCTTGTCGCGCACCAGGCTGCCCAGCTGGCTGGGGTCAACCCGGTTCTGCCCCAGGAACACGCCGCCGTCGCGCGTAACCGCCACCACGATCGCGTCGTCCTTGTCGGCATCGGGCATCGCCGTGGGGTTTTCCACCTTGGCCATGTCGATCTGCACCTTGTTCTGCAGCATGGGCGTGATAACCATGAAAATGATGAGCAGCACCAGCATCACGTCCACCATCGGGGTGACGTTGATGTTGGAATTGACCTTCTTCCCTTCGTCGCGAACTGTGATTCCCATGGAGTGGGCTCCGTGCGTCTGAATTGGACGCCTGAATTCATTGGCGGACCCGGCCCGCCCTTGCCGTGTTCAAGCCGCCGGAAAAAGTTCAAATCGCCGGCCGGAAAGGTTCTCGCCCTCCCGGCCGGCAAAGATTCTCGCCCGGCAAAAGCCGCCTTACCGCTTGTGGCTCTGCTTGATGAAGTAGTCGAGCAGCTCGCTCGAGGAGTTGTCCATCTCCACGTCGAAGGCCTCGACACGGCCGGTGAAATAGTTGAAAGCCATCACCGCGGGGATGGCGACCAGCAGACCGAAGGCGGTGGTGACCAGCGCCTCGGAGATGCCGCCTGCCACGGCGCCGATGCCCGAAGTCTTCTGCGTGGCGATGGCGTCAAACGCGTGCAGAATGCCGACCACGGTGCCGAACAGTCCCACGAACGGAGCCGTTGCCCCGATGGTGGCCAGAACGCCCAGGCCCCTCTTCAGCTTGGCGTGCACGATTGCCTCAGCCCGCTCGAGCGCCCGTCCGGAGCTCTCGATGGTCTCCGGCGTGGCCACGCCTGCGGACGCGCGGAACTCCTGCAGCCCGGCGGTTACCACTTCGGCCAGATGCGACTTCTTGCTGCGGTCGGCAATCTTGATGGCTTCCTCAAGCTTGCTGTCCTTCAGCGCTCCCGCCACCTTGGGCGCGAACTCGCGCGACTGCTTCCGGGCGGCCGAAAAGTAGAGATAGCGGTCGATCATCACCGCCAGCGACCAGACCGATTCGATGAACAGGAGAATTGCTACGGTGCGGGCCATCCAGGCCATGTGGCCCCAAAGCTGAAGCGGGCTGAAGCCGACCGTCTGGCCCTCGTCCTGGAACATGGCCAGGCTGTTGACGGTGTGCGAAGCGAAATGAGTGAGCTGAGCGAGAATCACTGAATCTTTCCTCCTAAGGAGTGGTTGATGGACTGAAGCGGCCCGCAAGACGGGCGTCGGGGGAATGCGGTTCTTTCGAAGTTCGCATTCAGGTCAAAAGGAAAAGCTCCCTGCAGCTTAGCGCGGCAGAGAGCCGTAAGGTATATCAACCGCCTAGGGTGAAGATCACGTTGACCGTGGTTTCCACCTCAACGGGCTCATTGTTGAGCAGGTAAGGCCGGTAACGCCATTGCCGCACGGCATCCAGAGCCGCCTGCTGCAACATCGCCGGACCGCTGATGACGCGCAAATCCTGAATGGTGCCCTGTTTCGAAATCTCTGCCTGCAGCACCACCGTCCCGGATACGCGGGCTGCCTTGGCAATCGGCGGATATATCGGCATCGTCTTCTGGATCAGCATGCCCACGGCGACGCCGGCGGAAATGTTTACCTTCTTGGGCGGTGCGGCCTTCACCTGCGGCGTGCCGCTGCCGAAGATGCTGCCCATCACGCCTCCGGGAGCGCCGCCGTCCAGGCCGCCGGCCACGCCAAAGTTGCTCGGCGGAGCTTCCTTCTCCGTCACCATCTCGATGTTCTTCGGGATCTTGGTGGGCGCCGTGAGCTGATTGTTCATCATCTCCGACTGCACGTGAACCACTTTGATCTCAGGAGGCGGGGGCGGAGGCGGTGGAGGGGGGGGCGGTGGAGGGGTGGTCAAAACCGTGAGCATCGCCGCCTTGGGAAGCGCCTCGGGATAGATCAGGGGAAGGAGGATCATGGTGAGCAGAACGGCTGCGTTGATGCCGCCGGTGAACCACATCCACCAACCACTCTTGGTTTTAATCTTGTGTGCGGATTCAAATGTGGAATCTTCAAACATGGCCAGCCTCGACTCGGGTGTGTCGTTACCTACTCTTAGACACCGCGGAAACCCCAAATGTTCCCGGGCATCGGAACCGTCCCATAGAAGCGTGTCAACCTTATCAGAACCATGCTTCCAGTGCAAAAATTGCTGCAATTTTGGTGCAAATTTCGAATGATCCCGGCCTCAGATTCGCCTGCCCTCCGGCCTCGGCGTCTTTCTGCTGTTTCTTCACTGGAGACGTTGCCTCGGCCCCGCCGGAGCTTCTTTCCCCCTGCCGCTTGGATTAGATGCTCACACCCGGGAGCGCTTTGCCGCGGGTAGAGCCGCTCCTCTGCCTTTTTTTGCGCGCCACTCCTGCCAGGCCACCAGCATGGGTGCGGCGACCGCAATCGACGAGTATGTACCGATTAGAATACCCACGACCAGCGCAAATGAAAAGCCTTTCAGCACCTCGCCCCCGAAAATGTACAGGGAAAGCACGGTCAGGAAGGTCAAACCCGAGGTAAGAACGGTCCGGCTCAGCGTCTGGTTGATACTCCGGTTCACCAGGTCGGGCAGGGGTTCGCGCCGGCTGATGCGCAGATTCTCCCGGATGCGGTCGAAGACCACGATGGTGTCGTTCATCGAATAACCCACGAGGGTCAGAATGGCGGCGATCACCGTCAGGCTGATCTCCTGGTTGGTCAGGGCAAAAAAGCCCACCGTGATCAGGGTGTCGTGGAAGCAGGCGACCACCGCGGCCACGCCATAAATGAGCTGGAACCGGAACCAGAGGTAGATCAGCATTCCCAGCATGGAGTAAAGGGTGGCCAGCGTAGCCTGCTTCTCCAGCTGATGCCCTACCGTGGGACCCACCACCTGCACGCTGCGCACATTGAAGTTGCTGGTATAGTGCGCCTTCAGTGCGCCCTCCACCTGCGCCCGGCCGGCGTCGAGAGCGGATTCGTTCATCTGCTCCGGCAGGCTGATGAGCACGTCGTTGTTGGCCGCTTCGCCGAAGAGGGAGATGTCGGCATCCTTGATCCCGGCCGCGCCGACGGCCTGCCGGATCCGGGTCAGGTCCGGCGCCTGCTGAAACTGCACCTCCACCTGCGTGCCGCCGCGGAAGTCCACGCCCAGCGGCACCGGGCTCCTTACGCCCTCAACGGTGTGCGTCCAGTTCCAGGTCATCTTGGTGATGCCTGCAATGCTGAAAATCATGGAAAAGACCAGGAAGTACCACTTCCATCCCAGCCAGTTCACTCTTGGGTTGTGAAAAAATTCCACTGCTTCTATTCCCTTCCTGGAGGGCCGGGGGCTAAGCCCCTTTCATTTTTGGGCCGCCATTGCGGCGCGGCTGAAGCCGCACCCTTTCAAAGCCGTTCCCTGGTTGGTTGTCTTACTCCCTAAATGGAGACCATCTCTCCCGTCTTCAGCTTGTTCAAATGGGCCTCAAAGATCACTCTCGAGACAAAAACCGCGGTGAAAAGATTGGCCAAAAGACCGAAGGTCAGCGTTGTGGCAAAACCCTTCACGGGTCCGGTGCCGAAAAGGAACAGGATGGCCGCCGAGACGATCGTGGTCACGTGCGTATCGAGAATCGTCACCCAGGCGTGGGCGAAGCCCTGATCGACGGCGGCCGACGCCGCCTTGCCGGCGCGAATCTCCTCGCGGATGCGCTCGAAGATGAGCACATTCGAGTCGACGCCCATGCCGATGGTGAGGATGACTCCGGCAATGCCGGGAAGCGTGAGCACGGCATTCGAGAAGCCCATGAAGCCGAGCAGGATCACCAGGTTCAGAAACAGCGCCAAATCGGCATTAATGCCCGATCCGCGGTAGTAAATGAGCATGAAGATCCATACCACCAGCACGCCCGCAACCGCTGCGGTCACGCCCTCGCGAATCGAGTCCGCGCCCAGCGTTGCGCCCACGGTGCTCGCCTCAATGTAGTTGAGCGAGGCAGGCAGCGCGCCCGTGCGCAGCAGCTTCGAAAGCATCATGACTTCATCCGGAGAGAAGCTGCCCGTAATCTCGCCGGTATCGCGGATGCCCTCCTGGATGGTCGCCACTTCGCGCACCGTTCCGCCCATGACCACCGCCATGCTTTTGCCCACGTTGGCGCTGGTGTAGTTCCAGAACTTTTCCCCCGCTTCGTCGGTCAGGGTAAAGTTCACCGTTCTCTGCCCGGTATTGGCATTCGTGCCCGGCTCGGCGGAGCGAAAATCGCTGCCCTCCACAATGGCAAGCCGCTGCAGAATGTAAAAGCTGCCATTGCCCGCGGCTCCGGCCAGTTCTCCGGTTGCCGGCAGGATCTCCTCGTCCGGGGGAAGATTGCCGTTCACGCTGGAGAGTGCGGACTGGCGATCGGAGAACGGCCCTCCCACCACGGCGTGAATTTCCAGCCGCGCCGTGGAGTTGAGAATCGTCTTCACCTGATCCAGGTCGCTCACGCCCGGCAACTCCACCAGGATCTGGTTGGCGCCCAGACCGTACTCCTGAATCACCGGCTCACTCACGCCCAGCGAGTCCACGCGATCGCGGATGGTTTCGATCGCCTGCTGCACCGTCCGCTTGTCGAGGTCGGACTCGTAGATCGGCTTCATCGTGAGCGTCCAGGTGTTGTTGACGCCCTGGGAGACATCGTACTCATCGGCGTACTTCGTGCCCTCGAGCAGCGTGCTCACCTGGCTCGACTGCGCCGGCAAAGTTCCCTCGATGCGGATAACCTCCGGCTTGTTCGGGTCGGGCTTGTATACCTGGGAAAAAGTCAGGTTGGCTTTGTTCAGATCCTGCTCGATATCCTGCACCGAGTTGTCGGTCTCCGCGTTCACCGCGTCCGACACCTGGGTTTGCAGAATCAGGTGCGCGCCTCCCTGCAGATCCAGTCCCAGGTGAATCCGCTTGGTCAGCGCGGCCAGGAAATCCTTTCCGGAGATTCCGGCAGGCACGCCGAAGATGCCGTACAGGCAGACCACCAGAACGGCGATAATCAGGGCAATCCTGTTCTTGAGATTCATCTTCATAGTGATTCGACTTCTCCGGCTTGCAGCCAGTCCCGGGCTTGGCAAAACGCCCTAAGCACCGGATGCGCTCTCCTGCGTGGTAACTGAGGCGATGGCGTTCTTGGCCACCTCGAGCTTGAGATTGTCCGGCGCAACACGAATGACGATCGCATCATCTTTAATCGAGAGGATCGTGCCGCGGATTCCGCCCGTAGTCGTCACGCGGTCGCCGGTCTTGATGGAGCCCAGCATGGCCTGCCATTGCTTTTGCCGCTTCTGCTGTGGCCGGATCATCACGAAATACAGTACCGGGATGAGCAGCAGCGGCAAAAGCACCGTCAAGCCTCCACCGGCCGGGGCGGCCGCTACCGCCAGAAATGCGAAACTCGTCTCCACGCTCGTCCTTTGCTGGGCTCGTCCTTTGTTGGGCTCGTCCTTTGCTGGGCTCGTCCTTTGCTGGGCTCGTCCTTTGCTCGCCCGGCAGCGCGCCCGCTAAGCGCCAGCCAGGGTACAGGCACACTCACCGGGGCGAGCGCCTGACGCGAAAAATTTTATCCGGGAACGGTCCTGGGCGTTCGTTCTTGCCGGCCCAGAATCTGAAAGGAGGGTCCGGTCGCCGGAGGAATTCGTTTCCTTCCCGCTCCCCAAAACTTCGAAACCCTGCCGCCGTCTGCTTCCTTTTGAAGTGCGCATTCCTTCCGGTTTCCCGTTTGCGGAGGCCGGCCATTCCAAGGCGCCGTTTCCACCCTTCGGATACCAGAAAGAGTCCCTAGAAAGATAAGATACGCGCGGCCGGTAGCGTGTCAAGGATGCGCCGGGACCTCAGGCCGCCCGCAAAACCCCTTCTCCGGCCCCTCTGCCTGCCCGCCGGTGCATGCGCCGCCCTTATAAACCTCTTACAGAATTTCTACCCCTTCTTTACCGGACCAGGAGTCCTCTGCTGTTAGCAGGGTTTTGCGGTTGCGCCCGCCTCAAACCAGGCGCGCGATTCGGCGCAGCAAGGCTCCTGCCGAAGGCTGGCAGCTTATGGAAATTGCACACCCCGGCGCTCTGTGGCTCATTCCCGTCGTTCTCTCCGTAGCCTTTCTGCTCTGGGTGCTCTGGAGCTTCTGGAAAGACGCGCAGCGCTGAGCGGTCCTTATTCCGGCTCCCAATAGCGCTGTTCCGGGCGCGCGCAAGAGAGGCACACGCGCTCCCCGCCGAGAAGCACGAATCGCCCGAAGTTCACTCCTTCGCCGCAGCGAGCGCAGGCAACCCGCTCTGCCTTGTAGCCGGGCAGATCGGCAGCATCCACGGCCACGCGCACCCACTGCTCGCGGAAGAGCGCCGCATCCGGCTGTTCCCGGTAAGCCTGCATCTGCTGGCGGGCCGGGCTCTCCAGGTGCGGGTAGAGGCGCTGGGCGAGCGCGCGCGAATCCTCGCGGGCCACGATGCGCATCGCGCGCCCTGAAGCGAGATCGACAAACGTAGCCGCCATCTTGCCCCAGTCCCGGAACTTGAGCGCGCGCTTGCCCAGACGGCAGCCGGTTACCAGGGCAATGGCGTCGGTGGCGCAGCGGTCGATTTCGACAAACGTCACCAGGCGCTTGCGGTCTGCCCCACGCGGGTCGGCAATGCCGAGCCGGTCCAGCCCCAGGAGCGCCATGCGCACGCCCAGGATCTGGCCTGCGCACAGATGCCCGTGCGCTGCCTCGGCCTGCGCCAGGAGTTCATCGAGAGATTCCAAGATTTCTACCGCCAACCCGCCGACCTGCTTACTTGCTACCTTGCTGCCTCGCTAACTCGCTGCCTTGCTACTTCGGCTTCGATGCCGGCGCCGCATCCGGTGTCTCCGGTTCGTCTTCCGAGTCTTCCACCAGCACCGCCGAGCCCGGAACAATATCGTAACTCACAGCGTCCTGGCCTGCGGGATGAAAGGTGACGCGCACGGGCTCGCGCTGCCAGTCGGTTTGCCCGCACGCGGGGTCGGGATGATTCTCCCCGTCGAAGGCCGCGAGTTTCTTCGCCAGCACCGGCTTGCGCGCCTCCACCTGCGCCACCACCGCGTACAGGCTCTTGCCGCTTGCGGTCACGCCGCAGTAGGCGCCGTAATCGCGGAACCAGATCACCTGGCTCACGCCGGGATCGTAATCGGGCAGTTTAAGCGGGGTCACGCGGCCGGTCACGCGATCGACCAGAAGCCACGGCCCCCGTTGCCACACCCACTGGCCGGCCGCGGCGGGTTTATCGCCGGGCAGCGCGTCGTTGAGCCGGATCACGCGCCGCACCACGAAGCTGCGGTCGGTCACGTCGTGGGCGTCGCCGGTCGTCCATTCCTTCAGCAACCCATCCACCAGCAGCGCGCGAATCTTCAGCGCGTCCTCGCCCGCGGCCGCGCCCGCCGGGTCGCCCTGCTTCGAGTAGGGCACGCTCTTCAACGCGCCCAGCACCACGGAATGGCCCTTGCGGGGAGTGGCGCCCCGCACCGGAGGCGCAGCCAGGAAAACAACCAGCGCTGCAACCCAATACCGCGCGATCTTGCCCATCGCTCGCTCGTTTCTCGAGCAAAAGCCGTGGGGACGCCAGCCTGGGGGACGCTCGTTTGGGTGAGAATTGTTTCTATAGTAACGCCAAAAACTGCTCCAAGATCACCCGCCTCGGCTAAATCCCTGCCACTTCCACCGCCCGCGCCACGCGAAAGGCCGTGCTCTCGCCCAGGTGCGCGGCGAGCACCTGCATGCCCACCGGCAATCCCGACCGTGTGGCGCCGCAGGGAACCGAAACTCCGCAGATGCCGGCCAGGCTCGCGGTCACCGTGTAAATGTCGGCCAGATACATCGAAAGCGGATCGCCGGTCTTCTCGCCCAGCTTGAATGCCGGTACGGGCGAGGTCGGCGTGACGATCGCGTCGACCTCCGTAAACGCGCGCAGAAACTCCTCGGCCAAAATCCTTCGCACCTGCTGCGCCTTGCGGTAATAGGCCTCGTAGTAGCCGGCAGAAAGCGCGTACGTGCCGAGCAGAATGCGCCGCTTGACCTCGGCGCCGAAACCCTGGTCGCGCGAGTGGCTGTACATATTGGCCAGCGTCTCCGACTCCGGCGACCGGTAGCCGTAGCGCACGCCGTCAAAGCGCGCCAGGTTGGCGCTCGCCTCCGCCGTGGCGATCAGATAATAGGCCGGTACTGCGTACTTCGTGCGCGGCAGATGCACCGGCTTCACTTGGCATCCGGCTTCTTTGAGCGCCGCGATGCCCCGCTCGATGGCTGCACGCACCTCCTCGTCAAGACCTTCGGCGAAATACTCGGCCGGTACGCCGATGCGCAGGCCTTCCACAGGTTGGTCGCACGCAGCCGCGTAATCCTCTACCGGTGCGCGAACGCTGGTGGCGTCGCACGGATCGTGCCCGGCAATCACGCCCAGGACCGTGGCCGCGTCGCGCACATTTCCGGCAAACGGCCCCACGCGATCGAGCGAAGAGGCAAAGGCGATCAATCCATAGCGCGAAACGCGGCCATAAGAGGGCAGCACGCCCACCACTCCGCAAAAACTGGCCGGCTGCCGGATCGAGCCGCCGGTATCGGTTCCCAGCGCAGCCACGGCCAGGTTGGCCGCAACCGCCGCGGCCGAGCCGCCGCTCGAGCCGCCGGGAACGCGCTCCGTATCCGCCGGGTTGCGCACCGGCCCGTACGCGGAGTTTTCGTTCGACGAGCCCATGGCAAACTCATCGCAATTGGTCTTGCCCAGCAGAACCGCGCCGGCCGCCTCGAGCCGCTCGACCGCCGTCGCGTCATAAGGAGGCCGATATCCCTGAAGGATCTTCGATCCCGCGGTGGAAGGCGCGCCCTTCATCACCAGCACGTCTTTGATGGCGACAGGAATTCCGGCGAGCGGAGGCAAAGGGTCGCCCTTCGCTGCCAGCGCGTCGATGCGCTCCGCCTGCGCAAGAGCGCGCTCCCGGGTCAGGCTCAGGAAAGCATTCAGGTACGGATTCTTTCTCTCGATGCGCCCGTAATACTCCAGCGCCACATCCGACGCCTTCGTGCGTCTCTCGGCAATCTCCGCGCGCAGAGCGGCAATTTGCCTCGGCTTCTCAACATAGGTCGCCGCAGTCATCGCCTCGCTCGCCAATCGCTACCCCGCACTTTCTCCCGCTGCCCGCGTGAGCGTCTTCCTATTCCCTTGGTCCCTTGGTCCCTCGTTCGCTTGGTCCCTCGTTCCCTGTCTCCCCTATCTCTCAATCACCTTGGGCACCTTGAAGAAATTTCCGTCGGATTCAGGCGCCTCGCGCATCACCTCGGCGCGATCGAGTGAAGGAACCAGCGCATCCGGCCGCAGCTCGCTCGAGAAATCGCCCAGTTCGCTCACCTGCTCGAGCGGCGTCACACGGGATGTATCGAGCTCATTGAGTTCCTCCACGTAATCGAGAATGGCGTTCAGGTCCTTCCGCATGCGCGGGATCTCTTCCGGCGCAAGCTTCAGATGCGCCAGCTCCGCTACGCGCTCCACGTCTTCCACGGTAACTTTTTCCGCCATTGTTTCGCGTTTCCGCTCGCGCCGGCGTGCGCCGGCCGCGGCTTTTTCAGTGCATTCCGAATCTCAAGTATAGACCGCGCGCAGGGGCGCGCGAAGCGGCCGAAGCGTGCGTTTCAGTCCACGGTCAACCTCAGTCCACCGTCAAGGTCAGATCGATTGCCTGCGAAGCCCCGTCCGCGGTAATCGTGACCGGAATGGTGTAGGTTCCCGGCGGCGTATGCGCACTGCCTTGCGCGTCCGGTGGAGTTCCGCCGGTGCCGCCGCTCGAAGTTGTGCAGCTCGAAACTCCGCCTGCCAGCAGCACCAGCAGCAGCGCAGCAAGAAATACCTTTCGCCGGCTTGCCAGCGCCAGCGGCAGCAGAAGCAATCCGCACACCAGGGGCAGAGCGCCCCAACGCTCATTGCGCGCGGCCGTAGTCCCTTCGCCGGTCGCAATCTCTACGGTCACATTGCCCTGCACGCCTGAGTTGAGAGTCTCGGTGCTCGGATTAAAACTGCAGCTTGCGTTTGCCGGCAGCGCGCCGCAGGCAAAGCCGAACGCGATCTGCGCTCCGCTGGGAGAAATCACCAGGGGAAAATCCGCGGTCTGGCCGCTGGCCACGGTGAGGCTGCCCGCCCCGGAGGAAGCGACGGTGAAGTTGAAGCCAGTTCCCGAAAGGGCAACCGCGGCCGTAGCCGCTACTGCTGAGGACGTAATGGTCAACGCTCCCGAGGCCGCTCCCGTGACCGTGGGCGCAAAAGCAACGGCTGCGCTGCAGCTTGCGCCCGCGGCCAGCGCGCCCGTGCAGGTGTTCGCGGAGAGCGTGAAGGGAGCGCTCGCGGCAAGGGTGAGCGAGGCGATCGAATAACCGGTGGCGTTGGTGATCGTCACCGTCTGCGCTGCGCTCGCTTGCCCCACCCCTACGGGATTGGGGAACGCAACCTGCGCGGGACTGGCCGTGAGTCCCGTTGCCAGCTGGCCCGCGCCGTTCAGCGGCACGGAGACCGCGGTCACGCCCGGCGTCGACGAAGAGATCGCGAGCGTCGCCGCAATCGGTCCCGCGCCGGCCGGAGTAAAGACAATCTGGATCGTACAACTGCCCTGCGCATTCAACGTGGCGCCGCAGGTTGTGCCGGCGATCGAATAACTCGCCGCGGCTGGACCTGTGATCGCAGCGCCCACATTCGCCATGGCGACGCCGCCGCTGTTGCTTACCGTTACCGTTTGCGGCGCGCTGGCAACCCCGGGCTGCTGGTTCAAGAAGGTCAGGCTCGACGGGCTTACGCTGATCGCCGCCGGCGCGGCGCCGGTCCCTGAAAGCGACACGGTCTGCGCGCGCAGCGCGTCCGTCACTGTGAGCGTGCCGCTCACGCTGCCGATCTGCGTGGGCGCGAACTGGACTTGAATGGTGCAGGACGCATTCGCGCCCAGTTGCGTGGTGCAGCCATTCGTGAGGGTGAAACCGCTGCTGGCGGAAATCGCGATCGACTCGAGCGGCTGGCCGCCGGAGTTGGTCAGCGTCACCGGCTGCGCCGCCGACAACTGTCCCGTCGCCGTCGTGGGAAACGTGAGCGAGGTCGCGCTGAGCGTGTCCGTGGGCCCGGTGAGTCCTACGCCGGTCAGCTCCACCGTCTGCGTGCCTGAGCCATCGGTCAGCGTGAGCGTTCCCGTCGCCGGTCCGGCCTGCGTAGGCGCGAACTCGACCTGAATCTGGCAATCGGCGTTGGCGGCCAGCGCGACGGTCCCGCACGCGTTGCCGGCCAGCACAAAGGGCGCGGTGACCGCGATGCCGCTGATCGACACCGCCGAAGCGCTGTTGTTCGCGACCGCGACCGCAAGCGGCGCAGAAGTTGCCCCCACGGCCTCGGGACTGAAATTGACTTCATCCGGGCTCAAGCTCACTACGCCCGCAGCCGTTGCGGTCCCATTCAGGTCAACCGTAATCTGCCCTCCGTAGACGTTGGCGTCAATCACGACCTGGCCCGATTGCGCGCCCGTCGTTTCCGGCACAAACGCAACCTGGATCGCGCAGCTCGAATTCACAGGCACAGTGGCACCAGAACAGTTGTCGATCTCGCTGAAGCTTCCCGTTACCGAAATCGACGTGGGCGCAAGCGCAAAAGCGCCGGTGTTCTCAACAATTACGGTCTGCGCCGCGCTTGCCGTTCCCGCCGTCTGGCTCGAGAACGTGAGCGAAGCGGGCGTGGCCGTTGCCGTCGTGAGACCCGTGCCCGCGCTCCACAACGGCGTCTGCCAGATTCCGCGTCCGTAAGTCGCGGCCACGAGCACCTGCGCCGGTGCGCCAGCCGGCGCCGCGCTGAGCGCAACCGCCGGCGCTTCCGGCAGCCCGGTCCCGAACGGCGACCAGCAGACGTACGGCGCCTGCGCGCAGCTCGACACATCCGCCGTGAAATAAACCCCCTGGTCCGTGGCCACGTACACCACGGCGGCATTTGCCGGATCGACGACCACGCTGTTTGCCGGCGCGGCGGGAAGGTTCGCCGTAATGTCGGTCCAGTGCGCGCCGCCGTCGGTCGATTGATAAACGGTCTGCACATCCTCGCCCGGAGTGGCAAAGCCCTCCACCGTGACGTACACGGTGTTGCCGGTCGCATCGTGCGCATCGGCATAGACGCTTGAAATATCCAGTCCGTAGTAGTTCAGCGTCTGCTCTGCATTGACCACCGGGTTGAGGGTCAGATCGGTTACCACCGGGGCCGCGCCGCTGGAAGGGTTGATGAGAACGCTCAGAACATGGCCGGGCAGATTCGCGCCAAAGTCGGCCGAACCGTACATGCCGAGGTAAATGATTTCACCGCCGCCCGCAAGCGGCAGCGCAAAGATGGACCGGATCAGCGCATCGCCGCTGCATTGCGCGTTGATTGCGCCGCTGTCCAGAATCGGCGTCACCGCGTTGCTCGCGCTCCAGCCCACGCCATTCGCCGGCCCGCGCCACAGCTGGCAGGTTCCGATGAGCAACTGTGTGGAGTCGAGAGGATCGACCAGGAACGGCGCGGGCACGGGCATCTCGCCTTCCGGCAGGTTCACGTCCGCATCGGTCACCACCGGGCTCGTGCCAAAGTCGGACGACGTGCACGCAGCCGTTTGCGAGCACAGGTAGATCGCCACGCCGGGTTGATCGTTGACATACCAGTTGTTGCTGTTGTTTGGGTCGATCGCGACCGGGCCTCCGTAGCCGCTGAGGATTTGCGGCCAATCGGCTGTCGCGGTCGCGCTCTTCACGCCCGCCGTTCCATTCACGCCCAGACCGGCCATCATCGCGTATGGCGTGTTCGGCACGGCAGAAAGGCTTACCACCTCAGCCAGCGAGCCAAGACTGCCATTCAGGTTCTCAAAGTGCGCAGAGTCCGTGGGTGCGCACGGCTGGCCGGTTTCGCCGATCGCGTCGAGCGAGCGCCACAGCCCGCTGTCGTTGCCCAGGAAAATCTCGAGCGGATTGGCCGCATTCCACGCCAGCGCATGCTGGAACGGGCCTACCTGCGCGCTCATGCACGTGGCCGCGTTGGTGGTGTTGCGCCACGCGCAGCCCGCGGCCAGGCTGCACTTCCACAGATCGTTGTCGCCGGCCAGCAGCAGTGTGTCCTGCTCGGAAGGAATGGCCGCCAGCGCAAGGTTGTAATTGCCGTCGGCAATCGTCGCCGGTCCCTCCAGCGTGCTCGCTTCGAGCGCCGCCGTGCTCCACTGCTGCTCAAAGCTGATGGCCGCGTTGCCGCACGCGCTCCCGCTCAGATCGCACTCGTCCTGCCACAATCCCTGGTCCTGGTTGTTTCCGTCCACCGTCCAGGCAAAGGTATCGCCGGTGACGGGATTGACCGCCAGCGCGCCTCGAAAAATCGAGCACGCGATCGATCCGGTGATGCCCAGGTTGTGGGGGCAAAGCTGCGCGCTCAGGCCGGCGCCAGGTTGCGCCGCAAGACGCGTCCAGGTCACGCCGTCGGGCGAAGAATAGTACCCGTGGTAGCGCACCGCGGCCACAAAAACCTGCCGCACCGGATTCCACACCACAGCCGTGGCCGCATTTCCGTCCGGCTCGGCGAACGCATCGAGGGGCCCCTGCACATCTTCCCCGCTGCCATCGGTAATGGTCGCCAGGTGCCACGTGGCGCCGCTGTCGGTGGAGTAGTAAAGCCCCTCGTAGCTCAAGTTGGACTGGTCCGCATCCACCAGCGTTCCTTCGTAGGCTTGCGAAACCGCGGCCACCACCGTCGACGGGCTCGCCGTGCTCCACGCGAACCCCGCGAAACCCTCGCCGACAAAGCTGAAATCCTGCCCGCCCAGACCGTCCTCTGCATCGTGGGTCTCCTGGATCAGCGTCCAGGTGGCGCCGCCGTCGGCCGAGCGCAGAATGCCGGCGCCGTAGTAGGAGTCGAGAACGTCGTTGGGATCGCCCGTGCCGGCCAGAACTACGCCTGTGCCGCCGGGTTGCACCGTGAGCGCGCCCACGCTGATGGAAGCGTCATAGGCGCCGCTCAACGCTCCCACCGCATCGGTAAGCGGGGTGAAGACAATCGCGGAGGGATCCGCCGCCGCGGCATTGCTTGCCGCCCACACCCCGCCGCCCGTCGTCCCCACGAAGAGATGATTGCCGGTTGCATCCGAGGGATCGAGCGCCAGCGCGGCCACGCGCCCGGTCACGAGGCCGTAGTTCGGCGTAAGCACCGCTGCAGGACCCAGAGGTTGCCAGGTCGCCGTTCCAGCCGCCGTGCCGCCGGCCTGCGCAAGTGGCGCCGTGCCCTGCGGCCGGGTTGAGAAGCGCCGCATCGCCAGCCGCTGCTCCGGCCTCCAGCCACGCTCCGCCAGGAACCGGCGCGCCGCGGCCACGCGCGGCGGAATTGCGGCCTGCCTGCCGACCGGCGCCGGCTGAGCCGCGGAGGGCGCTGCCTGCGCCCACACCGCCATTCGCGAGGAAGCCGGCACGAGCGCCGCTGCGGTCAGAACCAAAGTGAGGCGGAAGACTACCGATACGCTTCGCCGGCGCAAGCGGCGTTGGACCCGCACCTGTCCGCTCGCGACCGAAGTGCTTGCGGCGATGGACGCCAGCGTCCGCATCCCGAGACCGGCCTTCCCCGTTCATGAAAATCGATCATGAAAATCTTCCAATGGGGATGGCCGCGGAATCGATTGGATTTCGCCAAAAGAGAGGGATGAGTTTCCGGGATTGAAATTGTGACCCATTATAGGACGGTCCGGGATTTACAAAATAAGAATCTTTTTAAACCAATTCCCGTCCCCGCGGATCTACCCTCCTCCGCGCCGCCCTGCTGCCGGATGTAGGCTTCCGTATCGAATTTCCTCCGCATCGAGGCGCCGGTCATGGGCCGTATCAGGCCGAAGACGGGCCGGTTGAACCAGGGACGGTCCAGGCGGCCCGCAATGGCCCAGGCAATGCCGGCGTAGCCGTTCGGGTCGCGGCCGTCGAGCTCGTAGCGGTCGTTGAGGATCACCGCCCAGTCAAAGGCTGTCGCCGGGACGGGCGCCCACTCCAGGATCTTCTTCGCCCAGTACATGCGCAGGGTGTTGTGCATCCATCCGGTATCCACCATCTGCCGCTGCGCCGCATTCCATAAATCGTCATGCGTTTCCGCGCGCTCCAGTTGCGCAAAGCCGTACCGGTACGGCCGCGGATCGCCGGCATGCTCGAGCAGGGTCTTGCGCGCCCACGGCGCCGCGCACTGCCAGTTGTCGTAATCCGGCTCATGGCGCACGAAGAGCACGGCCAGCTCGCGCCATCCGATGAGTTGCTCGAGAAAGCGGTCGACGCTGGCCGAAGCGATCTTCTTTTCTTGCGCGGCCCTCTTCACCGCGGCGGCGATGGCGGCCGGCGCGATGTTGCCGAAGTGCAGATAGGGCGAGAGCCGGCTGGTGCCGTCGGTCTCCGGATGGTTGCGCGCCCGGTCGTAATCGGCGAGTTTTCCGCCCGTAAACTCATCGAGCAGCCTGAGCGCGGCGTGCGTTCCGCCGGTGAAGCTGTCGACGGGCCTGACGGTGCGGTCGAGCGCATCGAATCCCGCCGTGATGTCCCGGGCCAGCGAGAAGCGCTCCATTTTCTTGCGCAAGCGAAAGTTCGGATGCACCCTCTCCGGCGGCGAATCGGGCAGGTACTTCGGCAATTCGGCCCGGAGGTGCGGCCGGAAGTGATGCAGCAGCGCAAAGCTGCGGCCGAAGACACGCGAGGGCGCCACCACGTCCGCGTCGACGGTCCAGTAAGGAATTTTGAGCCGTTTGGCCAGCACCTGGCGCCAGCGTTCCGGCTCCCGGCATGGGTTTTCGTCGCCGATGAGCAGCGCCGCCCGCACCTCTTCAAGGAACGCCTCAAGGGTGGCCGGCGCGCGGCGCACGACGAATTCGACTTCGAGCGCCGCCGCTTCTTCCGCCACGTCGCGCAGCCCCTGCTGAAGGAAGTGGTAATGCCGCAGGTTGGCGTGGGGATAGTTGGAAATGACCCCGAAGTAGATGACCGGTGGAACGCACAGCTCGTTGGCAGCCCGGATGGCGACATCGAGCGCGGGATTGTCGCGGACGCGCACGGCGCGCTGCATCCAGTAGACAATCGCGCTGCCGTCCCTGCGCAGTGCGCCGCCCCGGCGGACGAGCACGCGGGGATCTTCAGCCAGGCGCGCAAGCTCTTCGGGAATGCCGGCGTTAACTGGCATGAGAATCTCTATGCCCATGCTAACCTGCTCGCATGCTGAGCTTCGACGATCCCCGATGGGCTGAAATGATGGGCGGGTACCGCATTAAATTCGATCCTCGCCCTCTCTTGCAACTTCTTCGCACGGGTAGCGATACGAAGGCAGCTTGGGCGGCCCTCTGGGACGAGCTGCATCACCAGGGCGACGTGGGCGAGGCCTCATTCGCTGCAATTCCAGAGATTGTCAGAAGCTATTGCGATCGTGGCGTCCCGGATGGGAATGCTTACGCCATGATCGCGGTCATCGAGCTTGCGCGGAGCAAAGGCGAAAATCCTGACGTACCCGAATGGCTGAGGGAAGAGTACTTTGCAGCAATCAGTGCGCTTGCTGAACGAGGATATTCAGAGCTCAAGCGCACAGAGGACGCGGATCTCTGCTGCGCGATTCTCGGCGTTCTCGCGATCGAGAAGGGACTCCGAAATCTCGCTCGTCTGCTCTTTGATTTCTCGGAGACTGAACTGGCAAACCTGAGCCTCCGCGAGGCAAACTAGAATTCGATGGCCAACGAAAAGGCCGCCCTTCGGCGGCCCGTTCCCTGTTCACTACTCCCTACTCCCTATTCCCTGCTCCCTGCCTTTACCACCGTCCCCAGGCGCGGCTCACGTAATCGGAGAGCGTCATGCTGATCAGTCCCATGAAGATGAAAAATCCTGCGATTACGGTCAGCTTGGTCAGTTTGGTCGAGTACTTGATGTGCATGAAAAACAGCACCACCAGGGTCATCTTGGTGCAGGCGATAGCCAACGCCACCACCGGGTTCCAGAAAAGGGTGATGCCCGCGGCGATGTGCCATTCCCCCAGGTCGATATACGACATCCCGCAGGTCGTGGCCGTGGCCACAAGAAGGGCCAGAAGAATCGCGGCGTAGATTCCAGGGCTGACAATGTGATGCTGGTCGCCATGATGCTGGTCGCCGTTCCCTTGCCCGTGGTGTTGGCTCGGTTCGCTCATGCGGTCCTCCCTTCAATATCTGCTGATCAGGTAAAGCAACGGGTACAGGAAAATCCAGATGATATCCACAAAGTGCCAGTAAAGCCCGAAATTCTCGACGAAGGTGAAATGCCCGTTCGTGTACGCGCCGGTTCGCGCGCGGATGAAGATGTAGACCAGCAGCCCGATGCCGATCACCATGTGCAGCGCGTGCATGCCGGTCATGGCGAAGTAGAGGAAGAAATACTCTTCCGTCTTCTGCGCCATCGCCGGAGATAAGGGCTTGTCGTGATACTCCTTGTAGACTTCCGGGTCGGAGGCGGGATTGAGGAAGGCCTGCTCGCTGTAATCATGAATCCCGGGGACGTGGTGCTTTACCCATTTCTCGTGCCACTCGATGCCCTTGATGCCGAGAAAGGCGATGCCGAGAACGAAGGTGAGCCCGAGGAAGACCAGCAGCGAGCGCTTGCGCCGCATCTGGGCGGACCACACCGCCATGGCCATGGTGAAGCTGGAAATAATGAGGACGGTCGTGTTCGCCGTGCCCCAGAGGATGCTCAACTGGTGCGAGCCTTCTACGAAAGCTCTGTAGTACCAGTTGCGCATGATCAGGTAAGCCGTGAAAAGCCCGCCGAAGAACATGACTTCGGTGAGCAGGAAGAGCCACATGGCGAAGTTCGTGGCGTCGAACTGCTGGTCGACGGTCTCGAAGTGATGGCGCTGGTAGGGCGGGTGCTCGCCATGCTGCGGATGGGCGGCGTCCGCCGTTGCGCCCTGCGCAATCGCCGTGCTATCAGACACTGGCTACCTCTTTCCGTTGCATGCGTTCCAGCCACTCGTAATCGTAGGCTTCGTGATCCATGATGGGAATCTCAACGAAGTTCTCGGTCAGCGGAGGCGATTGCGTCTGCCACTCCAGTCCCGTGGCCTGCCAGGGGTTGTCCCCGGCAATCTCGCCGTATTTGAGGCTCCACGTCAGATAGAGAATGGGCAGCATGTATCCGATGCCGAGCACCGTGGCCCCGGCCGTGGAGAACACGTTGAGCACCTGGAACTCGGGCGGGTAGGCCGCGTAGCGCCGCGGCATGCCCAGGGTGCCCAGGATGAACTGCGGGAAAAAGGTGAGATTGAAGCCGATGAAGGTGGTCAGGGCGGCCAATTGCGAAATCTTCTCCGGGTACATGCGCCCCGTCCATTTCGGCCACCAGAAGTGAATTCCCGCCAGAAACGACATCAGCATGCCGCCCACCATCACGAAATGGAAGTGGGCCACCACAAAGTAAGTCTCGGTAAGGTGAATGTCGGTTCCCGTGGCGCCCAGAAAGACGCCGGTGAGCCCGCCGATGGTGAACAGGCCCATGAAGCCAAAGGCGTAGAGCATCGGCGTCTCAAAGGTGATGGAGCCTTTATAGAGCGTGAAGGCCCAGTTGTAGATCTTGATGGCCGAGGGCACCGCAACCAGCATGGTCAGCAGCGAGAACACCAGCGCCGAATAGTTGGAGATGCCCATGATGAACATGTGGTGAGCCCAGACGAAGAAGCCGAAAACCGCAATGGCCACCGAAGAAAACGCCACCGCCGTATAACCGAAGACGCGCTTGCGGCTGAAGGTGGAAACCACCTCGGAGATCACGCCGAATCCGGGCAGGATCATGATGTAGACGGCCGGGTGCGAATAGAACCAGAACAGGTGCTGGAACAGGAGCGGATCGCCGCCGTAAGCCGGATCGAAGACGCCGATGTGCACCGTGCGCTCCAGAACGACCAGCACCAGCGTGATGGCCAGCACCGGCGTGCCCAGCACCATCAGGATCGACGCGGCATAATTCGACCACACAAACAAGGGCAGCCGGAACCAGGTCATGCCCGGGCAGCGCATCTTGTGGATGGTCACGATGAAGTTCAGCCCGGTAAAGATGGAGCTGAATCCGGCCACGAATACCGAGAGGCCCGCCGACACCACGTGGGTGTTGAGATAGTGCGTGGACAGCGGAGTGGTGAAGGTCCAGCCGGTATCCACCCCGCCTACGCACATGGTGTAGAGCATCATGATGCCGGCGATCACGTAGAGGTACCAGCTGAGCAGGTTGATCTTGGGCAGCGCCAGGTCCTTGGCCCCCACCATCATGGGCATGAGAAAGTTTCCAATGGTGGCCGGCACGCTGGGCACCAGAAAGAAGAAAACCATGATGAGGCCGTGCATGGAAAAGAGCTTGTTATAGGTGTCGGCTGCCACCAGGTCGCTTTGCGGGGTGAGCAGTTCCAGGCGGATGAGCCCGGCCAGGGCCCCGCCGATAAAGAAGAAGAACGTAATCGAAATCAGGTAAAGCGTGGCGATG
Source organism: Occallatibacter sp. (assembly GCA_035504495.1). GTDB lineage: Bacteria > Acidobacteriota > Terriglobia > Terriglobales > Acidobacteriaceae > Telmatobacter. The sequence goes on from DATJRT010000056.1 coordinate 29,032, forward strand.
CGCTTATGGTCCCCGGTCAGCAGCCAGCTCAGCAGACCATTTTCCTTGGTCAGGAAGTTCATCTTCGGGATCCGCGCTGTGGCCTGGTCCGGAAGAGTCACAATCGTGGCGGCGCTCATTGTTTAACCTCCCCCGGCGCGCTCGGCGTTTTTGTTCCCGGCGCCGGTCTGCCCTCGTTGTCGGCGGGCAGCACGGTGGTGTTCAGTGTTTGTTGAATACGATAATCGGAGTCGAGATGCTTCAGATATTCCACCAGCGCGAAGACTCCTTCCTCGCTGATCTGGCCTTGATAGGTGGGCATGATCGGCGCATAACCCTGGGTGACGTGCTCTGAGGGATCCAGGATCGCCTGGCGCAGGTAGGCGTCGTCCACCGTGATGGTTTGCCCGTTGGCCAGCGTGAGGTGCGACCCGTAGACCCCCACCAGGTTGGGACCGCGCGAATCGGGACGCGGATTGTGGCAGGCATTGCAGCTCAGGCTGGCAAACAGCCGTTCTCCGTCCTGCGCCAGCGAATTGCCGCTGGTCGAGCCTTGCAGCCACTTCCTGAAGTCGTCCGGCGTCATCACCACCACGTCGCCGATCATCTGCGAGTGGTTGGTGCCGCAGTATTGCGTGCAGAACAGATGATAGGTACCCGGCTTGGTGGCCTCGAACCACACCGTGGTATACCGGCCGGGGATGGCCTCGCGCTTCACGCGGAACGCAGGAATGGAAAAGCTGTGAAACACATCCTGCGAAATGAGCGTCAACTGCACTGCCCGGCCCGTGGGCACATGGAGTGCATCGATCTCATGCTGGCCGCCGGGATGCTCGATCTTCCACATCCACTGCTTGCCCACCACGTAGATGTTCATGGCGTTGGCCGGCGGCGTATAGATGCGGAAGTAGAGCAGCGCGCCCCAGACAAACGTAATCAGAAACAGGCCCAGCGGAATAATGGTCCAGGTGGCTTCAAGCAGCGTCGAGCCCTCGATCTGCGTCGCCACCGGATGGCGCTTCTTGTTATAGAGAATGGAAAAGCTGACGATCAGCAGAATGACCACCGTCAGCCCCACCAGGCTGATCAGCACCATGAAGAAATAGAGCGCATCCATCTCCGGCGCCACCTTGGACGCTTCGGGCGGAAACAGCGAGAAATTCGTCAACCACTTGACGAGAAATTGCCAGAGTACTGGGCTGATATGGCTCATTCCTTTATCCGTTCACCTTTTCCCTGCCTCGTGCTTTTTCCGTCCCGGCCGCGTGCTCCTGCAGGTAGTCGCGGCGGAACATCACGGTCATGAATCCTCCCAGAATCACCATGGTGATAAGCCCGCCAAGCTGCACCACCCGCGCCACAATCAGCGAATGCGTGTTGGTGCTGGGATCGTAGTGGTAGCAGTACGTGAGAATGTTGACCACCGGCGAGCCGATGCGGTTCGACGACGCCTCGTCCAGGCCCAGCAGCAGATCCTTGGGCGAGTATTCGACGCCCATGTAATACTGCGCCAGCTTGCCCTCCGGGGTCACAATCTGGATCGAGCTGGCGTGCGCAAACTGCGTCAGCTTTCCGTCGGGCCCCGGTATCTTCACGTAGCGGAAGCCCACGGCGCGCGTCAAAGCATCGATATTGGGCTGCGTCCCGGTCAGGAAATGCCAGCCGTTCGCGGTCTCGGGATGGCCATACCGTTTCAGGTACGTCTGCTTCCTGGCCGCCGCCAGGGCCGTGCCTTCCGTGGGATCGATGCTGGCCACGATGATGTTGAAGTCCTTGCCGGGAACAAAGCTCACCATCTCGAGCGCGCTGGTAAGGCCGTCCAGCTCTTCTGAGCAGAGCATGGGGCACTGGTAGTAGACCAGCGCCAGGATCGCCGGCTTCTTGCCGAAATAGGTGCTCAGCGGAACCTGCCTGCCGCTGTCATCCGTGAACACCAGGTTGAGCGGCAACTGCGTGTTCAGGTGCTGATCGATGCCCACGCCGTTCAACACCGAGGGCTCGGTGTTGGCCGGGCCCTCCGACTTGTCGCCGTAGCTCGAGACCTGGCCGAACAGCGAAACTGTCCCCGCCGCCAGGCTGACCGTCAGCGCGCCGACCGCGGCCCATCCCGCGCTCGCCCGGCACTTCCGGATTGTGCTTCTGTTCCGCATTTCCCCAAATTCCTGCTTTGGCTTCCCGCCTCGTCCGCGAGAAGGCTACTGCGTTCCCTTCGCCGCCTGCTCTGCCGCCTCTTCCTGCTCGAACGAAGTCCGCGCAAACCCGTCCGTCAGCGGCATGGTCACCACCGGCCGGCTATCGCCGGTCATGGGCGGCTGCGTCTGCACCGCCGGCGCCACCGGCAATCCCTTCTGCGCAATGATTTCCATTGCCTGTTCGATGGGGATCCTCACGGTTCCCTTCGACTGATCCACCCAGGTGTAGTGGTCGAGCAGGATGTCCTCCCGCGCGTGCAGGTCGGCCACGTCCTGGTCGCCGTTGTCCAGTTGCACCCGCGGCGTGGGAAAGCTCTCGGTGATCTGCGCCATCTTGTTCTGGATCTCCGGGTTGGAGGGCATATCGCCCAGCTGGCGTATGTCCACCGTCTTCGTCCACCGGTTGTTGGGCCCGTCTTCCCTGTTCATGTGCGCGTTCAGCAGCTTGCCGATCCCGTAGCAGGTCACCGCCGTCACCACCACAAAGATGCCCATCGCCACCAGGAACACCAGGATGCCCGTGACCTTGACGTCCGTCTGCTCGTAGCCCAGAGACGCGTCGATCTCTTCCTTCTTGCGGCCTTCCGGTTCGTGTTCGTTATGCGTGGGCATGTTCAGGCTCCAGAATCTCCTTGAGGTGCGGATCGTTCACTTGAACCAGCGGGCGTCCTTTGAGCCGGGTGCAGAAGAACGCTACCCAGAAGGCTGTCATGGCCACCGGCACGGCCGCGTACTCCAGAATTCCCCAGCTGAAGTACAGGTTGCGCGCCGCGTCCTTGAAGTTCGGCTCGATCATCCAGAACTGGTTGAACGCCACCGCGAAAATGATGAACTGGCACACGCGCGTCAGCCGCTTCTTGTTGCGCTTGATGTCGCGCGAAAGCAGCATGGAGAACGGAATCAGCCAGTGGAAGATGAAATCCAGCGTGATAATGATGCCCCAGTTCCCGCGGATGCGGTCGAGGTACCAGTTGATCTCGTTGGGCAGGTTGCCGGACCAGATGATGAGGAATTGCCCGAAGTTCAGATAGATATTCAGCATGACGAAGGCAAACACCATCTTGCCCAGGTCGTGCTGTTCGGTCTGGCGCAGGATGGTCTTGAACGGCTCCGCCTTGGAAAGGGCAATGGCCACGATAATGGCGAATGCCAGCACCTGGAAGCCCTGCTCGACAAGGTAGAGCAATCCGTATACGGTCGAGAACCAGGTCACGTCCATGGACATCACCCAGTAAATCGACATGGCCGTCATGGTCAGCGCGTAAACCAGGAGGCCGGGGCCGGACAGGTTTTCAAATTTCTTGATCCAGTAGGGCGTTCTCTCCGGGCCGTCGGCATCGCGCTGCGCGCTCAGGGCGTTCAGCCGCCAGGCGTAAAACGCCCAGATGGCGAAGCAGACCAGCCCCGCATAGATGTAGTTGGCCGGGTTGAGCATGACGTGCTTGAACTCGATGCAGTGCGCCTGCTCCTCCGTAATCAAGCCGGCCTTGAGCGCCGCCGGCGCATCGCTGTAGCGCGCCCACAGGTAGAGCCGTTTCATGAAGACCACCGGCACCACCCAGTAGATAACCACCAGAAGCAGCGTGCGGCTCATGGCCTCGAGCGGCCGGCGCAGCAGCAATCCCCACTTGCCGCCGGAGCAGTACTGCACCATCAGCAGGGCCTGCCCGCCCACCGCAAAGCCGAAGGTCAGCATCAGGCCCAGCACCCAGGCGCGCAGAAAATGATCCCAGCCCAGATGCTCCGGGTCGAGCGATTGGCCCATCAGCGCCAGAACCACCGCAACGCCCAGGAAGATCACTCCGGTCAGGAGCGCGCGGTTTCTCCAGCCGTCCACAAAGGCCGGCGCCCCGAGGTCGGCGGGGAGGCTTTTGCCATGTGCGTCGTGAGCCATTCCGTTCCAGTCCTTAATGCGCGGCCTGCGCGGCCGGTTTGCTTGCGGGAATCGAAATTTTGGGATCCGCCGGAAAGCCCGGAGCCATGGCCGGCGTGCCTTCGCTAACCACCGGCTTGTAGGCCTCGACCGCCGTCTCCGGCAGCGCCCAGGGCTGCGCGTAGTCGGGGTGTCCCTCCTCTTCGGCAATGCTCTTCAGGCTCCGGATGGCCACGCCCGAAGGCACATCGCTCGCCGGTGCCGCCTGACTCAGCTGCAAGGCGCGGATGTAGGCCGCAACCGCCCAGCGATCGGCGGGCGTAAGCTGCGCGGAATAGTCCGGCATGGCGCCGTAGCCATGGGTCATCACCCAGAAATAGTGCGAAATCGGCTGCGCGCGCCGCACCTGGTCGTTCAGGTTGGCGGCCGGCTTGTAGCCCCGGTCCACAATCTCTCCCAGGCCGTTGCCCACGCGCGAGTGACAGGGCGTGCAGTAGATGTTGAAGCGCTCCTGGCCGCGCAGCAGCACCTCCATGGTGACCGGAAAGGGCATCAGGTCCTGCTCCTCGCGGTAGCCGTTCGCGCCTTCCACCAGGCCGGTATAGAAGTAGGTGTCCTGGTGCAGTTGCCCGCGCGCCACCGTATTCACCACCTGCGGGCGGGCGCCGCGCCCATCGGCAAAGAAGCTCGATCCCCGCTGCGGAATCATCTTCGGCTGATTCTGCATATCCTGCCGGCAGCCGGCAACGCAAACAAGCGCGGCGAGGCTGCCGGCAGCGATCAGCCGCCGGGCCGCTCGTTCCCTTTTTCCCTTGTTCCCTTGTTCCCTGCTTTCGAGGAGGCGCATCAGTACTCCACCTCCACCACGGAAACCGGCTGGAATGTCTCCAGATACGCCTTCGCCTCCGCCATATCGAACTTGGGATCGAGCGCTTCCAGGCACAGGAAGAACTTGTCCGTGGTCGCTCCGTCGCGGAAGTTGGGCGCGTTAAAGAGCGGGTGATAGAGCGTCGGCAGGCCGCACAGCGCCAGCATGCCGAAGGCAGCCGAAAGCCCGGCCCACAAGATCGTCCACTCGTAGGCGGGAACGAGGAACGCCGGCCACGAATAGGTGGGCCGGCCGGCCACATTGATGGGGAACGCAATCACAGAGATCCAGGTCTCCAGCCCGAACATGGCTGCCCCGCCGATCAGGCCGCCCAGCAAACAAACCAGCGGAACCTTGTTGCGATGGAAGCCGATGGCCTCGGCCGCCTCTTCCACCGGATACGGGGTATAACAGTCCATGCGCCGCCAACCATCCTGGTACGACCGCTGCGCGGCGCGCACCAGGTCGCCAGGCGTCTCGAATTCAGCCAGCAGTCCATAGATTCCTTCGCGTGCGGGCATATCAGCGCAGCTCCTCCAATTCACTTGCCCCTGCAAGCATCATGGAAGGTGTCGTTTTCTCAAGGAAAGCGACACTCGACGTACTCGGTTTCGACTTGCGTCCGTTGAAGAACTGCATCAGTCACCTGCCCCCGCCGTCACCTTGGGCTTGACCTTGGCCTGCGGCAGCAGCAGGCGGATTTCGTTCATGGGAATCATGGGCAGGAAGCGGACAAACAGCAGGAACAGGAACAGGAAAAACGATACCGTGCCGAAGAAGGTCATGTAGTCCCACTTCGTCGCCCGGTAGGTGCCCCAGGCCGAGGGCAGAAAATCGCGGGTCAGGCTGGTCACGATGATGACGAATCGCTCGAACCACATGCCCGTGTTCACGACGATCGAGAGCACGAACATGAACGCGATGTTGGTGCGCAGCTTGCGCGACCACAGCGTGGTCAGCGGAATGGCCAGGTTGCAGGTAATCAGCACCCAGTACGACCAGCCCATCGGACCGAAGGCGCGGTTCCAGAACGTGAATGCCTCCCAGTGGTCGGCCGAATACCAGGCCATGAAGGCTTCCATGCCATAGCCGTAAGCCACGATGAACCCCGTGGTCAGCATCAGCTTGCCCATGTTGTCGATGTGGCGCTCGGTCACCAGCTGCTCCAGGTGGTAGTACTTGCGCAGCGGAATGGCCAGGGTGAGCACCATGGCAAAACCCGAATAAATGGCGCCGGCGACGAAGTAGGGCGGGAAGATGGTAGTGTGCCAGCCGGGCAGCACGGCTACGGCGAAATCGAAGCTGATGACCGTATGCACGGAAAGCACCAGCGGCGTGGCCAACCCGGCCAGCAGCAGCGAGGCGGTCTCATACTGCATCCAGTGGCGCACCGAGCCGCGCCAACCCCACGACAACACCCCGTAGAAATACTTGGCGAGCTTCGATTCGGCGCGATCGCGGAAGGTGCCCAGATCCGGAATCATGCCCACGTACCAGAAGACCACGGAGATGGTGGCGTAGGTCGAAACCGCAAAGGTGTCCCACATCAGCGGCGAACGGAACTGCGGCCACACATCCATGGTCAGCGGCAGCGGAAGCAGCCAGTATCCCAGCCACGGACGGCCCACGTGAATCACAGGGAACATGGCCGCGCAGATCACGGCGAAGATGGTCATCGCCTCGGCAAAGCGGCTGATGGCGTTGCGCCACGACTGCTTGAAGAGAAGAAGGATGGCCGAGATCAGCGTTCCCGCGTGGCCGATGCCGATCCACCAGACGAAGTTGATGATGGCAAAGCCCCAGGCCACCGGCTGCGAAATGGCCCAGATGCCCACGCCCTTCAGGAACAGCCACGTCAGCGCCACCAGCAGCATGGTGGTTCCCGCGCCGGCAATGGTGAAATACGCGAACCAGCCCATCGGCGTGCGCGGCGTGAGCACGATGCGCGAGATCTTCTCCGTGATCGAACGGAAGGTCTGGCCCTGCCCGATGACCCGGAATTCTCCGGTTGCGGGATCGACGCCGGGATCTTTCGGTCTCAATTCGCTGGTTGCCATCGTCGCCTGTTCCTGTTCCCTCGCTGCCGTCTTTCTGCTCTCTCGTCCCTGTTCTCTATTCCCTTGCTCTCTTGGTCCCGCGGTCGCTAGCCCCTAGTCCCTGTACTGGTTCTCTTTTCTCTTTTCTCTTTTCTCTTTTCTCTGTTCTCTATTCCCTCGTTCCCTATTCCCTATTCCCTCATCCCTACGCCGGCGCAATCTCCACCGGCGATTCTTCGAGTTCGGGGTTCGGATTCAGGACTTCGGCCACATACGTGGTCCGCGGGCGCGTATTGATATCGGCAATCACCTGGTAGCTGCGCGACTGGGCGCGAAGCTTGGCCACGCGGCTCTGCCCGTCGTTCATGTTGCCGAAGGTGATGGCCTGGGCCGGGCAGGCCTGCTGGCACGCGGTCACAATTTCGCCGTCGCCCACCAGCCGGTTTTCCTTGTCGGCTTCGATCTTCGCCTCTTCGATGCGCTGCACGCAGTAAGTGCACTTCTCCATCACCCCGCGCGAGCGCACCGTCACATCCGGATTGCGCATCAGCGCCAGGCTCGGCGTCTCGTAGTCGGAGTAGAGCAGGAAGTTGAACCGCCGCACCTTGTAGGGACAGTTGTTCGAGCAATAGCGCGTGCCCACGCAGCGGTTGTAGATCATCATGTTGAGGCCCTCGGGCGTGTGGATGGTCGCGCCCACCGGGCATACCTGCTCACAGGGCGCATTCTCGCAGTGCTGGCAGGCCATGGGCTGAAAGTGCGCCCGCGGCGCCGCCAGGTCACCCTCGTAGTAGGTGTCGATGCGCAGCCACTGCATGTCGCGGCCGATGCGCACTTGCTGCTTGCCCACTACGGCAATGTTGTTCTCGGCATAACAGCTCACGATGCAGGCGTTGCAGCCGGTGCAGCTGTTCATGTCGATCGACATGGCCCATGCGTAAGCCTCGCCGTACGGCCAGTTGGGAAACAGCGTCGTGTTGTACTTCGGCGTCTCGTGGCTCAGGCCGTCGTGGGCGAACTGCGGATTGGCCTTGAACTCGTCCAGGGTCGCGTAGCGGACGATTCCGCGCGGACCCAGCGCCTCATCCCCCTCGAGCGACCAGTTCTCATTGCCGTGCTCGGTCAGGTTGCCGCCGCGATGATCCTGGTAGTGGCTCTTGGTAATGGCCACGCCCCACTTGCCCTCGAGCTTGCGCATGCCGCCGGTCGCGTAGAGCGGCGCCCAGGTATTGCGAACCAGGCTGGCGTTAAAACCCTGCCCCGAGCCCACGCGGCCGGCGAACTCGTGTCCGTAACCCAGATAGACCGTGACTGAATTGTCCGGATGCCCGGGAGCCACCACCACCGGCGCCTTCACGCGCCCGTTGCCCACGCTGATCTCGACGATGTCGTCCTCCTCGAGACCGAGCTTGGTCAGGGTTGCGCCCGAAACCAGCGCGGCATTGTCCCAGGCCAGGTTGGTCACCGGCTTGGGCAGCTCCTGCAGCCAGCCCACGTTCACGAAACGGCCGTCGTAGATGGTGGGATCGGGCCGAAAGATCACTTCCAGCGCATCCTTCGGCGTGGGTGCGGGAACCGCCTTGCTTAGCTTCGCGCCCGGCGCGCCGCCCTTGGCGTAGGCCGTATCCGCAATCCAGCCATCATGCAGCGCCTTGCGCCAGCCCGTCTCGAAGTCGCCCTTGATGTTGGCCTTCTGCGTCGCGCGCACCGCGTCGTAGGCGCTCGCCATGGGATCGTCGAGGAGGATCTGGAAGAAGTCGTGCGCGGTGTGGCCGCCGTAAAGCGGATCGATCAGCGGCTGCACGATCGAAACCGTGCCGTCGTAGGCGCGCGCGTCTGACCAGTACTCGAGATAATGCGCCGCGGGAAGATGCCAGTTCGCAATCTGCCCGGTCTCGTCCACGTGCGAGCCCAGATGAACCGCAATGTTGGCCTTGTAGAAGGCGGTGGGGAAATCGAGGTCGGCGGGCGCATCGTAGATCGGGTTGGCGTTCAGGATCACCAGCCAGTCCACCTTGCCCGCGTTCAGGTCGGCGACCAGCGCCTTGATATCGCCCAGTTGATCGCTCGGCAGCGGAATCGCCGGCTCCGACGAGAGAAAGACCGTCTTGCCCAGGTTACCCAGCGCCTCGTTGATCGCAGCGGCGAGCTCGGTCACCGACGCATCCTGATAGACGCCCGGGATCACCGCGCTCTTGCCCGCGCTCGCCTTCAGGTCCTTCGCCAGCGCAGCGAGAAATGCCTGTTGCTCGCCGGTCCAGGCATATGCCGGCGCGCTCACGCCCGCAACGCCCACGGCCGCGGCCAGCGCTGCCGCAAACGCGGGAATCTCGCTCGCCCGCAATCCCAGACGGTGCTCGGCCTTCATGCCCGTTGTGGTCGGCGTGCTCTCGATGGTATAGAGCCGGTTCATGCCGTTTTCCGGTTGCTTGCGCCGGTCGGCATAATCGCGCACCAGTTTGTGGAAGCCCGGATAGGCCGCGCTCGAAAGAAAATCTGCATCGAGCGAGACCAGCACCTCTGCGCCGCTCAGGTCGTATTGAACGTTGACGCCTCTCTCCAGCGCCGAACCCGCCACGGCCGCGTCGTACTGCACCAGCTTGGCTTTGGGATACGCCTTCTGGACTTCGCTCCACTGCCGCGCCAGCGTAGGCGAGGTGATGGTCGCGCTCAGGAAATAGATTCCCGTGCCGTCGTTCGTCGCAGCCACCTTGTTGCGGAACGCCTCGGCAAACTCCTCCCACGCGCGCTCTTCGCCGCGATACGTGGGCTTCTGCGAGCGGTCCGGATCGTAGAGCGCCAGAAGCGAACCCTGCGTATAGGGATCCGATCCACCACGGTTGTACTGGTGCTCGGGATTACCGTCCACCTTGATCGGACGGAACTCGCTGCTCTTGACCAGCAGCGGCACCGCGCCCGTGGGAAACGGATGCGCGGTGGCAAAGTACATCGGCTTGCCGAGAACCAGGTCTTCCGGCGCCTTGACGTAGGGATAGATGGGCTCGTCGGGCTGCTTGGTGCATCCCGCCAGACCGGCCAGCGCCATCGAAGCGCCCATCAACTTGAGAAAGCCGCGCCGTGAAACCGGATCGATCCACTCCTGCGCCGCGCCGGGAAACTCCCGCTCCACCGCCGCACGGAATTCAGGCGTATCCGCGAGCTCGTCCAGGGAGCGCCAGAGCCGGGGCCCCCGCAGGCCGGTCTTCGCCTGCGGGGTGGAGAGACTTTTACCCTTCACGCCCTTCAGCTCCGCGCGCACCGCTTCAAGCGTCATCGGCTGCTCTGCCGCGGGTCCGTTCGCGTGCTTGTCGTCGATGCTCATCGGTGGCATACCTCGCAGCTGGTCAGGTCCTTGGGCGTGCGAATGTTGTAGTGCACCAGCAGAAAATGTCCCAGCTCGTCCTGGCTGGTGAACTTCTCATAGGAGAGAGGGGCGGCGTTTTCGCTGGCTCCCGCACCGGTGGTCAACACCGCGGGGCGGAACAACGCCAGCGGCTTGAGCGCGGCCTGCGCCGCCGCGTTGTTGTCCGGATCGGTGGTCGTGCAGCTTACCGTTTGCGCCGTGGGCACGCCCGGCTGGTTGGGCACTGCCGCGCACCACACCGGCATGTATTCCGCCGGCTCCTTCCAGTCCATGTTGTAGATCTCGCTCGTCGGGCGCAGGTTCTTGGCCGGGTTGCGATGGCAGTTCAGGCACCATTCCATCTGCAGCGTGTTCTGCTCGTACATCAGCGGCATCTCGTCCACGCGGCCGTGGCAGGTCTCGCATCCGATGCCCTTGTTCACGTGAATCTCGTGATTGAAATAGACAAAGTCCGGCAGGTCGTGCACCTTCGTCCACACGATCGACTGCCCGGTGTACCAGCTGTTGCGCACCGGCTCCAATAATTGGGCATTCGTCCAGATCTGCGCGTGACAGTTCATGCAGGTGCGCGTGGGAGGGATGCCGGCGTAACTCGATTTCTCCACCGTGGTGTGACAGTACTGGCACTGCAAACCCAGCCCCTGCACGTGATGCTTGTGGCTGAAGGGAACCGGCTGGTCCGGGCGCTGCCCCTGCCGTGTGACCCAGGGCGAACGCTGCAGCTGGTCAAGCGTAAACCCCAGGGCGATCACGATCAGCCCCGTCAGCACCAAACTCATGCGAGCCAGTGCATTGGAGCTGCGATCAAAGATTTGAGGCATTTTGTATCCTGCTTGATTTCTCGTATGAATGTGGCCGCTGTGCCGGCGGTCACACAGGTTACGTACAAGAATTGCTTGTGAACAAACTAAACCTGCAAGGCAGAATAACCCGAAAATTCAATATAACAGTCTGGAGTCGGCGTGCAAGGGCCGTACCTGTCAAAGGAGAAAAATCAGGTGCAAAAAAGAGACCCGCCTGCGCCAGCGCCGGAACGCGTGCGCCGCCCCGATTCACGCGCTCGGCGCACACCGGGGTCTTCCGCTGCGCGTCCCAGAAATTGGGACTCGCTCCCGGCCCGGCGCGCCCCGCGCTCGCGCACCCCGGCCGAGCGCAAAGCCCAACCCATCCGGGCCACAGCCCAACCCATGTTGATCTGCGCCCTCGCGTGCGGCCGCGCCTCTTTCCTTCCCTCCCGGACACCGTGGGGAAAGCGTGAACCACGCTCGTCAACAAAACCCATCGGGCACACGCATTGGGACGTGCAGGCGGCGCACGCCTCAGCCGCAATGCGCGCAGCCGCAGCCTCCATCGCACCGGCACGCAGGGCACGCGCCGCTCCCGGCAAGAGAGCTCGCCTTCGATGCCTGCGGCCGGCCCGCGATCACGAGAAAGACATCCAGCACAAAGAGCCCGATCGCAATATCGTTGAACAGGGATGCCTCGGGCAGTTTCGGCCACAATTGGTTCGCCGCCCAAAACAGAAAGGCCGTCGCCAGGACGGTTGCCTTGGCCAGTTCCATGGCCGTTGCCCGGCGCGCCGCCTGGAAAACCAGGTAAGCGCCTGCAATCATCGCCAGGGACGATGCGGCGAGGAGCCCATGGCTGATTGCGGGAAACAGGCGCGGAGCCGCGTCCTGCACAAGCAACAGCGCCACGTCGGCAAGCGTGACCACGCCGAGAATCGGCGGTAGAAGCCTGCGCGCGCGCTCCCGGCCATTGCCCACAGCTCATTGTTTCCCGCTGGATGAAAGGATTGTATAAAGGCTCCGCCGACGCTCCCACACTCTGAACCGGCACACAGAGCCGGTGTTGGGAAGAAACCCGCGCCGCCCCGGGCGCGATCTGGGCGCGGCCGCGGTGCGGATCGCATGCTTTAGAATTCATAAGGAAGTAATAATCGCTCTCCATCTGCATCCCACTGCGCGGGACCCGGGCACCGGACTCCCGCAGCTTGCTTCAAGCCGTCGTGTCGGACGCACCGTCGGCGCGAAGCCGCTTCAAGGAAAAACGGATGAAATATGCCGGACTGCTGGTCATGCCAGCCGGATTCTTCCTCACTGTCGCCGCCCTGGTGCTGTTTCCCGCTTCCGCCCAACGCGCCGCCTTCGTGGTGTGCGGGCTGGCGGTTGAGGCTCTTGGCCTGGCCGTGGCCGTGCGCGGGCACATGCTCGCGCGTGGAGAAAGCCGGCCATGAATCCTGTCGTGCCAGTCCCTCCGGTCGAGGTTTCTCTCTCTGAGACCGCGGTCGCGCTCACGCTGGTGCTGTTGCTTCTCGCGCCGCTCTCCCTTGCCGGTCTTGCCCTCATCACCACCGGTCTTGGGCGCTCACGCTCCGCGGCCCAGGCGCTGCTCGGCAATCTCTCCATAATCGCGGTTGCGGCCATCGTTTTTGCCCTCGTGGGCTCCGGGCTCGCCGGCCATCTCTCCGGCGCAAGCCACGCCATGCACGTTGCCGGCAAGCCTTGGAACTGGACCGGCGCGGACCCCCTGTTCCTGCACGGCTTCACCTCCGCGCCGGCGCAGACGCAGCTCGAATTCCTCTTTGAATTCCTCGCCGTCGCCCTCGCTGCGCTCATTCCCTGGGGATCGGGCGCGGACCGCCTGCGTCTGGCCGCCGGCTGCGCTGTTTCCGCTCTCCTGGCCGCGCTTGTCTTTCCCCTGGTCGCGCACTGGATCTGGGCCGGCGGGTGGCTGGCGCAACTGGGCGTGAATTTCGGCCTCGGCGCCGGCTTCCTCGATGCCGGCGGCGCCGCTTCCGTCCACGCGCTCGGCGGCCTCAGCGCGCTGGCGCTGGTCTGGATCCTCGGCGCGCGCCGCGGCAAATTTCCCCGGGAAGGCTTGTCGACCGCCATGCCCGGCCATCACGTGGTCTACGTGCTCTTCGGCTGCTCGCTCTGCCTCGTCGGCTGGCTGGCCTGGAACCTGGCCGGCGCCATCCTCTGGCTCAATGCCCCGCTCACCGCGCTCCCCGTCAACGCCGTAAACACCGTGCTCTCCGCCTCCGCGGCGCTTCTGGCCACCCTCGCCGTCACCCGTTTCCGCTTCGGTAAGCCCGATGCCAGCATGTGCGCCAACGGCTGGCTCGCCGGCCTGGTGGCCTCAAGCGCCTGCGCCGCCCTTGTCACCCCGGGCGAGTCGCTCTTTGTGGGCCTGGTCGCCGGTATCATCACGCCCCTTCTCGTGGAGATGCTCGAGCTCGCGCTCTCCATCGACGATCCCTCGGGCGCCATCGCCGTCCATGCCGTCTCCGGGCTCTGGGGACTGCTCGCCGCCGGCTTCTTTGCGCCCCAGCGCGGCCAGTTGCTGGCGCAACTGGTGGGGATTGCCGCCCTGCTCGGCCTCGTCTTCCCGGCCCTCTATCTTCTCTTCTTCCTGCTCAACCGCTTCGTGCCCCTCCGCGTCGATCCCGACGGCGAGCGCATGGGCATGGACCTGCACGAGCTGGGCGGCGGCGCTTATCCCGAGTTCGTCATTCACCGCGACGAATCCTACCGCTAGCCTTTCCGTCCCTCGGTCGCTT
>DATJRT010000057.1:0-3677 GCA_035504495.1 Occallatibacter sp.
CTCCACGCGGAAACCCCTCGCGCAGCGCCGCGGCCGCTGCAGCCTCGCCGTCCGCGCTGCCCATCGCCGCGGCATTCCCGCGCTTCAGCTTCGCATCCCTGCGCCCGTTAAAGAGAATCAGAAAACCGAATCCGGTTTTCTCGAGGATCGCCCGCTTACCCGCCCAACCGTTGGTGGTTTCGCCCGGCGGCGCATTGAGCCAATAACCCAGATATTGAAAATTCTGCTTCAGCGCCGGCAGCGCCGCGTCGCCCGGGTAATCGTTCCGGTCGAATCCCGAAAACTGGCCCGGGAACCGGCTCTGCGCTGCGTTAACCCTCCCAAGGCTCAGCAGCAGCGTGAGGCATACGCCGGCTATGATCCTGTTTTGCTTCGTCATCGCGCATTGCCGATTTTACAGGCCAAACGGTAGAGTTCTAAAGAAGGCAGTCATTTCTCCCGCGGGAGTCTGCTTCCCATGTGCCGCAACATCAAAATGCTTTTCAACTTCGATCCTCCCGTCACGGCCGACGAGGTCCGCGCCGCATCCATCCAGTACGTGCGCAAGGTGAGCGGTTTTAACAAACCGTCCAAAGCGAATGAAGTCGCATTCGCCGCTGCTGTCGAGGAAATCGCCGCAGCCTCCATGCGCCTGCTTGAGCGCCTTGAAACCACGGCCCCGCCGCGCAACCGCGAAGAAGAAGCAGCCAAAGCGCGGGCGCGCGGTCTCGCCCGCTTCGGCGATTGATGTTCGATGGCGCGCCTTTAATGATTCGCAGACGCTCGCTCGCCGGGCGATTCGGCAGCAGCCGCGGGAGCAGGCAAAGCTGCGCCTTGTGCCCCCGCCGGAGCAGTGGGCGTCCTTGTCTGATTCACCGCTTCTGAGAGCGGCGTCTGCCTGCGCCGCCACGGCCAGCGCCGCCGCACGCGCGGAACGCCGCAGGACGCCGGCTCATTGGCCATCTGCTTCATGAAGTGCTGAAAGCCGTACGTCCCCGGCCGCAGCGTCACCCAGTAGCTTGATCCGCTCAGCAGCGGCTTGTGCCGCGTGACGATCTGGTTCTCGAGGATGTTAATGCCGCACAGCAGATTGTTCCTTGGCTCGAGAATCGTCTTCGCCGGATCGTGCTCGGGCAGGTCCTTGTCCTTCTGCCAATCGAAGTCGCAGTCATAGCGCTCGCTGTCCATGTAAGCCAGCTGCAGCAATCCCTCCTGCCGCGCCACGCGGTGCGTCACCGGATCGATCACGGCCACGGCCGGCTCTTTGTGGCGTACGTCGGCAGTCGGCTCCAGGCCGGCCTCGGCCCCGGCCAGCGCCTGAAAGAAATAGGCCCAGAAGGCGCGGCGGTCCGCATCGCTGAGGTACTTGAAGCGCGGGCACAGCGATCGCACCTGCCGCTCGCGTTCCGGCGAGAGCAGGTCTGCCGGCAGCGCCTTCTCGATCAACCTGTCCCAGGCAGGATTCCACGGCTCTGGATCGCCCAGTTCCTGCTTTTCGATTGCGATCGGTGTGGGCGGAGCCGGCTTTAAGAGCGGCTTTTTCTTTGCCGCCGGTTCCGCCGGCTTTTCCCGCGCTGGTGGTTCGGCGCCGGCCGGGGAGGCCTGCCCGCTCGCGGCCAGAGGCGCGCTGAATGCCACGCAAACCAGAATGCAGACAATCTTCGCCAATGGCTCCTCTGCGGGCAGCGCGCAATCCGCACTGAGTGCATCAGATGCCAATTCACCTTCCCGCGTTCGCGAGGCCTCTTATTTCGTTTGCGCAGGGTCCATCCCCATTGCAAGCTGCACGCAAAGCTCCCCGCCCGGGCTTCAATGAGACCATGGAATCAGCAACCGGCTTTATCCTGACTCGCCGGCTCCCGGCTGCTCGGATCCATGTTTTCCCTATCTTTGCTTTGGAGAAGCTCGCATGAGGCAACTCGTCGCCTGGATCTTCGGACTCGGCCTGATCGGCAACGCCCTGCTTTTCGTTCCCCAGGCCATCGCGCTCTGGCGCAAGAAGTCCGATGAAGGCGTCTCGCTCGTCACCTTCGGCGGCTTCTGCGTGCTGCAGGTGATCGGCGTCGTGCACGGCTTCTACGAGCACGATAACTCGCTAATCGTCGGCCTCGGCGCCAGCTTTCTCACCTGCGGCACCGCCACCGCGCTCACCATCGTCTACCGTATGCGTCGCCTGCGCGCGCCGGAAGTCAAGCCGCTGTCATCCTGAGCGAGTCGCCATCGGTGACGAGCCGAAGGACCTGCGGTTTGCTGTCCGCACCTCGAGTTCTGCGAAGACGATTTAATCTGACGTGGTGTGATTAGCTGCGATAGTCGAAACCTTGCCGCTGCGATAGGTTATGAGAATGTCGCCGCTGACGGTGTACGGCTCGCCATGGAGCGTTAGACTGTGCTCGTGTGAGTAGACCGCCGAATCGCGATACCGGCCCGATGGCGGACCAATCTCAGCTTCGACCTGTGCCTCCGCCATGCCAAGACGCAACTGGAAGGGCAACTCGACTGATCCGTGTCGCGAGTCAAGAAACTTGCATCTGCGGTCCAGTCGGAGATCCGGCGAAAGCCTTTGCCACTGAAAGCCGCCGATCGCGGGACCGTCGATTTCCCCGCTGTAGAGCCAAAGCGCCCACAGCCCTCCGTCGTCGCTTCCTCGGAGGCAGAGCCAAGCTAGAGCTCCAGAGGCATCGCCTCTTGATCCGACGATTGCGCCAAAATGCTCCTGCGCTTCCACCAGCTTGGTTTCCTCCAGTTTGACCGGCCAGCCACCGATCCTCAGCCCCTCGACCAAGTCCGTTGTCACAGTCGGCTTGGGAAGCGCATCAGGCCATTCCGCCTTCGGCGGTCCCCACACGAGCAGGCCGCCCTCCGAACCAGCGCTGCCCAAACCTTGGCCAAGAGCTGCCCAGGTAGCGAACAGAAGAATCGTCATGGAAACGAAGTGCTTCATTGATTTTCGTTAGCAGAATTTTAGCCCCCGCGAGCTTGGCCAAGACATCCGATGAGCCCGCCCTCAACCTAGAAAAATCCCCGCGATCGACGCGCTGATCAGATTCGCCATCGTCCCCGCGAGCATCGCGCGCACGCCCAGCCGCGCCAGGTCGTTGCGCCGCTCCGGCACCAGCGCGCCGATGCCGCCGATCTGCATCCCGATCGAGCCCAGGTTCGCAAACCCGCAGAGCGCAAAGGTGGCAATGGTGAACGAGCGCGGCAACAGCGTGGCCTTTTCCGCGCCCAGCTGGATGTACGCCACCACCTCGTTCAGCGCCATGCGCGTGCCCAGCAGGTTGCCGATGGCGGGCGCGTCGTGCCACGGCACCCCGATGAGCCACGCCACCGGCGCGCCCACAATGCCCAGGATCTGCCCCAGGCTGCCCGGAACCCAGTGCATTCCGGCGTGCGCGTGAATCCACGTCAGCAGCATGTCCAGCAGCTTCACCAGGGCCAGGAAAGAAATCAGCATGATGGCCACGTTCAGAGCCAGCTTGCCGCCGTCGATGGTGCCGCGCGCGATTGCGCCCACAAAGTTCTCATCGCTGTGCAGCTCGTCTTTGGGGATGACGACCTTGCCCTCCGTGTCCGGAACCTCGGTCTCCGGCACCAGCATCTTCGCCATCAGAATCGTCCCCGGCGAAGTCATGATGACCGCCTCAAGCAGATGCGGCGCCGCCACCCCCTGCGCAATGTACATGGCCATGATGCCG
>DATJRT010000058.1:0-8352 GCA_035504495.1 Occallatibacter sp.
TGGTCGGGCTGGCGACACACAACTTCTGGTCGGCGGCGGCCGGCATCGTAGTGGCAGTGGCCCTGATTCGCGGCATCAATCGGACCACGTCGGGCACCATCGGCAACTTCTGGGTGGACATGACGCGCACCCTGCTTTACGTGCTGATCCCGGCGTCGTTCATCTATGCGCTGCTGTTGATTGCGCAGGGCGTGCCGCAGAACTTTCATGCCTACACGACCGCTCATACGCTCGAAAATCCCGCACAGGTGCAGACCATCGCGCAGGGGCCGGTGGGGTCGCAGGAATCGATCAAGATGCTGGGCACCAACGGCGGCGGATTCTTCAACGCCAACAGCGCGCACCCGTACGAAAATCCCACGCCGCTCTCGAATTTTCTGCAGATGCTTTCGATCTTTATCATTCCCGCGGGACTGACTTACATGCTGGGGCGCATGACCGGCTCGCCGGGCCACGGTTGGGCGGTGTTCGCGGCCATGTACGTGCTGTTCGCGGGGGGATTCGTGACTGCCTACTGGGCGGAGTCGCACCCGTACAACGCGATTCACGGCGCCGAGCAGACGGGCAGCGCCACCATGCCCGGCGGCAATTATGAAGGCAAGGAGGTGCGCTTCGGCATCGCCGACTCCACGCTCTTTGCCACCATCACCACGGACGCGAGCTGCGGCGCGGTGAACAGCATGCACGACAGCTTTACCCCGCTGGGCGGCATGGTGCCGCTGGCCAACATTATGCTGGGCGAAGTGGTTTTCGGCGGGGTGGGCGCGGGGCTTTACGGCATGCTCATCTTCGTGGTGCTGGCGGTGTTCATCGCCGGGCTGATGGTGGGGCGCACGCCGGAGTACCTGGGCAAAAAGATCGAGTCTTACGATGTGAAGATGTCGATGCTCTATGCGCTCATCTTCCCGTTTATCATTCTCACCTTTACCGCCATCTTTGTGCTTTTGCCGGTGGGGCTTTCGGTGACCAACAATCCCGGGCCGCACGGCTTCTCGGAGATTCTCTACTCATTCACGTCCGGCGCGGGCAACAACGGCTCAGCCTTTGCCGGACTGGGCACCAACTGGTGGTACAACATCGCGATGGGCTGGGACATGCTGATAGGCCGCTTCCTGATGATGCTTCCAGTGCTGGCCCTGGCCGGGAACCTGGCGCAGAAGAAGAGCGTGCCACCTTCGCCGGGCACGTTCCCGGTGAATACCTCGCTGTTTGCCGTGCTGCTGGTGGGGACGGTGCTGATTCTGGGTGCGCTGACATTCTTTCCGGCGCTAAGCCTGGGACCGATTCTGGAGCACCTGCTGCTGAAGGCCGGCCATTTGTTCTAAAAGCAGGGGCCGAGTGAGCAAGGGACTGAGGGACTAGGGACTGCGCAACAAGAAACCCGAGGCTACGGAGACACGGAACGAACAGTTATGGCTGAGAAAACGAGTCTTTGGAACACGCAAATCATGGGGCAGGCGCTTGTGGACAGCGTGCGCAAGCTCGATCCGCGCTGGATGGTGAAGAACCCGGTGATGTTCGTAGTGGAGGTGGGCAGCGTGCTGACCTCGCTGCTGCTGATCGACAACCAGATTCATCACCGCGTGGCATTCGCCTTCAACCTGCAGATCACGCTGTGGCTGTGGTTCACGGTGCTGTTCGCGAACTTTGCCGAAGCCATGGCCGAAGGACGCGGCAAGGCGCAGGCGGATACCCTGCGCAAGGCCAAGGGCGAGACCATCGCCCAGCGCTACCGCGACGGCGGCGGCTTTGAGGAAGTGGCCAGCGGTCTGCTGCGCGCCGGCGACGTGATTTACGTGGAGGCGGGCAAGTACATTGCCGGCGACGGCGAAGTGATCGAGGGCGTAGCCTCGGTGGACGAGTCGGCGATCACGGGCGAATCGGCGCCGGTGATTCGCGAGGCCGGCGGCGACCGCTCGGCCGTGACCGGCGGAACGAAGGTTCTCTCCGACTGGATCAAGGTGAAGATCACCTCGAATCCGGGCGAGACATTTCTCGACCGCATGATTGCGCTGGTGGAGGGCGCGACGCGGCAGAAGACGCCGAACGAGATTGCGCTGAGCATCTTGCTTTCCGGGCTCACCATCATCTTTCTGCTGGCCGTGGTCACGCTGCAGCCCTTCGCCATCTACGCCAGCGCGCCGCAAAGCGTGTTTGTGCTGGTTTCGCTGCTGGTATGCCTGATTCCGACGACCATCGGCGGGCTGCTTTCGGCCATCGGCATCGCGGGCATGGACCGGCTGGTGCAGTACAACGTGCTGGCCATGAGCGGGCGCGCGGTGGAAGCGGCGGGCGATGTGAACACGCTGCTGCTCGACAAAACCGGGACCATCACCCTGGGCAACCGGCAGGCGACGGAGTTCATACCGGCGCCGGACGTGAGCCACGAACGGCTGGCGAACGCGGCGCAACTGGCTTCGCTCAGCGACGAGACGCCGGAGGGGCGGTCGATTGTGGTTCTGGCTAAGGAGAAATACAACCTGCGCGGGCGCGATATCGGCGGCATCCACGCCGAGTTCGTACCCTTCACGGCGCAGACGCGCATGAGCGGCGTGAATCTGCCGGGCACGCGCATCCGCAAAGGATCGGTGGACGCGATTGCGCGCTTCCTCGAGGAGCAGGGAGCGGCGCTGCCGCAGAAGGTGCGCGACAGTGTGGAAGAGATTGCGCGCTCCGGAGGCACGCCGCTGGTGGTGGCGGAGAACTCTTCCGCGCTGGGCGTGATCTATCTCAAGGACATCGTCAAGGGCGGATTGAAAGAGCGGCTGGCGCGGCTCCGCGCCATGGGCATACGCACCATCATGATCACCGGCGACAATCCGCTGACCGCGGCGGTGATTGCGCGCGAGGCGGGCGTGGACGATTTTCTGGCCGAAGCCAAGCCCAAGGACAAGATGGACCTGATCAAGCGCGAGCAGAGCAAGGGCAAGCTGGTGGCCATGACCGGCGACGGCACCAACGACGCGCCGGCGCTGGCACAGGCCGACGTGGGCGTGGCCATGAACTCTGGCACGCAGGCGGCCAAAGAAGCGGGCAACATGGTCGATCTCGATTCCAATCCGACCAAACTTATAGAAATTGTCGAAATCGGCAAGCAATTGCTCATGACGCGCGGCGCGCTGACAACGTTCTCCATCGCCAACGACGTGGCCAAGTACTTCGCCATTATCCCGGCCATGTTTCTGGGCGTCTTTCCCGTGCTGGGCGCGCTCAACATCATGCACCTGCACTCGCCGGAGTCGGCGATTCTTTCGGCCGTAATCTTCAACGCGATTATCATCGTCGCGCTCATTCCGCTGGCGCTCAAGGGCGTGAAGTACGAGCCCAAGCCGGCCGACATTCTGCTGCGCCGGAACCTGCTGCTGTACGGCGTGGGCGGCATCCTGATTCCGTTTATCGGCATCAAGGTCATCGACCTGTGCCTGGTGGCCCTGCACATGGCGTAAGGCCGGAAGGCACAAAAGGAGATCGATCGTGCACTCGACTGCTACGCTAGAAGCCAGCGACACCGTGGTCCGGAAAGAAGCGCAAAGGAGCTCGGCCGTGCATTCCGTATGGAGAACATCGATCCGCTTCACACTGGTGACGGCGGCGCTGGTGGGTCTCGGCTATCCGCTGCTGCTCACGGGAATCGCGCACGTGCTGTTTCCGCGCCAGGCTGCGGGAAGCCTGATTCTGCGCAACGGCCAGGTGATTGGCTCCGAGCTGATTGCGCAGAGCTTCACCGCGGACAAGTATTTTCATCCGCGGCCATCGGCGGCGGGCAACGGCTATGACGCGACCGCCTCCGGCGGCACCAACCTGGCGCAATCGAACGCGAAGCTCGCGCAGCGGATTCAGGGCGACATTGACCGGCTGGAGAAAGAGAATCCAGGCCATCCGGTGCCCATCGACCTGGTGACGACTTCGGGCTCGGGGCTGGATCCGGACATCACGCCGGACGACGCGTACTTCCAGGCGCCGCGGGTGGCCAAGGCGCGCGGGTTGAGCGAGGACGCGGTGCGGGCGCTGATTGCGCAGCACATTGAAGGCCGCACCCTGGGCCTGCTGGGCGAGCCGCGGTTGAATGTGCTGGAGCTGAACCTGGCACTCGACGACGCAGCGAAGTGAGCTTTTAGAGCGGTTTTTGCCATGCCATGAGCAAAGCGGGAGTGCGTAACTGCGCTCCCGTTTTTTTCGCCGTCACTGAATCGGTGGTTTCGAGATCGTGCCCCCCCAAGTTACGTCCGCCGCGGCGGACGCGACGTGGGGCGCACCTCGGGCTAAGATGCTCGGTAGGAGGGTGCAAATGATTCGGATCTGCGTTCTCACTCTCTCCCTGTTCGTTGCAGTTCCCTTGAGCCTGGGGTGCGGTCGCAGCGACAGCCGTCGCCTTCAATCCATCACAATCAACCAGACTGCGAATGGCGGGCAAGTACAGTTCACTGCGAGCGGCACTTTTTCTGCGCCGCCGATCACCGTCGCGCCGCTGGCGGTCAGTTGGGGGATGGGTCTATTTGCGCCGCCCCCACCGGGGAATTTGCGATATGCGCTCACCACGCAGCCCTATGTGTTCGATTGCCCGGATTCGGGCCCCGCTGCTGTGCCGGTTAGCGTTCTTGCTCCATCGGATCCGTACGCGCCTATGAGCGGGTCGCTGCCGTTCAAGGAAATGATTACGGCGTACGCACAAGTTCAATGTCCATAGCAACGAGGGGGGCTTCTTCCGCAGCCGCGTTCAGCGCAGAGTCGCGAATCCGCTATCTTTAGCGAACGTCCCTTCGCCCTTCGAGGGCGCGCGCCATGGTGACTTCGTCGGCATACTCGATATCGCTGCCGGCGGGGACGCCGGTGGCAATCCGCGTAATCTTCACCAAAGGGCTGCGCAGCGCAGCGGCGAGCCAACTGGCCGTGGCTTCGCCTTCGAGAGTAGGGTTGGTGGCGAGAATCACCTCGTCAATTTCGCCGCGCTCCGCGCGAGCGACCAGGCCGTTGGCGCGCAACTGTTCCGGGCCCACGCCATGCAGAGGTGAGAGCGTGCCGTGGAGCACGTGGTAGACGCCATCGTAGCTGCGCGTGCGTTCGATGATTTCGATATTGGTGGGCTCCTCGACTACGCAAACCTGGCGCTGGTTGCGCGTGGGGCTGGCGCAGTAGAGGCAGGGATCGACGTCGGTAATGTTGTTGCAGACCGAGCAGAGGCGCAGGCCGGCCTTGAGCGAGCGCACGGCCTCGGCCAGAGCCGCAGCGTCTTCGTCGCTCGAGCGCAGGATGTGGAAGGCGTAGCGCTGCGCGCTCTTGGTGCCCACGCCGGGCAGCTTCTTCAACTCTTCAATGAGCCGGGCCATGGGCTCGGCGTAACGGGACACGGTGCGTTTTCTCCTCTCAATTCTTCCGGCCGGGCACGGCCTGAAGTGCGCGCCATTCGGGCGCAGTCAGCGATCGGCGTCTCCGCTCGCCGGGGCGCTGGAGACAACATAGACGTAGCGAAGCAGCGCGGAGCCCGTATTGGTGACGTTGTGTTCGGTTTCAGGGGGACAATAGACGGCGTGGCCAGCCTCGACGGGAAGCGACGTTCCGTCGGCGAAGCTCATCCTGCCGCGGCCTTCGAGGACGATGAGGATCTCTTCGTGAAGGCCGGTGCTGTGTTTTCCCACGGAACTTCCGGCCGTCAAAGCGATCAGTCCCGACCGCATGGTCACGGTTTCCGGCGGCCCGGTAAGAATGGGCAACTCGGTTTTTCCTGCGCTGTCCAGAGCGATCACTCTTGCATGCGGAGCCGCCTGGTTCTGCGCCGGAGCGTGAAGTGGAAGGAAACTGAGAGTGAGCGCGACCGATGGAACAATCGCCAAAGCAGCTAGCGGCAAACGCATGTGTTCCTCGCGAGTTTATGTGAGGCCGGGAATCTTCAGGCCGCCCAGCATGCCGGTCATGCCGGCGCGGATGGCTTCTTCCGCTTTGCGGCCGGCTTCATTGACGGCGCCCACGATCAGGTTTTCGAGCATCTCCGCATCGGCGCTGCCGCCGCTCAGGCCGGCCACGGCGGAGGGATCGATCCTGAGCTTGAGCAGCTCCTTCTTCCCGTTCATGGTTGCAGTCACGGCGCCGCCGCCGCTCGAGGCCTCGACCACGGTCTCGCCGAGCTTGCGCTGCATCTCCTCCTGCATCTGGCCGGCCTGGGAAAGCATCTCGGTGAGTTTGAGAGGATTGATCATGGTTGCGGCTCCTTCTGCGCAGTTTTCTTTTGGTTCGTCACTTGCTTTGGCGAAGGTCGAGAACGCTGCGCACTTCTGCGTTGAAGATTTCCCGTGCGCGCTGCACGAGGGGGTTGTTGAGAGCTTCTTCCTGCACACTGCCGGAGACGGGCTGCACGCTGCCGGCGGAGAGCGGTGCGTCCTGCGCGGCGGCCGCGCCGGCTTCGCCCGGCACAACCAGGAAGCGCGCAGGGCCACCGAGACGCTGCAATTCCTGGCGGAAGATTTTCTGGACTGCGTCCGTGATGTAGACGCCGAGCGCCTTCTTGCCGATCTCCGGCACCTCAACGCGCAGGTTAGCCCCGTCAAGCGACCACGCGGATGCGTTGAGCCGCTGCGCCACCGAGCTGTGCCCCTGCGCGGCAAGCGCGGTGACGATGGCGTTGCGCAGGGATTCGACCGCGGGCGCGCCGGTCTCCGCGGCCGCCGCGGCGCTCACGATGGGAACGGGCTCAGCGGGCGAAGCCGGCTCGTGCCCTGCGCCGTTGCGCTCGGCCTGGGCAGTCGCGGGGACGGGAGCGGTTTCCTTCGACACGAGAACGGCCGCGGGCGCCTGCGATGCCGAGTTCGAAGCCGCACCGCCGCTCCCGCCGAAGGGTGAAATGAAGGGCTCGGTCGATTTGGAAGCCGACGGCTGCGGCGCCGCAGGCGAAGCAGAGGCTGCGCGGGGCGCGATTGCTGAGGGGCGCGACGCGGCCGATGTGCCGGGAGTGGACGCGCCCGCGATGCCGCTCAGCAGCTCTTCGACGGGCAGCAGGCGCTGCGCGTGGATGAGCTTGAGCAGTCCCAGCTCAAGATGGAAGCGCTGCTCCTGGCGGTAATTCAGGTCGTCAAAGGTGCGCAGGACGTTCTGCAGATTGCGCGTGAGTTCTTCTTCCGTGAACAGCAGCGCGGTGCGCGCGGCGCGAGCGCGCTCGTCGGCGGAGATCGCGAGCAGCTCCGTTTGCTTGCCGCCGAGCTTGGCCATGAGCGTGTTGCGCAGGTAGCGCACAAGTTGCCGCGCCAGCGACAAGGGGCTGTGGCCGGCGTTGACCAAGCCGTTGATCTGTTCCATGAGCGCCGCGCTCTGGCCCGCGGCTACGGCCTCAAGCATGCGCTCGAAGACAGTGTTGGGCACGGCGCCCATCAGCTCGCGAATCTGCGCGGAGGCGAGCACGGGGCAGCCGTTCTCAAGCGGCGCCGACGCGATGGCCTGGTCCATGATGGACAAGGCATCCCGCATCGACCCGTCGCCGGCCTCGGCCAGCAGCGCCAACGCGGCCGCTTCGGCTTCGACATTCTCCTGGGCGGCGATGAACTTCAACTGCGCGAGGATGTCGTCGAAGCGGACAGCGTGAAAGCTGAAGTGCTGGCAGCGCGAGCGGATGGTCTGGGGAATGTCTTCGGGCTGCGTCGTTGCCATCATGAAGATGACGTGCGCGGGCGGCTCTTCCAGCGTCTTGAGCAGCGCGTTGAAGGCGGCCTCGGTGATCTGGTGCGCCTCGTCGAGAATGTAGATCTTATAGCGGTCGCGGGCCGGCGAGTAGCGCGCCGCATCGCGCAGCTCGCGAATCTCGTCGATGCCGCGGTTGGTGGCGGCGTCGATCTCAATCACATCGACGGCATTGCCCTGGCGGATTTCGACGCAGGAGTCGCAAATGCCGCAGGGCTCGGGCGTGGGCCGCTCCGCCCTTCCAATTTCGATGCGGCAGTTGAGAGCCTGGGCGAGAATGCGCGCGATAGTAGTCTTGCCGATGCCCCGATGGCCCGAAAAGATATATCCGTGGGCAATGCGGTTCTGGCTCAGGGCGTTGAGCAGTGTGCGCGTGACGTGGTCCTGGCCGGCAACGTCGGCGAAACGCTGGGGACGATATTTTCGCGCCAGGACCTGGTATGCCATTGCCGAACCGCGCTCCATGACGAACTGATGAGGACTATAGCGGTTCCACAATGGCTATATCCCGAAACCACTGCCGCGAAGTGATATTTTCCTTAAGAAAATGCCACATCCCTCTGCTTCCAAAAGGGCACGTGAATTGAGGAACCGCTCTCGCTGATTGTATCGTCTTGGGAGGCGCGGGGCGATGAGTGGAAAAGCGCGCCTGCGAGCGCCGGCGACGCTAAGCCGCGTCGAGATTCA
>DATJRT010000059.1:0-5729 GCA_035504495.1 Occallatibacter sp.
GGGAGTTTCGTGGCCGAGCTGGGCGGCGTGGACATGCTGGTGTTTACAGGCGGGATCGGCGAAAACGATATCGAGGGGCGGGCGGAGATTTGCGCGGGGCTGGATGCGCTGGGGATTGTGCTGGACGCGGAACGCAACAAAGTACGCGGAGCAGCGGAGATTTCCGCGGAGGGCTCACCGGCGATGGTGCGCGTGATTCCGCCGGCCGAGGATTTGATGATTGTGAATCACGTGATGCGGATGATGGCAAGCTGAAGCGTCAAAACCGCGTTGCGGCCACGTCCATCCGCAGGCCAAGCGCACTTAGCACCCGGTGCAGGACGGGCTCCCTCTGAGCACCATCGCGCGTGGGCAGCCTTTGGGCGAGAACCAGACGCACCCTACGCGCCTCGGCCCGGACATCGCACGCCAGATCCCAATACCGGCTCCGGTGCTTCTCGTCTTCTTCCTGCGCTGCCAGATCCGTCAGGCGGCGAATTTCCTCTTCGAGCGTTTGAAGCCGGGCCTAAATGGAGTTAGCGGTTTCGTCGCTGTGGGATTCGCTGTCCGATTGCATTATTGGCCGTTGCGCCGCTTTTTGTGCGTTGCCGGTCTCTTTTCCGGTTGCGAATTATCTTATCTCGGCGGTGGGTTCCTTTGAAGGGGAAGATACTTTTGGGAAACAGACTCCATTCAAACGCGAAGGGTTGAAGGTCTTGGCTCGGTTCCGTCGCCCCTGCGGGGCTGGGGAATTGGATGGGCACGTGCTCCCAGGATTTCGTCCGCCGCGGCGGACTCCATCCTGGGCTATTTTCGCAGCATCCTTCCGGGACGCTCCCGCCGCCCAAGCGGCGCCGAACCTCCCGGTTTTCGAATCGTCACTCGGCGCCGCTCTTTCAAGCCGGCTGCACGCACGCTTCTTGAGGGGTTCTGAGTGTTCTACACTGAAAAGTTGAGCATGGAATCCATTGCGATCCCGACGGCTCCGGTTGCGGTGCGGGCCGGTCGCGCGCCGTCGCTGGCGCTGCGGCGGTTTGCGTGGGGCGTGCTGCTTTATTTTGTGGCGGTGATTTTGTGGGGCGCGGTGGTGCGGGCGACGGGCGCGGGCGCGGGCTGCGGGGACCACTGGCCGCTATGCAACGGAACCGTCCTGCAGCACGCGCCGAGCACGGACACGCTGATCGAGTTTACGCATCGCATCACCAGCGGGATTTCTTTTTTCAGCGTGGTGGCGCTGCTGTGGTGGACGCTGGCGGGAACGGTGCGCGGACACCTGGCGCGCGCGGCGGCCGCGGCCGCGGTGGGGTTCACGCTGGTGGAGGCGATTCTGGGCGCGCTGCTGGTGAAGCTGGGGCTGACGGCGCAGAGCCAGTCGCCGCTGCGGGCGCCGTATCTCGGCTTACATTTGACCAACACGCTGCTGCTGCTGGGGGCGCTGGCATTGACGGCGCACATGCTGGGGCGGAAGCGCGGGTTTTTGCGGCGCGATGTGAGGCTGGTGGCGCCGGTGGGCGCAATCTCCGGCCTGGTGGTGGTGCTGATTGTGGGCGTGACGGGGTCGCTGGCGGCGCTGGGCGACACGCTGTTTCCGGCGAGCTCGCTGGGCGCAGCGCTCAAGGAGGATTTTTCGCGCACCCTGGCGGGGCGGAGCGCGTGGCTGGTGCGCTGGCGCTGGACGCATCCGACGGTAGCGTTTATTGCGTGCATATTTTTGATCTGGATCGTGGCGCGGGCGGCGCGGCGGTCGCGCGGGTGGGACAATCGCGGGCTCTCCGCGCTGGTGCTGGTGCTGCTGGCCGGGCAATACGTGCTGGGCGTGCTGGATGTGGTTCTGCTGGCGCCGGTTTGGCTGCAGATTGCGCATCTGCTGGGCGCGGACACGTTGTGGATCGGGCTGGTGATTCTGACGGCGCGGCTGACGCTAGAGCCGAGGGGCAGCGAGTCAGCAAGTTAGCAAGTCAGCGAGTCAGCGAAGAGGCCCCTTACGGGGCCTCTTTTGTTGGCGGGTTCGCGGGATCTGAGGATCTTCTCTGCGATTGAAGGAAAATCAACCGCAGGTCCCCGACGCGCCGGATTTTCGGCTTTGCCTCCCTCGCGCGTTGCGCTCGGTTGCTCAGGATGACAACGGGTGAGCTGAATACGAGCTTTCCCAGGTTAGGCGCAAAAACAAGAGCGCGCCGAAGCTGGGGCACCCATTTTCGTGCTCGGTTGCTGTTCCCTTGATCCGTTGTTCCCTTGCTTCCATGGTCCCTTGTTCGCTGCGGTTAAGTTGCCAGCAGCGGTTCGTCGGCGAGGATGCGGTAGAGAGTGGAGCGGGAGATGCGGAGCTGGCGGGCGGCGCGGAGCTTGTTGCCGCGGTTGAGATCGAGGACGTACTGGACGTGGTGGCGAATGACGGCATCGAGGGCAAGATTTTCCGGACGGGAGATGGGCTGAGGCTCGGCGGGGGCTGCGAAAGACTGATCGGGCAGGGCGAGATCGAAGGCGCGGATGACGCCGTTGGAGGACTCGAGGAGTGCGGTCTCGAGGACGCTGGAGAGTTCGCGGACGTTGCCGGGCCAGTTGTGCTGGAGGAGACGGGCGAGGGTGCCCGGTCCGAGAACGACGTGGCGCTGCTGATAGCGGGTGCTGATGCGCTCAAGCAGGGCCTGGGCGAGAGGGGCGATGTCTTCGCGGCGCTGGCGTAGGGGGGGGATGGCGAAACGGATAGCGGTGAGGCGAAAGGCGAGGTCGGGCAGGAGCAGGCCCTGGCTGGCCATGTGGCGGAGCGAGGTTTCTGACGACGCAACGAGGACGGCGCGGCCGGGAGGACGGTCCTGGAGGGCTTTGAGGACGCCAAGGAGCAGGCCCTGTCCGGGTGAGGCGAGGAGGTCGACGCGGTCGAGGTAGAGGAAGCCGGCCATGGTGGCGGGGTCGGCGTCAGTGGCGAGCCACTCGCGGGCGTCGCGGCGCTGGAAGGCGGAGCCGGAGAGGGGAGAGCGCGTGAAAATGTAACGTGCGAGGGTGGTTTTGCCGGAGCCGTGCTCGCCTTCAATGGCGGCGAGCTGCAGGTGAGGCGCGGCCATCTCAGCCTGGACGAGCAGTTTACGCCAGGCGGCGCTGACGCCGACGAGAGCAGCGGCAGGGCTGGATTCGATTTCGATTAGAGTGGGGCCGGGGAGGGTTGGGCCTGGGTTGGCGAGTCCGGGAGCAGTGGGCTGGACGGATGGCAGCGGAATGGCGGTTTGCGGTGGTGTCAACGGACGCTAGCCTCCGTGACCCGGGCTGGTACACACGGGCCGACAAGTGTGTCATCGGCGGACGGTGGGAAA
Organism: Occallatibacter sp.; assembly: GCA_035504495.1. Classification (GTDB taxonomy): domain Bacteria; phylum Acidobacteriota; class Terriglobia; order Terriglobales; family Acidobacteriaceae; genus Telmatobacter. The sequence continues at coordinate 3,291 of DATJRT010000059.1, forward strand.
ACTTGAAAGGGAAGGTTGTGGAAGACGGGGACGAAAGGACGAGGGACTAAGGGACTGGGGACTGAGGGGTTGTTCTGTGGCCTAGCTGTCAGCGGATGCGCCCTGATCTTTTGGCTTACCGCTTTTGCCTTTGCCGCCGGCCGGAACGGCTGATGCAGATTCGCCGTAGAGAGAGTCGAGCAACTGGCGGGCGTAGGTGTATCCCTGAATCTGCACCGCGTCCTCAGTAACGAAGACCCAGACGCCAACGAGATATGCGATGGTGGCAGCCATGAGTACGGCGCCGAGGGCGTGGGAGATGGCGTAGGTCCAGTGGAGCCGCCAGGCCGCGAGGGCCGCGCCGATCTGAACGGCGAGCGAGAGCAGACCGCAGGTGACCGCGAATGCCTTGAGGGCGAAGAAATTGCGCTGAAAGCCATAAGAGATGTTTTCTTCGAAGACCAGCTTGGTGTCTCGCGAGTTCTCCCGCATCCACGCGGTTACGCGCTCGTAAAGAGAGTCCAGCGCGTTCACCCGCACCTCATCCTCATTCACCTTGTCCTTCTGTGTCGCAGCCGCGTGACGGATGGCCTCTTCCACGAATTTGTCTTCTGCATCTTTCGTTGGAAAGGCAGGCCGCCCCTCGCGATCGTCAAACACTTTCTGGATTCGCTCCAACGGCGGCGCTTCGCGCAGTAGATACTCCACCTCGGATCCGTTGGGGATTTTGTCAATCGTGATCCGGTTGGCGGTGTAACGCAGCATGTTGGTGGTAGGCTTGCCGCCCCATTTGCGGTACAGTTCTTTTTCTTTGCGATCTCCGATGCCGCGCGCAATATGCGAGATCCAGCGAACCACGCCGAAAACGCAGAAGAGGGTGAGGAGCGCGGGCACGGCCTGGCGAAGCCCGGAAAACCAAACCATCAGCAGGAGAAAGATGGGGAAGACGCTGAGGAAGGCGGGACCCAGACGAGCCTCCCGCGTGTAGCGGTCGCCCAGAAGCGACTCAACCGCTGACCAACCACCACTATCGTCCGCCACAGGCTTGACCTCCGGGATTCCGGCGGCGTTGACCGGGGAAATGAGGGGAGCGTGCCGCGGGGTGCATTCGCTACTCACGATAGCTGCAAGGATGCGGGAAGGGCAAGGGGCCAGGAGAAACCGGAGACGGCGGTTGGGGCGGATATACTCGAACCACCTCCGATGAAACTCGATGCCCAAACCGACGCTGCGGCCGGGAAGGCCGAGTCTGCGGGCAGGGAGCGGGTTGCGCGGCGCGGCGCGCAGGAGTGGGCCCCCGGAGACGTGCGAGCGTGGGGCGGACGGATTCTGCGAAGCGGGCAATTTTGGCTCACAGTGTGGCTGGCGGGGATTGCAGGGTTTGCGGCGCTGCATGCCGTCAATTTGCGGGCGGATTTTCCCAATCACTCGCCGTGGGTGTTTGACTGGGCGAAGTATACGGACGAGGGCTGGTACGGGAACGCGGCGGTGCGGGCGCATCTGCTGGGGAACTGGTACAGAGCGGGGGACTTCAACCCGGCAGTTGCGGTCCCGGTGTGGCCGGCGCTGGAGTGGTTGCTGTTCTGCATTACCGGGGTATCGGTGGAGGCGGCGCGGGCGCTGGCGGTGGCGATTTTCTTTGTCAATCTGGCGCTGAGTTACGCGCTGTTGTGCTCGAGCCGGGCGGGCCCGGGAAAGGCGAGATGGCCGGCTCTGCTGGGGCTTTCGCTGCTGGTGACGAGCCCATTTCTTTACAGCTTCAGCCGGCTGGCGATCCTGGAGCCGCTGCTGACGGCGTGGGTGCTGGCGGCGCTGATCGGGTCGGTGCGGTTGGACCGGGTGCGGCGGCCGTTGTGGGGCGCGGCGGGCGTGGGCGTGCTGGCGGTGCTGGCAGCGCTGACCAAGACCACGGCGATTTTTCTGCTGCCGGCGATTGCGGGGGCAATGGCGGTGACGCTTTGGCGCAGGCGGGGCGTGGCGCTCAGGTGCGTGGGCGTGGCGAGCGCGGTGTTCGCGGGCGGATACGTGCTGTGGCTGGCCGCGATTGCGCGGCTGCACCTGAGCGCGGATTTCCGGTACTACTTTTTTGTGAACCATTATCCGTGGCCGCACGAATGGTACTGGCCACTGGCGAGCCTGTGGTGGTCGGCGCATGGGGTATTGTGGGTGGACGCGATTCTGGCGCCGCTGGCTGGGGTGTTGGTGGTGGGTGCTGCGGGAGCGTGGGCATTTTCCGCAATTCGTGTGGCACGAACCGCAGGTCCTTCGACTCCCTCGGTCCGCCGCAGCAGACTTCGGTCGCTCAGGATGACAAAACAAAGGGAGACGGCCGCGAGCGAAGCACATTGGGCGCGCAGTCTGCTGCTCGATCCGGTGTTTGGCGCGTCGGTGTTGGGGATTGCGGGAATGATTCTGTTCATGACCGTGCAGAACCATCCGCAGCCGCGATACTTTGCGCCG
>DATJRT010000060.1:0-2532 GCA_035504495.1 Occallatibacter sp.
GAGCTCCGCGGCGCTAGGGCTGGGGATTGATGGAGGGGTTGGAGTAGTAGCCATCGCGGGTGCGGGCGGCGAGCCCCGGCTTGTCAAGCTTGATCTCGATGTGGTGATAGGCGTCGGGCTTGTCGGCGGGCGGGGGCGCGAAGGTGACTTCGTACCAGGAGCGCAGATCGACGAGGGCTTTCTGGATCATGGAAGAAACGTCGGTGCTCGATTGCAGCACCTGGCCGCCGCTCTGCTCGGCGAGCACCTGAAGCGCGACATCGCCGAGGAGGACCTGGCTGGGCTTGGCGATGCCTTTCACGAAGCCCTCATAGTAGCTGGTCTCGCGCGCCTCCTGAACGGCGGCGGCGTTCAGGTTATAGAGAGTGATGTCGGCCTGGCGGAGCTGGGTGGAGAAATACTCGATCTCGTCGAAGATCTGGCGCTGCATTTTGTTGTCGACGGGGTAATTGGGGCCGGAGAGCAGCGGCCAGCCTGGCGAAATCCAGAGGACGATCTTGCGGCCGGGCGTGCCCGCGAGAACGGAAATCAACTGGTGCAGGGCGCTGAGGGAGAGACGCACGCGATCGAAGTCGCCGAAAGAGGTGCCGCGTACGATCTCGCGCTGGTTGAGCGGCATGTGCGCGAGAGCGCCGGCCATGGCGGCGCCGTCGGTGGAGAAAGATTGCTGAATCTGCGCGCCCTTGTCAGTGAAGATGGCCACGGTGGAGGGATAGGGCAGCTTGCCGCCGTTGGCGCGCAGGAAGCGCTGCACGCCGTCGCGCTGGGTGACGGCGATGGTGTAGTCGGCGTTGACCTCGTCGAGAAACAGGATGAGAAAAACCGGCTCCTGGCTGGGCGTGACCTCTTTGACGGACTGGATGGGGAGCGCGGCTTTGTTGTCGAGGACGGTGAAGTCCTGCGCGGCGAGGCCGGAGACGGGAACGCCGGATTTGGGCGCGACGAGCACGTTGAGGGTCATGGCGGGCGAGGCCGATTGATCGGAACCGGGAGCGTCTGCGGGGCCGGCGGGCGCCTGGGCGCAGGCGAGCGCGGGCGGCAGGATGAAAGCAAAGAGAAAGGCAAAAACCCGGCACCTCATGGCGAGCCTCCGGAGCGCGCGTGATGGCGAACAAGGAGTTCTGGGCGCCGCGCAAAGAAACAGGCCGAGAAACTCTGCTCCCGATGGTACGCGAAGCAGGTTCACGGTGCGCGGAGAAAAAGGGATGGGGCTTCGGCGGGCTGGGGATGAAGGTCTCCGCCCTGAAAGCGGCTGCATACATCCTCGGCGCCGAATGAAACGCGTCCCCCCGGAGGCTAAAGTCCCAAGTTTATGCGCCCTTGATGGCACGGCTGAAACCGTGCCCCTTCAAGGCGACATTTATGCAACCAATTCAAGCGATAGAGACAGGAACGCCGCAAGGGTGAGGTACCCGGACGCGGCGAGGGTGGGGCATCCGGGAGAAGAGCGCGACGCCCGGTGCGGGCCGGTAAAATCGGAGTCGAGATGGAGCAGGCCAGGCAGGAACCGGAAGCGCCGGAAGATCTTCTGGGCAGCGGGCGCTTTGTGCGCGCGTGCCTGCGCCGGCCCGTGGACCGCACGCCGGTATGGTTTCTGCGCCAGGCGGGGCGGTACATGCAGGAGTACCGCGAGGTGCGCAAGCACCACACGCTGGTGGAAATCTGCAAGCAGCCGGAGCTGGCGGCGGAGGTGACGATCACGGCCGCGGAGAAACTGGGCGTGGACGCGGCCATCATCTTTGCCGATCTTCTGCTGCCGCTCGAGCCCATGGGACTGCCGTTCGAGTTTCAGGCGGGCGAGGGTCCGGTGGTGCATCATCCGGTGCGCACGGCCGAAGATGTGCGCGCGCTGCGCACGGACCGCGGCGCGGGGCTCGAATACGTGGGCCGCGCGATCGAGAAAGTGGCGGCGCACTTTCGCGACCGGCTGAACGTGATCGGGTTTTGCGGCGCGCCGTATACCCTGGCCAGCTACATGATCGAGGGCGGCGGCTCACGGAATTACATCGAGACCAAGCGCATGATGTACCGCGATCCCATTGCGTGGGGCGGGCTTTTGGAGAAGCTGGTCACTGTGCTCACGGGCTACTGCCGGCTGCAGGTGCAGGCGGGCGCGGACGCGATCCAGATCTTCGACAGCTGGGTGGGGTCGCTGGCGCCGGCCGATTACCGCGAGTTTGCCTTTGAGGCTACAAAGCGGCTGGTGCGCGCGGTGCAGCAGATGGGCGTGCCGGTGATTTACTTCGGCGTGGAGACGGCAGGGCTGCTGGAACAGATGGCGGCGACGGGCGCGGACGTGATCGGACTCGACTGGCGGCAGCCGCTGGACGTGGCCTGGCGCGCGGTGGGGCACGGCCATGCGGTGCAGGGAAACCTCGACCCGATCACGCTGTTTGCGCCGGTGGAGATTCTGGCGCTGCGCGTGAAGGAAGTTCTGCGCGCGGCCAACGGAAGGCCCGGGCACATCTTCAACCTGGGGCACGGCATTGTGCCGGGAACGCCGGTGGAAAATGTGCAGGCGGTGGTGAAGAT
>DATJRT010000061.1:0-3256 GCA_035504495.1 Occallatibacter sp.
CACGAGGGCTACATTACCGTGGGCCTCTATCCCAACGGGCAGCCGGGCGAGATCTTCATCAAGATGGCCAAGGAGGGGTCGACGGTTTCGGGCTTGATGGATGCGTTTGCCACGTCGATTTCGCTGGCCTTGCAACATGGCGTGCCGCTCAAGGTGCTGTGCGAGAAGTTCGCGCACCTGCGCTTCGAGCCTTCGGGCTGGACCGGCAACGAGCAGATCGGCTTTGCCAAGAGCCTGATGGATTACATTTTCCGCTGGCTGAGCCTGCGCTTCCTTTCAGGCACGCAGTTGACGCTGTTCGCGGGCCTGGCGCCGCAGGGGCCGGAGCTGCCGGCCTCGCCCACGCTGTTGCCGGAGACGGAGGCGGAGGACGACACCGGTGTTTCGAAAGAGCACCTGGCGCGGCTGGCCGAGGAAGTGGCCAAGCGGCTGAGCCAGATGTCGAAAGCGGGCGGCGGCATTGCACCCGAAGCGCAGACGTGGCAGGGGACACAGGCCGGAGCGGGGTCGCAAGTTCCAGAGCTCAAGGACCGCGGCCTTTTCCACGCGGCTGACGCCATGCGCGGCATGTACGAGATGGGCGACGCGCCGAGCTGCTCGACCTGCGGCGCCATCATGGTGCGCAACGGAAGCTGCTACCGCTGCATGAGCTGCGGAAGCACGAGTGGGTGCAGCTAGGAGCGGGTGCTCGTATACAGAGAAGGGCCTCACTTGCTTTGAAGGGGGACGAGCTACGGCTTGTCCCCTTTTCCTTTTTCGCGATTTCTTTGAGCGCCGTGGTAGAAAGAAGCGTGCGGTGCGCACGCGCCCAGGCGTAGACGACGCGCGCATGCCGCCGGGCAGGGAGCGGGCGATGGCGAGTACGCGGAGAACGTTCATGAAACAGACGGCCGTGTTCTCTGCGGCCTCGATTGCCGGAGTGAACGGGCTCCGCGACGCGGAGGCAGCGGCGATTGCGGCAGGCGCGGAGAGTGCGAGCGGCGCGGCGGCGGATACGGCGGGCTGGTACGGGCGGCCGATGCGCTGGGCGCAGTTGAGCTTTGTCGAGAGCGATCCGGGCAACTACGATCTGAAGTTCTGGCTGGACTACTTCAAGCGCGTGCATGCCGAGGCGGCGATTCTGAACGCGGGCGGATGCGTGGCGTTTTATCCCACCGAGGTTCCGCTGCACTACCGCAGCAAGTGGCTGGGTAACGGCGACGCCTTCGGCGGCATCTACGCGGGCTGCCGCGCGCTGGGCATGAACGTGGTGGCGCGCACGGACGCGCACGCCTGCCATCAGGATATGGTCGACGCGCATCCGGACTGGATTGCCGTGGACGCGGAGGGCAACAAGCGCCGCCACGCGAGCGATCCCGACTTCTGGATCACCTGCGCACTGGGGCCGTACAACTTCGAGTTCATGACCGCGGTGCATGAGGAGATCATGCGCCTCTATAAGCCCGACGGCATCTTCACCAACCGCTGGTCGGGATCGGGCATGTGTTACTGCGAGCACTGCCGGGAGAATTTCCGCGCGTTCGCAGGACTCGATCTTCCGCGCACGCTCGACCCGAGAGACACGGCGCGGCGCGCGTACATGGTCTGGCATGCGCAGCGGCTCTTCGAGCTGTGGCGGTTGTGGAACGCAAAGATTCAGGCCATCCATCCGGACGCGAGTTTTATTCCCAACACCGGCGGCGGCGCGCTGAGCGAGCTGGACATGAAGACGATCGGCGCGATGGCGCCCACGCTGGTGGCCGACCGGCAGGGGCGATCGGGCGCGATGGCGCCGTGGATGGCGGGCAAGAGCGCGAAGGAGTTCCGCGCGACCATGGGCGCGAAGGCGGTGCCGGCGATCACCAGCGTGGGCCTGGAAGACAAGTACCGCTGGAAGGATTCAGTGCAAGGCGGGGACGAGATTCGCCTGTGGATGGCCGACGGCATGGCGCAGGGATTCCGGCCGGCGTTTACCAAGTTCAACGCGCGGCCGTTTGACCGGCGCTGGTTCCCGGTGGTGGAGGAGATTTTTGCGTGGCATTACGCCAACGCGGAGTACTTCCGCAATGTGCGCTCGCTGGCGCGGGTGGGGATGGTCTACTCGCAGCAGACGGCGGCGTATTACGGCGGGCCGGATGCGGCGGCGAAGGTGGAGGATCATGCGCTGGGGTTTTATGAGGCGCTGGTGGAGGCGCGGATCCCGTTTGACATGGTCCACGACGGGCTGTTCGACCGTGAGCACCTGGCGCAGTTCCGCACGCTTATTTTTCCCAACATCGCGGCGCTTTCAACGGAGCAGTGCGATCAGATTCGCGCGTTTGCTGGGCGCGGCGGCAGCGTGATTGCGACGTACGAGACCAGCCTGTACGACGAGCGGGGCGGGGAACGCGCGGACTTCGGGCTGGCTGGGCTGTTTGGCGCGTCGTACGCGGGCAGCCGCGAGGGGCCGATGCTGAACTCTTACCTCACGCTTGAAAAGGACGCGAGCGGCTCGTGGCATCCGCTGCTTGCGGGGTTTGAAGATGCGGGACGCATCATAAACGGCGTGCAGCGGGTGCGCGTGACGCCGATGGACGCGAAGGAATTCTCGCCGCTCACGGTGGTGCCCTCGTATCCCGATCTGCCCATGGAGGAGGTTTTCCCGCGGCCGACAAAAGAGCACGAGGTGGGCGTGTTTCTGCGCGAGAACGGCGAAAGCCGCGTGGTGTATTTCCCCTGGGACATCGACCGCACCTTCTGGGAGGTGATGGATGTGGACCACGGGAAACTGCTGCGCAACGCGGTGCTGTGGGCCACCAAGGACCCGGCGCCGGCGATGGTGGAAGGGAAGGGAATTGTCGACGTGGCCGTGTGGGAGCAGAGGAATTCAATGACCGTGCACCTGGTGAACCTGACCAATCCCATGATGATGAAAGGTCCGGTGCGGGAGACGATTCCACTCGCGCAGCAGAAGCTGCGCATTCAGGTTCCCGCGGGCCGGCGCGTGCGCCGCGTGCACCTGCTGCGCGCGGGGAGCGAGGTTGCCTATCGCGACGATGGCGGCGCGATCGCGCTCGAAGTGCCGCGAGTCGATGTGCACGAAGTGGTGGCGCTCGATTTCGCGGTGTGAGCGACGATCGAGCTGCGGAGCATTGCGCCGCGCCGCCTCAGGCGAAGAGCGCGGCCACTTCGTATTCGGTCACCGAGGGAATCGTGAATTCGATGCGGTTGTTCACGCGTTTGAAGGGAATGTCCGCGCCGGACTTGAGCAGCTGCACGCGCCGCACCATTCGCCCGG
>DATJRT010000062.1:0-8802 GCA_035504495.1 Occallatibacter sp.
CAACCAGGGCGCGGGGCAGGAGCTCTTTCACATGCAGGCTCTCAATACCCTGCGCGTCTACGCCGACGTGCCGCAGCTCTACTCCCAGACCGTCAGGCGCGGCATGAAGATCGCCCTCACCTTCCCCGAATACCCGGGGAAGACCTTCTGGGGCACGCTGGTGCGCACCGCCGACGCCATCGATCCCGCGAGCCGCACGCTGCTGGTGGAGGTGGACGTGGACAATCGTGATCGCCAGCTTCTGCCCGGCGCGCTGGCGCAGGTGCACTTCAAGACTCCGTCCGTCGGGCCCACCTACATTGTGCCCACCTCGGCGCTCATCTTCCGCAAGGAGGGCCTGCAGGTGGGCACCGTCGTCAACTCCGCCCAGGGCACCGTGGCCCGGCTCGTGTCCATCACCATCGGCGTGGATGACGGCGCCACCGCGCAGGTGGTCAGCGGTCTGCACATGGGCGATCAGGTCATCCAGGATCCGCCCGACTCGCTGCTGGACGGCGAGAAAGTGACCGTGGTTCAGCCCGGCAGCCCGGCCGCTGGAGGCTTCTAGTGAGCAAGCCGCGGGCACATCGCCAGGCAAACGGCTGGGCGCGCCGGTGCACGGTTCTTACGTGCCTGCTCGCTTTCGCCCTGCTCGCCGGCTGCAAGCCCGTCGGACCGAATTACACAAAGCCCGCGTATCAGCCGCCCGCCGCGTACAAGGAAACCGGCGCTTCCTCGGTGGTACCGCCGCCCAACCCGCAGGGCGGCGGATGGCAGCCGGCCAACCCCTCCGACGGCATGTTGAAAGGCAACTGGTGGGAGATCTACCAGGACCCGCAACTCAATCGCTTCGAAGACCGGATCGCCACCACCAACGTCCAGTTGCGCCAGGCCCTCGAAACTTACCAGGCCGCGCGCGACCAGGTGGCCGTGGTGCGCGCCAACCTGTTTCCTGCCGTGAGCGGGAGCGTCTCCGATGCGCCCGAGAAAATCTCCTCCAACCAGCCGCTCTTCAACAAATCCAGCAACACGAACACCACGTTCTACAACAATCTTGTGATCGGCGCGCAGGCCAGTTGGGAGCCGGACTTCTGGGGACGCATCCGCCGCACCGTGGAGCAGGCCCGCGCCAACGCGCAGGCCAGCGCCGCTGACCTGGCCAACGTGGACCTGACCCTGCACGCCGAGATGGCCGCCGATTATTTTGCTCTGCGCGGTCTCGACTCCGAGATCAGGCTGCTTACCGATACCGTCGCCGATCTCGAGCAGCAGCTCACGCTCACCCGCCAGCGCCTCGCGGGCGGTGTGGCCACCGAGGTCGACGTCGCCCAGGCGCAGACGCAGCTTGACACCGTGCGCGCCCAGCTGATCGACGTGGGCGTGGCGCGCGCGCAGTACGAGCACGCCATCGGCACCCTTGGCAACTACGATCTCTCCGCCTTCAGCATTCCGCCTTCGCCGCTCGACTTGCCGCTGCCGAAGGTTCCTCTCGGCGTGCCCTCGCAACTGCTCGAGCGCCGGCCGGACATCGCCGCCGCCGAACGGCTGACCGACGCCGCCAACGCGCAGATCGGCATCGCCGTCAGCGCCTACTATCCCACCATCAGCCTGAGCGCAACCGGCGGCTTCCAGAGCACCAACCCCGGTACATGGATTCAGGGCCCAAGTTCCATGTGGACCCTGGGCGCACAGGCCGCGGAGCTGCTCTTCGATGCCGGCCAGCGCCATGCGCTCTCCAGCCAGGCGCGCCACGCCTACGAAGCCCAGGCCGACGCCTATCGCAACACCGTCTTCTCCGCTTTCGAGGATGTGGAAGACCAGCTCTCCGGCCTGCGCATTCTGGAGCAGGAATCGAGTGCGGAGGCGCAGGCCGTGGCCGCGGCCCAGCATTCGTTCGATTTATCCAACGCGCGTTACAAAGGCGGCGTTACCAGCTATCTTGAAGTGCTCACTGCCGAGGCCACGCTTTTGCAGAATCAGCGTACCGCCATCGACATCGAGAGCCGCCAGTTCGCCGATAGCGTGAGCCTTGTCCGCGCTTTAGGCGGCGGCTGGGATGTATCGCGGTTGCCGAAATGACGAAAGACAGGGATTAGGGAAAAGGGAACAGGGAATAGCGATTCCGTGGTAAGTTGAGTTCCCCGGCGCACCGCCATGAGATTCTTCAGAGCTCTCCTGCGTTTACTTCGTTTCGGTCTTCTTTGGACCTTGCTTGCCTTCTGGGCATGTATTGCTGCTGGATCAATTGCCAAACTGATCGCGGGCGGGCCTGCCCTCGTCCTTCTTTGGTATCAAAAGCTGTTTACAGGAACTCTAATATCGGGTTCCTGCGTATCGGACACCTGCACGTTCGCGATTCCGAAATGGCGCCCTGTGCTCCTCCTCGCAAATCTGACCGTCTGTCTCGCATTGACCATTCTCCTTTGCTGCCTTGAATACAAATACGTCAGGAGACGCAAACTAAAGCACGAACCTGAATGACTGTTCCCTGTTCCCTACTCCCTCGTATGGAAAAACGCGCTCTCCGGCACATTCGTCAGTGGCAATCCGTTCGCCTGCCAAAGCAAAATCGGCGTTCCGCCGCTCTCTTCGTGCAACCCCTCGATGTGCAGCGCGTGCTTGCCCGCGCGCAGGCCGATGGCGCCCACGGCATAGCGCGCCGCATTGCCCGGCGATCCGCACACCTGCGCAAACGGAGGCCCGGTCTTCGCCACGTCCGCGCCGTCGATCACCAGCCGCGCGCCATCGCGGCTGATCAGCGAAAACGAGTAGCCGCCGTCAGCCGGCACGTCGATGAATCCATCCCATGCAACCGCGTAGTGCGTGAATCCCTTCGCATCCGCTTCGATCCCGGGCGACGCGCCGCTCAGAGCCGCCTGCTGCGCCGTCAGGTCGGGCAGCTCCGTCCACGTGCCGGGAAAAATCCGGTACGCAAGCCCGGGCTGCGCCACGCTTTCTTTCGGCGAAGCCGCGTGCCACGCACTCACCACCACCACGTCCTGCTCTGCCCAGTCCTGCGTTCCCGCTTTATCCACCACGTGCAGCAGCACGCGAAACCGGCCTGCGCCGTTTTTGCCATCCTGCTCCGTTCCCTCGGCATCGGGAAAACGATGCCGCACTGTTTGCCCGTGCGCCCGCGTGCCATCGCCGAAGAGCCACGTGTAATGCGCGCGAGGAGCCAACTGCGCGGCAAACGCGACTCTCTCGCCCGGCTCAATTACGCCAGGTTCGGTCGCGAAGGCCGCGCTCGGCGCGTGCATCGTGACGAACTGCGGCTGCGCCGCGCCGCCCTCCACATCGAGCGGCACGGCGGCGGCGTTGTTCACGCGCGCCTGCCCATACTTCACGTTGTCGAAGGTCACCTGGGACACATCGCCGATCAGCGTGGAGGCGACAAGCGGCGGCTGGCCCAGCGCCCAGATGTTCTTGAACGTCACCCCGCGGATCGCCGGCTGCTCCTGCTCGATCTGCGTGAGCGAATACCAGTTGTCCAGGAAAATATCCTCGAAATGAATGCCGGTGTGCGTGCCGCTGGCCCCGTCCGCGCCCCAGAGGCCCAGCAGCCCGAAGCTCTGCCCGCAGGCGCCAATGCCGGCGTGCAAAACGTCCGAGTTGCGCAGCGTAAAGCCGCTTGAGTTGAAGATCTTCTCGGGCCACGCGATGCGCACCACGTTCGAAATGCTGGCGGAGAGCTCGCTGTCTTCCACCAGGACATTCTTGACGTCATTCCCCGGCCGCACCATGTCGGCGTCGTCATAGCCGTCCCAGTTGCCCTCGATCGCCAGGTCGTCGTCGGAGGCGCGCAGAAATGCATTGCGCACCACCGTATCGCCCCCGCCCAGCCAGTCCATGCCGTCCTGGTTGGCGTTGCCGGGATTGCCTCCCAGCACCCGCAGGTCGTCGAAGCGGAACCCGGTCGAGTCTTTCATTTGGATCGACCAGGTGCGCGAGCGGACGATGCAGGTCAGTCCGTCGATCTCCACGTTGCGCGCCTGGTAGGCGCCGATGCAGTGCCAGTCGGGCCTCTGCATCCACCCCTCGTCGGCAGCCGGGTCCTGCGGTCCGTCGTAGACAATGGTGCCGCGGCCCAGCACCCTCACGTTTTCCACGTTCCAGAGGTTCAGGCTGCCAAAGATATATGCGCCCGGCGCCAGGTAAATCGTGTCGCCACTCTTCGGATTGAGGCTCTCGCGATGCACGCCCGCCGGAACGATCTGCACGTTCGGCCCCGACGGCGAAGGCGCGACCGGCGCATCGGCAAAGAGAAAAAACATGCTGGCGTGGTTCAGAAAATCGCCCGGCCTTGAGATGGCGAGTTTCACCGGCCCCGGGATGCGAAATCGAATCGTCTGCCCCTCGCGCCGCGCGCGCAGCCCCAGACGCCACGGCTCAATGTCCACGCCCGCGTCCCAGAAGCCGGGCTCGGCGGCCGTGATCGCAATCTCCGCCGGGCCGGTTACGTCGAAGCTGGCAAACTCATAGCTCGCGGCGGCGTGGGCCACGTCCACCGGCCGCCCATTCACAAGAAGCGTGAACGCAGAGGAGCGCATCTCCGCGGGAACTGGCGCGGCGTAGATGCGCGTAGCGGCGCGCGCAGGGGAAATAGAAGGAAGAAAGAGAATCGCCGCGAGAACTGCGGCCGGAAAGGCGCGACATCCGGGCAACAAGGGAAACTCCGCGGACAAAGTCGGAACAGTTCACTGTAGCACTCGCCGCGAAGTCAGCCTTAACGGCGAACGGAATCCAAAAAACGCATTTTGGGCTTCCCATTCCCCCCTTCTTATGTATAATTCGAACCGCGAAGAAAATCCATGTTTCGCGGATCGCTCTTCCCGCCGCTTCCTTGCGCCATGGGGTCATTCCTCGCCGCGACCGCGCGCAAGAGCCGTCTTCGCGATTCGCATAAGGAGAACACCATGCCGGGTCCCGCCGTCCGCGCCTCCAGAGATCGCAAACATGCCGTCGCAATGCCCCTGTTTCTCGCCGCCGTCGCGGCTCTGGCCTGGCCGCCGTGCGCACGCGCGCAGGCAGCGGCCAAGACAGAGGCCGCTCCGGTCACCATTACCGGCGCGGTCACCCTGGTTGAGGGCCCGCAGGAGTCCGGCCCGGTGCAGCGCGCCACCAAGGACCTCGAAAACGACTTCCGCAAAGTCTTCGGCCAGGCGCCGAAGGTTGTGAACTCCCTCATGGATGCGGGGCCGGTGGCAATCCTGATTGCGCAGCGCGAGAACTTGCCGGCAGGCGTGGATTGCGCGACGACGACCAACACGGAAGCCTTTGCGTTTTCCATTGCCAGCGCCGGAGGCGCTACGCGCGTGGTCTGCCTCACGGGCGCGGACATGCGCGGCACCATCTACGCCATCTACCAGTTCTCGCAGACCGTGCTCGGCGTCGATCCCATGTATCTGTGGACCGACAGGCAGCCCGCGCGCCGCGTCTCCATCGCGCTGCCCGCGGACTTCACCCACACCTATCCCAGCCCGGTGTTCAAGTACCGCGGCTTCTTTCCCAACGACGAAGATCTGCTCACCGGCTGGGTGATTCCCCCCAAGGGCGAGCAGTGCGGCATCGCACTCAGCGTGTGGGACCAGGTCTTCGAGACCATTCTCCGCCTTAAAGGGAACATGATCGTGCCCGGCACCTGGACCTTCCCGGACGATGCTCCCGTGCACGCCGCCACGGAGCGCGGCCTCATCGTGAATCAGCATCACGCCATTCCTCTGGGCGTCAACGTGGCCCGCTGGCCGGACAACGTGCCTTACAACTACTCCACGCATCCTGAGATTCTGCGCCGCGCCTGGACCAACGCCGTGGCCGAGTACAAGCCCGACGAGGAGATTCTCTGGTCCGTGGGCCTGCGCGGACTTTCCGACTCGAGCTACGCGTCTCTTGATCCCAGTGTCCGCGACAACGATCCGCTGCTCGGCAAGCGCATCAGTGACGCCATCGCCGACCAGATGAAGATCGTCCGCGCCAAGTATCCCGACGCGCAATTCGTCACCGATCTCTGGCAGGAGGGCGCGCGCCTGATGCGCGAGGGCTACCTCCATGTTCCGCCCGAGGTGACGCTGGTCTGGGCTGACACCGGCTACGGCGACATGCAGGACGATGGCGAGGTGGCCGCCGGCCAGGGCATGTACTTCCACATCGCCATGATGAACGGCAACGCCAACCAGCTCTCGGAGATGGTGCCTGTCGAGCGGATCGACGAGGAGCTCGGCCGCTATATCAAGGCCGGCGCAACCGCGTACATCCTCATCAACACCAGCGATCTTCGCCCCGTGGCCATGACCGCGCGCGCCGTCATGGAGGATGCGTGGGGCGGGGTTCCCGCCGGGAAAGACGCGGACATGGCTTACTACCGTAAATGGGCCTCGGAGGAATTCGGCGCGAAATCGGCTGACGCGCTCGCCGCAATTTACCGCGACTACTTTGCCGCACCGGCGCTGCGCCGTCCGTTCATGGGCTTCCCCGGCATGACTTCGGCCGGCAACACGCCCCCGCCTCCGCCCGCCATCACCTTCACGCGCTGGGACGGGGATAATCATTATCATTCGGAGGCGCGGCGTCTCATTGAAGACGATTTGAGCGTGCACCAGGTCATCGCCATTCCCAGCCAGTCGCCCAAGTGGACCCAGCCCCGCGTGCTGCCCAGCGGCACCGCCGAGATGCGCGCCCGCATGCTCGACAACGACATCCAGGACGGCGAAGAGGCCGCGCCGCGCTGGGACGCGGTGTGGAAGAAGGCCCTCGCCGCCGAAGCCCTCGTCGACCCCGCGCGCCGGCAGTACTACCAGGCCGAGGTGTTGACCATGATTACGATTAACCGCGAGAGCAACGCCATGCTGCTCGACCTGGCCCGCGCCATGAAAGATGCCGACGCCGGCGACAAGGCGAAGGCCGAGACCGAAGCCGCCGCGTCGCTGGCCTCGCTCGACGCCATCCAGAAATCGATGGCGCTGGCCGAGTACGGCAAATGGAAAAACTGGTATCGCGGCGACTGGCTCACCGGCGTCTACCGTACGCACGAGCTGGTGCAGGACTACCTCGCTCACCTGAAGGATCCCATGGCCAAGCTGCCGGCGCCGGCCTCGTGGAGCGGATGGGAAGCCTACTTCCACATCATGGCCTATGAAGACGACCGCTCCGTAGACGTTCATTGATTCATCGATCTGCGGCGAAGCGCGCTCAAGCCCCGCGCGCGACCGTTTTGACTGAATCAAGAAGACGGCGAGGAGCGGACTTTGCGATTGCGTAACTTTTGGCGCATACTGCCTCCATGGCCCATCCCCTTTTCACGGTCTGAGCAAGGCGATTTCGCCCTTCCCTGCGTCTTATAAATTACCGAGGCGTTTCAACCGCAGCCCCCGACAGGAGTCATCCGATGACTACAGCTCACCCGCTTCCCCAGACCGTGGGGGAACTGCGCACCAGTCCCTCGTTCCCTGAAGCGCGCACCAAGAACCGGAGTGTGAAGGACGAGATGCGCGCCAACCTGATGGCGCGCCTCAAGGTACGCGAAACCGTCTTTCCCGGCATCGTGGGCTACGAAGACACGGTGATACCGCAGATCGTGAATGCGGTCCTTTCGCGGCAGAATTTCATCCTGCTGGGGCTGCGCGGGCAGGCCAAGAGCCGCATCCTGCGCGCGCTCACCGCCCTGCTCGACGAGCGCATGCCCTATGTCGCCGGCTGCGAGATTCGCGACAACCCCTACGCACCGCTGTGCAAGCGCTGCCGCGACCTGATCGCCCATAAAGGCGACGCCACGCCCATCGCCTGGCTCACGCGCGACGAGCGCTACGTGGAAAAGCTGGCCACGCCGGATGTCACCGTGGCCGATCTCGTGGGCGACCTCGATCCCATCAAGGCCGCGCGCGCCGGCGAAGACCTTTCGAGCGAGCTCACCATGCACTACGGCTTGCTGCCCCGCGCCAATCGCGGCGTCTTCGCCATCAATGAGCTGCCCGACCTCGCCGGCAAGATCCAGGTGGCGCTCTTCAACATCATGCAGGAAGGCGACGTGCAGATCAAAGGCTACCCCGTGCGCCTCATGCTCGACGTGGCCCTGGTCTTCAGCGCCAACCCAGAGGACTACACCGCGCGAGGCAAGATCATCACCCCGCTCAAGGACCGTATCGGCTCGGAGATTCGCACCCATTATCCCGAGACCCTCGAGGAAGGCATCGCCATCACCGCGCAGGAGGCGTGGGCTGCGCGCAACGCAGCGCCGCTCGAAGTTCCCCAATATGTGCGCGAGGTGGTGGAGCAGATCGCCTTCTCCGCGCGCGAAGACAAGAAGGTGGACAAGCGCAGCGGCGTGAGCCAGCGTCTGCCCATCTCCACACTGGAGCTCGTCGTCTCCAACGCCGAGCGGCGCGCCCTTTTGAACGGCGACCCGCTCGTCCTGCCCCGCATCGGCGACATCTACGCCGCCATGCCCGGCATCAGCGGCAAGCTCGAGCTCGAATACGAGGGCGAGATGCGCGGCGCCGACACCGTGGTGCAGGACCTGATCCGCACCGCCGTGGGCAAGATTTACGACCGCTACTTCGCGGATGCAAGCACGGAGCAGATCGAGCAGTGGTTCAACCTGGGCGGCACGGTCCGTCTCGAAGACAATCAGCCCTCCGCCGGCGCGCTCAAGGAACTCAAGCAGATTCAGGGTCTGTTTGAAAAACTCGCCCCGCTCGGCATCAAAGCCTCTGACGCCGCACCCAAAGTGGTGGGCGCAGCCGAATTTCTGCTGGAGGGGATGGTGGCCCATCGCAAGCTAAGCCGCAACGCGGAGCATGGGTTTGCCGCGCAGGAGAACCGCCGCCG
>DATJRT010000063.1:0-18502 GCA_035504495.1 Occallatibacter sp.
GCTGCTGACCACCGACGGGCTTACGCGCTACGCAGAGGCGAAGACGATTGCGATGCTGATCTTCTCCTGCACCAGCCTGCCCGACGCCTGCCAGGCGCTTATTGACAGGGCCAAGAGCCTGGGCGCGGTGGACAACGTCACTTGCCTGCTGCTGCAGTTCCTTCCCGCCGAGGAAATAAGGGCCGAGGAGACGCCTGCCGTGGAAGCTCCGGCGGTCGCGGAGATCGCAGAAGAATCGATTGCCGCGGAGCCCGGGGAGGCAGCCGCTTCAGCTGAGCCTGTGCCTGCAGAAGAGCCTGAGGCCGAGGTGAAACCAGCCGAAGAACTGCCGGCTCCGGCGATTGAAGCCGTCGAGAAGGCCTTCGCGGATATGCTGGCGGAAGACACGGCCGGGGCGGCGGGAGCGCCAGAGCAGGGTGAGGCTTCGCAGCAAGAGTGACGCGGATTGCGTGCGCTCGCTTCGTTCCTCTTTCCGGGAAGATCCCCCATTCTCGATAAGGAAAACATGCGGCGATCCCGCGGGAGAAGCGCGGACACCGGAATGATTTATGTGCGCGAGTCAAACCTTGCTGGTTAAAGGAAGCCGATGCGGCCCGGAGCGTTGCCCATTCAACAGCAAATCCTGGTGGACCTGATTGCTCCGCCGGTCGGCGCCCTGCTGTGGCGCTTCGTCGCCGGCGGATGGGCGGAAGCGCGAGCCCGGGACGGAAGCGAAGAGACGCGGCGAAGACGATCAAACGAATTCTGGGTGATCCTGATTCTGGGTTATTTCCTCATGTTCGGCATCTCGCTCTTCACGTGGTTTGCGTAAAGGCTGCGGCGGAAAACCGGCTTGGCGAAAAACCCTCAACGAGCGACTGTGGAGACACAATGCAGGCCGCTCAGCCCGCCCGGCACCATCAGGCTGGCGTTGGGACCGGAGAGCTCAATGTGCACCACGAGAGGAACTCCGCTGACCTGGATCGGCGTGTTCGCGATCTCGAGAGGATAGTCGAGCCGCTGCGTTGCGCCGCCGCCGACCGGCTTGCCCTTGGCCAGCAGATGAAACACCGACCACGGGCCGGAGAACCCCAAGGGCAGACTGTTCGAGCCGTAATTGGCGGTGAGCTGGGCGCTATGGCTGGTGGAGGGCGACCAGGTGAACTGCCTCGACACGTCTGAACCCGACAGGTTTTGCATATCCACCTGGAAGCTCACGCTCTGGATGCCCGCTGAGTGGATGATGTGCACGGTGAAGGGCAGTCCCTGCGAGCCGGGGCCGTAGAGCCCATTGGAGAGCTGCGCCACGCGGTTGAAGAAGCGCAGGAAGTCGGGACTCACTTTGACCGGCGCATTGGGCGCGGCCACGTACGTTGTGCCCTGCTGGATAATCAGCTGCTTGAGCGAGGCGTCGTAGAACTGCCACAGCGCGCCGGAGCCCGCCTGGAGCAGCGTGGCCAGATCGGAGGGATTGGCCTCGAGGGTTGCATTGGGATTGAACGGGAATTTGCTCGTGAGCTGGTTGAAGGCGGAGCAGAAGCCCGCGCCGCCGCCGTTGATCACCGCAGCGCCGCGGCCGCGCACCACGGCGTCGACCGAATTGATGGGATCCTGCAGCAGCTCGAGAACCGTTTGGTCCACGTGCGCCTGCGGATCGAGATTGAAGGCCTGCGCGGTTTGCGTGGCGGCGGTGTGCGCCTGGGTGGAGGCCTGAATGATGGGCGCGACCACGCTGGGGTCGTTGGGGTTGCCCGTGGGCGGCGCCTGCGCGACCTGCGCCACGGCGGCCTGCAGGCCGATGAGCCCGGTCATGTAAGTCTGATTGCCCTGGCCGACGAACCTGTCGGGATTGCCGGGAGCAACGAGCGCCTGCGCCGGCTGAAACTCCTTGGCGATGTCGGGATTGGCGATCGCGGTGTTGTCGGAGACGGTGAAGAAGAGCGCGAGCAGCGGCGAGTTGGGATTCGAAAGCATTTGGAGCTTGGTGGATGCGTCGCTCAGGCTGCCGTACCTGACCACCTGCGCGGAGTGGAGGAAGTTGCGCCACTCGTTGGCAAAATCGGTGCTGTACATCGTGTTGAGCTGCTGCGTGAGCGCAGCGCGGTCGAGCGAAGGCGGCGCCTGATTGCCCAGCACCCAGACATCGCCGCTGAAATAGCGGTCAGGATGGGCGATGGCGTCCTGCATGAAGGCATAGCCGGTTTTGGTAAACGCGCCCTGGACCACGTGCGCATCGACCACCGTGGCCGACGAGCCGGGATAGTTTTTGTTGAAGTCGACCGATGGCGCGACCTTGTCGGCTGCGGCCAGCATGGTCTGGTAGATGTGCTGATAACCGCCGAAGCCGGCAAGATAGGTGCGCGCGCGGTTCACGGCCAGCGTGTCCGGTGAGATTTGCAGCGGGTCAGCCTTCGGCAGTTCGCCGGCGTAAAACTCAATTTGAAGCGCGGCCAGATCTTTCTGTTGCTCGGTGTCGGGGACGCGGCCGTTCTCCCAGTACTGGAGCAGGACGGGGGGGAGAAAATCGACGGTGCTCTTCTCGGGATTCGAGGTGGTGATGAGATAGGCCTTGAGGGGATTGTAGGTGGCGGAGTAGTCGGCGCCCTGCGCGGGCGCCTGCGGCAGCGCGTTGAACGAGGCCACCAGGTTGGCCTGCGTCTGTGCCAGGATCAGGCTGTCAAAGCGGTCGAAGTAGATGCGGCGCGCGGCTTCAAGCACGCTGTTGCCGTGGTAGAGGCCGAAGCGGTAGAAAAGCGGGATTCCGTTCTGCTGAAAATTCTCGAGCTGGGCGATGGCCGCGCGCAGCTTGTCGAGCTGGGTAAGCTGGTCAGTCGACGCCAGCGTGGTGAGCGGTGCGGCGATCGGCGGCAGGGCGTTGGCCGCAGAGACAATCTCGTTTTCGAGATGCCCATTGTGGATCCAGGAGGCGGTGAGGCCGAGAAGATAAAAGAACAGCAGCAGCGAAACCGTGGCGAAGACAACGCGGCGGAAAAGATGGGTGCGGCGGCTGTTGCTGGTGCCCGCCAGGGCGCTGCGGTCGCCGAGAATCTGGTCGGGGAAGAGGCGCGGCAGGAAGCACCATTGCGCCTGCTTGCGCTGCACCGTCTGCGGCGTCTGCGCCTGCGGCGCGGCCTGCATGTCCTGCACCGTGAACATGCGCGTGGCGCCGGAGCCGGCAGGCTGCGATTGCGGCTGCGCGGCAGCCGCGGCCACCATGGTTTCGACGATGGTGGCGCGCACGCCGACGGCGTAAAAACCGCGCAGGTAGGGATTGGCGTTCAGATGGCTTGGCCGCGCGACTTCGACCAGATACGAAGCCAGGTTGTTGCGCAGCTTGCGCAGCTCGCGCGGAAACTCATAGACCGGATCGACATTGCGCGGGTCGGTCTCGCGCGTCAGCAGGCTGGAGCGGAACTCGGCCAGGGAGAAGAAGACGCGGTCGAGAGAGGCGACCACTTCGGTCGTCGCCTTTTCCGCATAGAGGCCGCTCGAAACCGTCTGGCGCGGGAAGGCCACGCCGAGCGGCTGCGAGGCTTCGTCGTTGCCCAGGTTGCGGACATACTCGGTGAAATAGGGGATGCGGTCGAGCTTGGTGAGGATCACATAGACCGGAACCTCGGTGCCAAGCTGCTGGGCCAGCGCGCGCAGCATCTGGTTGGTGGAGCGCGCCGAGGCCAGCGCGGCATCGGCGGCGGTGGTGCCAAGAAAAATCTCGCTGCTGACGCAGACAACCGCGGCGCGCACCGGCATCTCCTTGCCCATGGCCGAGCGCATGGCCTTGGGGCGCGTCTTGCGCACCAGCTTGGTCCACAGGGGCAGCGCTTTGCGCACGGCGTCGCCGGCTTCCACAAAGGCGGAAGACTGCGCGAACCAGAAGTTGGCCACCGGCGTCTGCACGATGTCCTGCTCGCGATAGACCTGGCCGGCAAGCAGCTCGGGATCGAAGCCGGATTTGATGACCGCGGTGGTCTTGGCGGCGTTGCCATCGCCCAGGATGTAAAGCAGAGGAAGGGAATCGAGGGATTTGGGGCCGGTGCGCTGCGCGCTGGCCAGGCGGCTTGCGGCTTCGCGCAGCAGCAGATCGAGGTCGGCGCCGCCGGGCATGTTCCTGGTGGCTGCGTCGCGATGCTTTTCGCGGATGTGGAAAAAGAGAACGATGCCCGAGGCGAGAGCGCCGAGGGCCACGAGCAGAATGCGCAGAACGAGCAGAGAGGTGCCGGCCAGGCCGAGCAGCGGGCCTACCACCCAGGCGAGCACGATGGAGAGAATCAGGATGACAACCGAAACCAGAATCGGTAGCACAGCAGGCTCCTATCGCGAAGAGACTCCGGCGTTCTCAATCTGCGTGACGCCGGAACCGAGAAGAACTTCGAATCCGCCGAAGGCAACCACGGTGAGGCCGGCGAGGACGCAGGTGGTGATGATGAGGGCGCGCGTCCAGGAATCCTGCCTGCGCGGGGGCGGCACGGCGGGGGCTTCAATCGGCGGCGCCAGGCGCGCGGGCCCGCGCACGCGCTCCATCTTGGCCAGCGCCTGGCGCAGAAGCTGGTGCAGCTCGCCGCTGTCGCCCAGCGCATAACGGCCGCGATAGCCCATCTCGAGGCAGAGGCAATGCAGCTCAAGAGCATCGGCCACTTCGGCCGAGTCCTGCTGGCCCAGCAAGGCGCGCAGGTTGGCGAAGAAGGCTTCGCCGGCAAGATGGCCGCCGAAGAGCTCTTCCTGCAGCGGACGCCGCGCCCAGTCGGCGAAGACCGGGCTTTGCAGGTTGAGCACGCTCTCATCGAGAAACGCGACCGCGGCGAAGACGCCCATCTGCACGGTATCGCTGGTGTAGCCGAGGGAGCGGCCTTCCTGCATGGCCGATTGCAGCGAGCGCCGCATCTGCGCGCGGAAGCCCTCCGAGTCCTGCACCTGCTGGCGCTGGAAGCGGACGCGCACGATGGCCGTGAGCGCCTCCTGGAAACAGAGAGCAAGACTGTTCACGCGGGCTGTGCTCATCAGGTGGTCTCCACGATGATGGTGATTTCAAATTCGGGCTGGGCGATTTCGCCGGGAATGTAGATGCCCACGTTGCGCGTCTGCAGGATGTGCTCCCAGCAGGGGCCGGAGGTATCGATGGCGAAGTACTGCATGTCGGCCTCGGCGCGGATGGCGGTGGGCGGAACCGGCAGATGGGTGAGGGTCATGCCGGGCAGGGCGCGCTTCACCAGCTCGGGCACGAACTTCGAAGAGCAGACTTTGACCAGCCGCGGCGCCTGGCGCAGCAGATCGGACTCGCCCATCGAGGAGCGGACGCCCAGCACCCAGCGCGAGCGGCGCAGGCAGCGCTCGTCGCGCACGTCGGCGGCATGCATGTACGGCTCGGTGGGATGAAAGTCGAGAGTGACGGTGTTCGAGGGAACGATGATTTCGAGATGCTTGCGGATATGCGCGTCGAGTGCGCGGAAAGCCGGGCCGGGATCGCGATGATCGTAGGCAGGAAGATTGCGCGGGTCGGAATCGACGGCGAAGGTGCACAGCGCGCCGCCCAGGCGCGCGAGCTCAACGAAGACATCTTCAGGATGCGCGTGGCGCGTGGACGTGAGATGCGCGAGCGGCGGGATGGCGCTTTGCAGAGCGTGCAGGAACCAGTAGTTGGCCACGTCCAGCGCGCCTGTGCCGGCTTCGAAGCGGCCGTGGCGGCGGGCGCCGCGGGAGACGGTGGTGCTTTTATCGCCGATCGCGTCGAGGAGACGCTTGACCAGCAGCATGAGCGGCTCGCTGGCGCTCAGGCGCAGGCAGGGAGGGATGAAATCCTCGTCGCAGACGAGGTGGCCGCGCCCGTCGCGCAGCACGCGCGCAATGGGAATCGACATCATCTCCGGCGTAAGCTCTGCCTCGGTGGCGAGACGGATATTTTTCTGCCCGAGGTCGATCTCGCGCTCGTCCATGCCGTTGGTCTCGTCGCGCAGCATGCGCTGCATGCGCGAGAAGCGGCTGCCGTTGGGCGAGGCGGAGAGATCGCAGTCGAAGCCGTTGTCGCGGCGCGCGGGAACGGCGAGGTAGAGCGGAAGCGCGGCGTCCGTGGAAGGGAAGACTTCGAGCAGATTGCGCGGCTGGGGCGATGGATCGGAGTTGGGCAGCTCGAAAGCGAGGCCGTCAGGAAAAATCCCGGAGGCGTGCAGCAGTACCGCAGTACCGTTACGCATGGCCTTCTGATCGAGCTCGGCGTGAAGCAGTCCCCAGGGCTCTCGCCACAAGCTGGCCGCGAGGAAAGCCATGGAATCTTCGAAGTAACGGCTTTGCGTCTGGAAGTGGTGAGGACTCAGGTACATTCCCTCGGACCAAACCACTCGTGAGAGGAATTTCATAGCGATTTCATAGCAACCAAACCGTTTGGCAAACGGACTGTTAAGCGGTTTTGAACCAGGTGCGCACGCGAAGGGGTTCAGTGCTGCCGCGCCCAGTGAGCCCTGACCTCGCTGCCATCGAGTGTGCTTGCATCGTAGGCTGCCGGCCCTTTACTGTCAAGCCAAGGCGATGTAGTCTTGGATTCCGGAACAACGCAATTTTTTCGCGCAGATGGTGGACCCCATGAACGCGTTCAGGGATGGTTTCGGTAAGCCGCAATCCCCCCAATCGGACTCGCCCGGCGGAGGGTCGCCCCCAGGCGCAACTTCGAGCGCGACCGGAATTTTCGGCACCGTCCCGAGCTCTTCATCGCGCGACGAAGAAGACCTGCTGGCTGCGTTGGGCAAGAAACCTGAGCCGGGGTCCGCTCCTGCTCCGCCTGCCCCTGTTCCCACCGCCGCGCCCGCCGCGCCTTCACCTTCATCGCTGTTCTCCGCGGATCCGGTTCCGTTCCCATCGGCAGCTCCTTCGGCTCCGGCTCCGGCTCCGCCGGCGGCACCGGCGCCAGGCGAGTTCACGCGCATGCTGCAAGCGCTCAAGACTCCGGAAACGGTAAGCGCGCCGCCCGCGCGGCCTTCGGAAGAGCTGGCGAAGGTGTTCAGCCCGGTGCCGATGGAAAAGATCGCGGCCTCCGGTCACACGCCTGCGGCGTTTCCCGCCGTTGCGGCCGAGAAGCGTTCCGAGCCGGCTCCATTTGCGGCACCGCCTGCGCCGGCTCCTGCGCCTTCGGGCGCGGGAAGCGGTGAGCCGGGCAGTTTTACCGCCATGTTCCGGTCAATGAATGCGCCCCTGGCAGGGAATGCGCCCCTGGCAGGGAATGCGCCGACGCCGAATCCGCCAGCGCCCAGCGCGTATCCGCCGAGTGCGCCGGCTGCGCCCCCGCCTGGGGCGGGTGCGGGTCCGGGCGAGTTCACCCGCATCTTCAGCTCGGCGGGCTCAAAGCCATCCCCGCCCGAGCCGGGGCCCTGGTCAGCGCTATCGACCCCGGTCTCGACTCCGTCGCCCTTCACCGCTCCGCCTCCGTCGTCCGCGCCGTCGGCGAGCGGGGCGCCGGGCGAATTCACGAAGATGTTTCAGGGATTGCGGGGTGAGAGCGCACCGGGAACGCCGGCTCCGGCTCCCCCGCCACCACCCCTCGATCCGGCGCGCAGTGCGAGTCCCGGCGCATTCACGCAGATGTTTTCAACCCCCAGCGCTCCGGCTGCGCCGCCGCCCTTCGAGCCGCTGAAGCCGCTGGCGCCGGAGCCGCCGGCAAGCAGTTTCCCGTTCCCGGCGCCTGCGGCGAGCTCTTCGCCTCCGGCGCAGGGCGGCTTTACGCAACTGCTGCAGGCGTTGAACCAGGAGCCGAGCAAGGTAGCGGAAAGGGCGCCGGAGCCGATCTTTGCGCCGCCTCCGCCGGCGCCCGCGCAGGCTCCCGCGGCGGGAGGGTTCACCCAGCTTCTGCGCACGCTTTCGGAGCAGCCGGCTGCCCCGGCAGCACCGCCTCCCATGGCTCCGCCGCCTCCACCTGCGGCTGCGCCGTTCGCACCGCCGCCCGTGGCCCCGGCGTTTTCAGCGCCCGCTGCCGCTGCGCCTGCGGTGCTTCCGCCGGCGCCCCCGCCCCCGCCGATGGCCGGTCCGGGCGAGTTTACCCGCGTGATTTCAGGCTCAGCCCTGCGCGATCTCGAAGCCGCGAACGCCGCCGCCGCACCCTCTCAGGCTGCCGCCGCCGCGCCCCGTCCTGCATGGACTCCTCCGCCGATGCAACCGCCGGCGATGCAGGCGCCGCCCATGCCCGCAATGCCGCAGATGCCAAGGCCGCCCGCAGCGGCTGCTCCCCCTGCCGCCGCGCCCATGCCAAGCTTCCAGGCGCCTGCGTTTCAGTTTCAGCCCCCGGCCGCGCCCCCTCCTCCGGCCGTACCCGCGCCTGCGGGGATGCCCAAGTACATGGTCGCCATGCTCGCGATCATGGGGTTTCTGGTGATCGCGCTGCTGATCATCCTGATTTTCGTGCTGGTGCACCACAAGTAACCACGGGAAATAACCGCAGTCACCATCAATCCGGATTGGCGAAGAGAAAGATGAGCTCCATCTCAGGATTGGGGATCTCCCTGGGCGCGTAGACGGCAAAGTTGCGCGAACGCACGATCGACTCCCACACCGGACCGCTCTTATCGAGGCTGAAATACTGGTAGCGCAGCTTCACGGGGATGGCGCGCGGAGGCACGGGAACGTGCGTAAGCTTGACCCCGGGCAGCGCCTGGCGGATGAGCTGCTCGATATGCGTGGCCGAGCAAGCTTTGGTCAGATTGGGCGTGCGCGCGATGAGATCGGCTTCCTTCAGGTCAGAGGAGATGGCGAGATACGGGCGCGAGTTTTCGAAGTAACTGTCCTTGTCGATGGCCGTAGCGTAAATGGAGTCGCGCAGAGGCTTGAGCGGCAGGGCGACAAAGTTGCTGGGAACCACGGTTTCCAGCAGTTCGGCGATGGCGGTGTCGAGGGCCAGGAAGCAGGGGCCTGGTTTTTCGTGCTCGTATTTGGGTAGGTCGCGGGACTCGAATTTGGGGGAAAAGGTGGTCAGCGCGCCGGCCAGCGAGAGCATGTGCAGAAACATTGCCTCGGGATGGACGTGGGGAGCGTCGAACATGTGGCGCGCAACCGGCAGGTGGACGTTGATGGTGTAAAGCAGCCAGAAATTGGCGATATCGGAGGCGCTGAAGTCGGCCAGGGACTGGTTGCGCTGGCGGCGCGTTCCGGCCAGCTGGCTGCTGCGGGAAACCAGAGTTTCGATCTGGCCGCGAAGAATCCCGGTGAGCAGCTCGTTGCCTTTGATGTTGAGCAGCGGAGGGGCAAATTTCGGATCGAAGCGGTAGCCCCCGGCCTCAGTCTTTTCGATCTGCGCCAGAGGCAGCAGAACCGCGCCTTCGAGATTTTCGTTTTCGGCCAGAATCTGCAGATTCTTGCGGGCCAGCGAGACCGGCTTCTCCACCCCCGAGCTGTTTTCATCGCGCAGCATCTGCAACTCGGAGTAGAAGCGGGTGCTCGCCCCCCCGCGCTGGAGGGCGACGTTGATGCCGCCGGGGCGGTCCTGAGGCACGGAAAGATAGAAGACGCAGGAGTTGCGGCCGTCGGAGAAACATTCGTCCAGCGTGCGCAAAGCCGGCGGCGCATCGGAGGCGGGAACGTCCAGCATGAGGCCGTCGGGGAAAATGCCGGAGGCTTGCGTGAGGCTGAGCCGTCCCTGGCTCAGGCCGGCAGCGTCGATCTCGAGCGAAGCAAAACCCCAGTTGCGATAGGAAAGAGCGCCGGAAAGAAAGCGGAGGGTATCCTCGAAAAAGCGGTCCTGGGCCTGCAGATGCTGGGGCGACAGGAACACGCCCTTCGACCAGACCACTGGCTGCAACTGCCTCATCTCCGCATCACCCGCCCGGGAAACGAGTATACACTCCCTGCATGGTTTGAGATTACGATGAAACGATTCGCGGGTAATGGGCACTAACCTTGCGGGCAGCTTTTTGACTTGACACGGGTACGGTCTCATTCAATAATCAACTTCGCTCCCGATTCGGACGCATGGACCTCCCTGACATTCCCAAATGTTCTTGCGTTCATTTCGAACAAAGGAATCTGCCGGACCAGGCCCCAGTGCGGGATTCGCTTGGGGACGAACAGGCAACCGAAGCCGGAGAGCGCCGCGCAGCTCTTGCGCGCATGGGGCCCCGAGGGGATTAGATATGGCCAAGGAAAGCACTCAGCACAAACTCGATCGCGTCCGTTCACCGCGCGTGCACATCACCTATGACGTCGAGATCGGCGACGCTATCGAGATGAAAGAACTGCCTTTCGTCATGGGCGTTCTTGGAGATCTGACGGGGCAGCCGGAACAGCCGCTCGCGGCCCTCAAGGATCGCAAATTCGTAGAGATCAACCCCGACAACTTCGACTCCGTGCTCAAGGGCATGCAGCCGCACCTGGCGTACTCGGTTGCCAACAAGCTGAGCGACGATCCCAACGCGGGGCAGATCAGCGTGAATCTCAAGTTCGAAAGCCTGGACGACTTCTCGCCGGAGAACGTGGCCAAACAGGTAGGGCCGCTCAAGGAATTGCTCGACCTGCGCACGCGGCTTTCCGATCTGCGCGGGAGCCTGCAAGGCAATGACAAGCTCGACGAGGCGCTGTTCGATGCGGTCTCCAATACCGAGACGCGCGAAAAACTGAAGGCAGAACTGGGCAAGGGCGGAGGTGCGGAATGAGCGCGAAAGAGGCAGCGGCTGCGGCAAGCGCAGCGACAACCACCCAGGAAGAACAGGGCCTTCTGGAACAGATCGTGGCGCAGGGCCGCTTCAACCGCGATGCGGCGACGCTGGAGCGCGGCCGCGACATGGTGAAGGAGTTCGTCAGCCAGGTGCTCGAGGGCCATATGACCCTCACGCGCGACGCCGAAGCCTCTATCCAGGCGCGCATCGCGCAGATTGACCGGCTCATCTCCCTGCAGCTGAACGAAGTGCTCCATTATCCGGCTTTTCAGAAGCTGGAAGGCACCTGGCGCGGCATCAAGTACCTGATCGACCAGTCGGAAACCAACGAGATGCTCAAGATCAAGGTGCTGAACGCGAGCAAGCGTGAACTGCTCAAGGACCTGCAGCGGGCGCCCGAATTCGACCAGAGCGCGCTGTTCAAGAAGGTCTACGAAGAAGAGTTCGGTATCTTCGGCGGAGCGCCCTTCGCCGCCCTGGTGGGCGACTACGAGTTCGGCCGCGGGCCGGAGGACATTGAGTGCGTGGAGCGCATCGCCCAGGTAGCTTCGGCTGCGCATGCGCCATTCCTTTCCGCGGCAGGCGCCGACCTGCTCAATCTCTCGAGCTACACCCAACTGGGAGCGCCGCGCGATATCGGCAAGATCTTCGACTCCACCGAGTACGCAAAGTGGAAGAGCTTCCGGCAGTCGGACGACTCGCGCTACGTGGCTCTGACTCTTCCCCACATTCTCATGCGCCTTCCTTACGGAAAGGACACCAAGCAGATCGAGGCCTTCGATTACGAAGAATCGGTGGACGGCAGCGATCACTCCAAATATCTGTGGGGCAATGCGGCCTTCGGCCTGGCGGCCCGGCTCACCAATTCGTTCTCCAAGTATGGATGGTGCGCCTCCATCCGCGGCGTGGAAGGCGGCGGACTGGTTGAGGGTCTGCCGGCGCATACTTTCCGCACCGACGAGGGGGATGTGGCGCTGAAGTGTCCGACCGAAGTGGCCATTACGGACCGGCGCGAGAAGGAGCTGGCCGATCAGGGTCTGGTGCCGCTGGTGCACTGCAAGGGAACCGATTACGCGGCTTTCTTCAGCGTGCAGACCGTCAACAAGCCCAAGCTTTACGACAAGGAAGCGGCCAACGCCAACGCGCGGCTTTCGGCGCAGTTGCCTTATATTCTGGCGATGTCCCGGTTCGCGCACTATCTGAAAGCCATGATGCGCGACAAGATCGGGAGCTTTATGACCCGCCAGGACTGCGAGAAGTTCCTGAATCAGTGGATCATGAATTATGTCTGCCTGGACGACAATGCCTCGCAGGCAGCCAAGGCAAAGCTGCCGCTTCGCGAAGCGGCCATCCAGGTTTCCGAGGTCCCCGGGAAACCCGGCGCATACCGCGCTGTTGCATTTCTGAAGCCGCATTTCCAACTCGACGAGCTATCCGTTTCGCTTCGTCTGGTGGCCGACCTGCCTGCATCGGCGCGGAAATAGCAAAGCAAAGTCTGGCCGGCAAAAGCTAACTCAGCAAGGCGCTGCGCGCTACGCTTAAGGAAAGGAACTGACGATGGCAGTTGATTATTTTCTGAAGCTGGACGGGATTCAAGGCGAATCCGTGGACGACAAGCACAAGAACGAAATTCAGATCCTGAGCTGGAGTTGGGGCGCGGCCAACGTTTCGTCGGTTTCCGGCACCGGCGGATCGGGTTCGGGAAAGGTCGATTGTTCAGATGTATCGATGATGCTCAATTTCGACAAGTCGACGCCCAAGTTCTTCAAGGCAATTTGCGCGGGCAGCCACATCACCACGGGAACGCTTTCCGCGATCAAGGCGGGCAGCGACGGCAAACCTTATCTCAAGGTCGATTTCAAAGAGCTTTTTGTGACCGGGCTGCAAATGTCGGCGGCCGGCGAGGTTCCCGCAGTGAGTCTGTCCATGACCTACAACGAGATCAAGATCGACTACTCGGCGCAGGACGAGAAGGGCAACCTCGCCAGCACCGGACCGGTCACTTTCAACACCAAGGCGAACAAGCTGTCGTAAGGCGGCCGCGTATGGACGCGCTTTCACTGTACAAGGCCGGCCAGCTGCAGGCGGCCATCGACGCGCTTGGCGAAGAGTTGAAGAAGCAACCGCTCGATGCCAAGCGCCGTATTTTTCTGTTCGAGCTTTTGTGTTTCGCGGGAGAGTACGACCGGGCGGAAAAGCATTTAAATGTGGTCTCCGACTCCAGCCCGCAAGCGTCGGCCGGAGCCATGCTCTACCGCTCCGCGCTGCACGCCGAGCGCGAGCGCCAGGATATGTTTGCGCGCGGGGCGCTGCCGCAGGGGTCGGCCCATCCCTCCCCGGCGGGCGAGTTGAACGGCGCAAAATTTGAGGGTCTTGCCGATGCCGACCCGCGCGTCGGCGCGCATCTTGAAGTATTTATTGCCGGCAGCTATACATGGATTCCCTTTGCCTATATCGAAGCCATCGAAACCGAACCGCCCAAGCGCCTCCGCGACCTGCTCTGGCTGCCGGCGGTGCTGCACACCACCGCGGATTTCCGGCTGCAGGATCTCGGCGAGGTTCTTCTGCCGGTGATTGCACCGCTCTCCTGGAGGAGCTCCGAAGACGCGGTGCGGCTGGGCAAGACCACGGTCTGGAACGACGATCCCGAGTACGGACAGCTTCCCTCTGGCCAGAAGCTGCTCCTGTTCGGAGACGAGGAGCAACCGTTCCTGGAGATTCGGAAGCTGACCTTCGATCACGCCGGCGAGAGGGCTGAAAGTGCCACTGCGTGATGATCTGCTCAATCCGATTTCCGGCGCCAATCCTTCAGGGGCAAACCTGCGTTACGAGAAGGTCTACGACCAGATCAAGGAAGCCAGAACCGAGGACGACGAATCCATTCCTTCCGGCGACTGGGCGCGTACGGTCAAGAGGGCCGATTACAACCTGGTAATCAAGCTGGCCGGCGAGGCCCTGGCCAACAAAAGCAAAGACCTGCAATTGGCCGCCTGGCTTTCGGAGGCGCACGTCAAGAAAGAGGGCATCGGGCTGATCGAGCCTTGTCTGAAGCTGTTCCATGAGCTGCAGGAGCAGTTCTGGGATACGCTCTACCCGGAGATCGAGGATGGCGACGCGGGCATGCGCGCCGGACCGATCGAGTGGGCGGCGAATCGGATCGCGACCATTGTGCGCGAAGCGCCCATTACCCGCGATGGACTGAATTTCTACCAATACAAGGAATCGCGGTCCATCGGCTACGAAGCCGACGCCGAGTCCAACGAAGCCAAGAAGGCGAAGCGCGATGAGGCAGTCGCCGACGGCAAGCCGACCGCCGAAGACTTCGACAAATCTCTCGGCTCCACGCCCAAGGCCTGGTACGTGCAGATGGAAGCCGCATTCCAGGCCTCGCTCGAAGAGACGGATTCGTTGCAGCGTTTCTGCGAGGAGAAGTACGCCGACGAGGGACCGGGATTTGGCAAGCTGCGCACGGCGCTCGAAGAAGTGGGCCAGGTGGTCACCGGGCTGCTCAACGAGAAACGCAAGACCGAGCCCGACGCGCCGTCTGCGGACGAGGCCGTGGAAGAAGCGGCGCCGGAGCCGGAAGAAGCGGCGGGATCTGATGCCGCCGGGGAAGCCGGCTCGGCCGCGGCGAGGCCGCGAGCGGGCAAGACGCAAACCCTGGAGCCGGCAGACAAGGACGATGCGTTTGCGCGCGTCCAGGCCTGCGCCAGGTTTCTGCAGAATGACAACCCGGCGAGCCCGGTAGCTTACATGCTGCAGGCCGCTCTGCGCTTTGCGGAGACACTGGAGGCGGGCAGTTCGCCGGCGTGGGATTTTCTGGCGCCCCCGCCCACGGAAAAGCGGCAGAACCTGAAGCGGCTGGCGTCCGAATCGAACTGGTCGGAATTGCTTGCCGAAGCCATTGCCGCCGCCGGCGAGCCCTGCGGCCGCGGGTGGCTCGACGTGCAGCGCTATATTTGGCGGGCGAGTTACGAGAACAGCTATACGGCGATTACGGCTGCCGTGATTGCCATGCTCCAGGGTCTGCTCAAGGAGGTCCCCGCGATTCCCACCTGGACCATGAGCGACGACACGCCCACGGCGAATCCGGAGACGCAGAAGTGGCTGGAAGAGATGGTGATTCCCAAGCCGCCGGAGCCGGTGGTGGTGGAGGTGCAGCCCGAGCCGGAACCGATGGCCTTCGCGGGGGCGCCGAGCGAAACCGAATCTGCTCCGCCCGATGTGCTCGACACTGCCCGCGAGCTGATGGCGCGCGGGCATCTGCCGCAGGCGCTGCAACTGCTGATGCGCGACGCCGCGCAGCAGCCCAGCGGACGCGCACGCTTCCTGCGCCGGCTGCAGATGGCCCAGCTTTGCGTGGGCGCCGGTCAAGGCAAGGTGGCCTATCCCGTGCTCGAGGAACTGGTCAAGGAGATCGACCAGCGCCAGCTGGAAGAATGGGAGGCCACGGACATGATCGCGCCTCCACTCGCGCTGCTGCTCAAGTGCCTGGATGGATCAGAAAACGGCGGCATGCGGGAGACGGTGTTTGCGCGCTTGTGCCGCATCGATCCCATTTCCGCCATGGATGCAACACGGTGAGATGAAAGGAGCTCTCGGCATTGGCGCGCTCGACCACAGAAACGCTGGTGACGCAATCGATTCTCGACCGCCTGACGGATGTGGAGGATTGGCCCGCGACCCGCTCGCAATCCACGCGGTTTTTCCGCGACGGGCTCAAGCGCGACCTGGAGTGGCTTTTGAACACGCGCCAGCCGCCTCTGGATCAGATCGCCTCAAAGCCCGCGGCCAAAGCCTCGGTCATCAACTTCGGCTTGCCGGATATCAGCTCGCTGGGATTGAACAACTCCTCTGACCAGCGTTCGCTGCGCGTCGCCATTGAAACCTGCCTGCGTAATTTCGAGCCCCGGCTGATGGACATACGCGTGACCCTGGAGAGCTCCGATACCACGGACCGGCGTCTGCGCTTCCATATCGAGGGGAACATGAAACTCGATCCGGCGCCGGAGGAGATTTCCTTCGACACCGTGCTCGAGCTGGTCAGCGGCGAATACAAAGTGAAGTGAGGCGATGCGCGAAGAACTGCTGGAATACTACGAGCGCGAACTGGCATATCTTCGCCAGCTGGGGGGCAAGTTCGCGGAAAAATATCCGCGCGTGGCCAGCCGTCTGCTGCTGGAGCCGGATCGCTGCGACGACCCGCATGTGGAGCGGCTGCTGGAGGGGTTCGCCTTTATGGCGGCGCGCATTCACCTGCGCGTGGACGACGATTTTCCCGAGGTCACATCGGCATTGCTGGGCATCGTCGCGCCGCATTATCTGCGGCCCATCCCCTCCATGACGGTGGTGGAGTGCCAGGTGGATCCCGAACAGGGAAAGCAGACCGCCGGGCAGGTGATGCCGGCGGGAACATCGCTTGCCACCAAGAGGCTGGTCGACGGGCAGCCCTGCCGCTTTCGCACCGCCTTCGCGGTGGAGATGTGGCCCTTTACGGTGAGCGAATGCGAGTGGAGGCAGCCGGAGCGGCTGGCCGACCCGGTGCGCATTCCCGGCGCCACGGGGGTGCTGCGGATGCGGCTGCAATGCGCCCGCGACGTGGACTTCAGGCAGATCAGCCCGCGCCGGCTGGTCCTGCATCTTACCGGCGAAGTCAACGTGGTGCACACTCTCTATGAGTTGTTTTGCCGCAACTGCGTTTCCATCCTGGTGCGCAACCCGCAGCAGCGCGGCAGCAAAACCGTGAGCATTTCCACGGCGCGGCTGCGCGCCATGGGCTTTGAGGAAAACGAGTCGCTGCTGCCCTACCCCAAGCGGTCCTTCGACGGCTACCGGCTGCTGCAGGAGTACTTCACCTTCGCGGAAAAGTTTCTCTTC
The DNA here is from genome assembly GCA_035504495.1 of Occallatibacter sp. Taxonomy (GTDB): domain Bacteria; phylum Acidobacteriota; class Terriglobia; order Terriglobales; family Acidobacteriaceae; genus Telmatobacter. The sequence continues at coordinate 16,482 of DATJRT010000063.1, forward strand.
TTCGAGTTGAGCGGATTGGAAGCGATAACCGAAGCCGGCTGCGCGGACCAGGCTGAGATCCTCTTTGGTTTTTCGCGCTTCGAGCGGCCGGAGCGCAGCCAGGATCTGGAGACCGGGGTTTCGGCGCGCACGCTGCGGCTGGGCTGCACGCCCATCGTGAATCTTTACTCGCAGGTGGCGGAGCCCATCCTGGTGACGCACACCAAGCATGAATATCACGTGATTCCGTCCGTGCGGCGCCAGGAGACGCAGGAGATTCACTCCATCGACGAGGTGATGGCCTCGAGCACCAGCCGGCGCGAGAGCATCAAGCTCGAGCCGCTCTACTCCTATCGCTTTCAGGCCCGGAAAGAGAGCACCCGCGCCTTCTGGCACGCGGTCCGGCGCAGAAACGAGCTGGGCGAGCGCCAGCCTTCCACCATGCATCTTTCGCTTGCGGATATCGACGGGGTGCTGGCCGAGCCCAATGCCGAGGTGCTCACGGTGCGCTGCTCCTGCTCGGATTTCGATCTTCCCTCGCGCCTGCCTTTCGGCCTGGAAGACGGAGACTTCGCGGCCGAGGAGTATCCTGCCATCAAGCAGATTACCGCTCTGCGCAGGCCCACGCCCAGCTACGATCCTCCGCGGGTGAAGAGCCAGTTGTGGCGCCTGGTTTCGCAGCTGTCGCTGAATTATCTTTCGATTTCGGAGGAGGGGGTTGCATCGCTGCAGGAGATTCTCCGCCTGCATAACTTCACTGACTCGTCGTATCTGGAAAATCAGATTGGCGGAATCGTGAGGATGAGCTCAAGCCCGCACTTCGCCATTATGCAGTCGGTGTATGGCAATCTGCCGGCGCGGGGCATGCGGGTGGAGATGGAACTGGACGAGCGGCAGTTTGTCGGCGGCGGCGTATATCTGTTCGCCAACGTGCTCGACCGCTTTCTCGGCTGCTATACCTCGATCAACAGTTTTTGCCAACTGGCGGCGCGCACCAGCCAGAGAAAGGAGCCGCTGGGCGAATGGCAACCCAAAGCGGGATACAAACCGCTCATCTGAACTGCGATCCCCGCTTCGTCTCCATGCGCGAAATGCTGGAGCGCGAGCCGTATTGCGTGCAGTTTTTCCAGGCAGTGCGGTTGCTGGAACGAATGTATCCGGAGCGCAATCCGGTGGGGCTGTTCGTTTCTCCGTCGACCGAGGTGGTGCAATTTTCTTCTGTGCCCACGCTGGTCTTTCCGGCCAGCGAGATCCAGGACCTGCAGCCGGGCAAGGATGGACGCCCGCAGATGTTCGTGAACTTCATGGGGCTGTCTGCCGCGGTTGGAGTGCTGCCCCACGTCTACACCGAATTCCTGCTGGAGCGCGTGCGCGCCAAGGACCGCTCGCCGGGCGACTTCTTTGACATCTTCAATCACCGCATCATTTCGCTGTTCTACCGCGGCTGGCAGAAGTACCGCTTCTACGTCGCGTACGAACGTACCGGAGCCAATGACGACGTTATCAGCGCGCGCCTGCTCGACCTGATCGGGCTGGGCACCGAATCGCTGCACCGGCGCATGGATATCGCCGACGACGCGTGCATGTATTATGTCGGCCTTTTGTCGCAGCGGCGCCCGACCGCGCAAGGGCTCAAGCAGCTCATCGAGGATTACTTCGATGTGCCGGTCGAGATCGGGCAGTTCACCGGCACCTGGCGGCGCTTGCCGCCCGGCAATCTCACGTTTCTGCGCGACACGGGCGCATTCTGCGAGCAACTCGGCATGGGAACCATCGTTGGCGACGAAGCCTACGACCATCACGGGGCCATCACCGTTCGCCTGGGGCCGATGAGCTTCGCGCGTTACCAGGAGTTCCTGCCCGGGGCCCGCGCCAGCACCGAGCTGCGCGCCTGGCTGCGGCTCTATACAAATCGAGAATTCGATTTTGTGGTTCAGCTGGTGCTGGAGCGCGACGAGGTTCCGCCCATGAAGATGGGCGCGGAGGGAAGCGAAGCCGCGCGCCTCGGTCTTGTGAGCTGGGTCAGGAACCGTCCGCTCGAC
>DATJRT010000064.1:0-6215 GCA_035504495.1 Occallatibacter sp.
TCGGCGCGGCCAGGTCGAGGATTGCCGAAGCAACCAGATCGTCGTGAAGGATCACATCGGCAGCAGCGATGAGGCGGACGGCTTTCACCGTGAGCAGATCGGGATCACCGGGTCCCGCGCCGACGAGATACACCGTGCCTGGCAGCGCGGCTTCCCAGCCCCTGCGCGCGAGCTGCCTTGTCTCGCATAAAGGCGACTCGCAGATTTCGCGCTGCGCAAGCTCATGCAACAGCAGGCGCCGCTCTTCGCCGCGCGGATGGGTAGCGAGGACTTCGCGGCGCAACTTGCCCAACTCCGCGAGCCATGGACCGAGATCGGCTGGCAACTGCTCATGGATCTCGCGGCGCAGGCGCTGCGCCAGCGCGGGGCTTTCTCCCGCAGTGGAAATGGCAATCTGCAAATCGCCGCGGCTCACCACGGAGCCAAAGAAGAAATCGCAGTTGGGAATATCGTCCACACTGTTCGACCAGATGCCGCGCTCGGCGGCTTCGCGATGTACGGTTGCGTTCACTTCGGGCACGTCGGTTGCCGCGATCACGAGAAACTGGCCGTCGAGGTCCCCGGGCGCAAACGGGCGTGCAACCCACTCGAGCTTGTCTTCGGCGGCGAGCGCGCGAACCTCGGCGCAAGCTTCCGGCGCGACCACCCGCAGTCGCAGCCCTGTGGGAAGCAGCGTGCCGATCTTCTCGAGCGCCACCGCGCCCGCGCCCACCAGAAGACCGGGGCGGTTATCGAGTTTCAGGAAGACCGGCAATAGGCTCATATCGTGATTCGTCGTTTCGCGTGTTCCGTGCTTTCTTGTTCCCTCGTTCCCTTGGTCCCTTGGTCCCTGCCCTTGTCACTCAGCCACGCCGTGCGGAACGGGCGCAGTGGGCAGATCGCGCTCCACCGCCTCCAGCGCCTCGCCGGCAAGCTGCGCGCGCAGCTCGTCATTCGTATGGCGCGCAAACCATGCGCGCAGATTCTCTCCCGGCGCACGCAAAGCGAGATAGCGGCGCAACAGGCGCTCAATCGCTTCCGGCACCAGCGGCGCCGGGCAGCGGTAACCCACCGGCCGCGCCACACCCGCATACTGGCCCACCGCCCCGCCCAGGCAGAAATAAAACGCGTCGGTCATCCTGCCCTCGTGCTTGATCTTCTTGCCTTCGAGGCCAATATCCGCGATCCAGTGCTGGCCGCAACTGTTGGGGCAGCCGGTCACATGCAGCTTCAACTGCTGGTCGAATTGCGGCAACCGCTCTTCGAGTTCGTCGACCAGCCAGCGCGTAAAGCCCTTGGTCTCCGCGATGGCCAGCTTGCAGAATTCCGTGCCGGTGCAGGCGATGGCGCCGCGCCAGAACGCCGAACCTTCGACATGCAGCCCGATCTGGCCGAGCTCCCGCGCAAGCTCCGCGGTCTTCGCCTTGGTCACGCCGACGAAAATAAGATTCTGCGAAACCGTCAAGCGCAAATCGCCGCTGCCGAAGCGCTCCGCGAGCTCCGCCGCGGCCTCAAGCTGCTCACCGCTGAGACGGCCGCGCAACACCGAGGCGCCGACGTAATAGAGACCGTCCTGCCGCTGCGGATGAATGCCGGCATGATCGCGCAGCGTGTCGTCCGGGACCTCCTCCGGCACGCCAGGCGCAAGCTTGTAACCGATGCGGCGATTCAGCTCTTCGAGAAAGCTCTCTGCGGTCCAGCCTTCGCGCATGAAGAGGTACTTCAGCCGCGCGCGCTCGCGGCTCTCGCGCAGACCCTGCTGATCGCGAAAGATCTCCGTCACGCCGCGGACCACCTTCACCGCTTCCTCCGGACGCACGAAGGCGTCGAGACGGACGGCGAGATGCGGCTCGTTCGAGAGCCCTCCGCCCACGCGCAACGAGTAGCCCACTTCACTGCCGCGCTTCACCGGCGTCAGGCCGATATCGTTAATCTCGGGATACGTGCACCACGTGGGGCAACCGGTGGCGGAGATCTTGAATTTGCGGGGCAGGTTGTAGAACTCGGGATTGGCCGTGAGCAGATGCGCCACCTCGCGCGCGACGGGCGAAGCGTCAATCAACTCGTCGGCAGCCACGCCCGCCAACGGACACCCGGTCACGTTGCGCACCACGTCGCCGCAGGCGCCCTTGGGCGAAAGGCCGATCCTGTCGAGCGTGCCGACGACCTCCGGTAATGACTCGATGGTAAGCCAGTGAAGCTGGATGTTCTGGCGCACGGTGATGTCGGCCAGGTTGCGGCCATGCTCACGGGCAATGCGGCCGATGGTGCGGAGCTGGCTGGAAGAAACGATGCCGTTAGGAATGCCGATGCGCATCATGAACCACTCCGTGGCCAGACCCTCGCCGCCTTTGCCGCCAACGGCGCCCACGCCGTCGCCCTGCGTATACACGCCCCACCATTTGAAGTAGGCCGAGGCCCACTCCGGCGCCACGCTGGAGCGGCCCGCGCGGGCAAAGGCGCGCACCTCGTCAAAGGCCTCCCAGGGATTCTTTTCGCGCTTCAAGCGCTCCATCCTCTGGGCCTTGGTCTCTTTTTGCGGAAGAGCTTCGCTCATGGTTTCCTTTTTTCAGCGCCGAAAAATAGAAAACCCGCGGCAGCGTGGACTGCTTCGCGGGCACTCGAGAAAACGTCGGCTGTTGTTATCGAACGGTCAGACCCACGTCAACTGCGCGCCCGGCGGGGCATACAGCAGCGACAACAGGTCTTCGCGTCCATGGATAAAGCATAGACGCAAGTTAAAGAAAATGCAACTGCGCAACCGCGCGGCTCGTGTACCATGATGGACAAGATGCGGCGCGGATTTTCCATCTTCCTCGTCCTGTTCTTCGGGCTGTGGCCTCTCACGTCCGCGCTCGACGCCGGCGAGGATGCCAACCTCCCGCCTTGCTGCCGAAGGCACGGCGCGCATCATTGCGCCATGGCCATGCAAATGGCGCGGATGATGGAGCCGGTGCCGATCGGGTCGACACCGGTTGTTTCCGCGCCGCTTACCTGCCCGTATTATCCCGGCCCCGCGGCGCTCCTGATCGGCCCGGCCCCGGCGATTCTGTCCACGGCCCTGCGCATCCCGGCGCTGAGGGAGCAGGTGTACGCGGCAGCAGTCCGGCCCGTCAATCTCCGTTCCCGTCCCGGCACCACGCACGCCGGACGAGGCCCTCCCGCAACGATCTGACTCCAACTTGAGCTGAAGAGGTTTGGCTGCTCGCGGCCAGAGCGCCATCGCGCCTGCACGCGGATGCGCCGATTTTTCCGCGCGGGAGCGGTTCACGGCGAATTGTCTTCAGCGGCAACTGCGGCTTGCCACCGGGCGCGCCTTTGCGTCCGCGCAGAGCGGCGGCTTTGTGTGCACGTTCAATTAGGTTTTGGAGGTCTTCATGTTTCGACGCGTTCTCATCCTTCCGCTCCTGCTTCTGCTCGCGCCGGCCATTCCTGTCTTCGCCACGGTGTTTGCCACCGTGCACGGAGTGGTCCACGATCCTCAACACCGGCCCATCGCCGGAGCAACAGTTACGCTGCTTGCAGCCGATTCGGAATTCGTGCTGCGCGCGACCACCAGCGCGGAGGGCGCATTCGAGTTTGAACAGACGCCTCTTGGCGTGTACACGCTCACCGTGGAAGCAACCGGGTTCGACAAGGAAACCGAAACCGTGACCGTCGACTCGGGCACCAACCCGGTACTGCACATTCCCCTCGCCGTGAGCGGGGGCACAGAATCCGTGGAGGTGCGCGGCACCGCCGCCAACGCGGATGCCGCCGATTCAGTGACGCCCACCACGCTCATCACCCAGGCCATGATCGACGAGACGCCGGGTGCGGACCGCACCCTGGGCACGGAGATGATCACCGACTACGTACCCGCGGCCTACATGACCCACGACATGCTGCACATGCGCGGCGGCCACCAGACCAGCTGGCTCATCGATGGCGTGGCCATCCCGAATACAAAGATCGCGTCGAACGTGGGCCCGCAGATCGATCCCAAGGACATCGATTCGCTGGAGACGCTGCGCGGCAGCTACGCCGCCGACCTGGGCGACCGCACCTACGGCATGTTCAACGTGCTGCCGCGCAACGGATTCGAATTCAACAACGACGGGCAGCTCCTGCTCTACGGCGGCAACCTGGACACAGGCGAAGCGCAGCTCTCGCTGGGCAATCATTCGGAGAAGACTGCGTGGTACTCGAGTGTGACCGGCCAGCGCTCGAATTACGGACTGGCCACGCCGGTCGCGGCCATTTATCACGACGCAACCAACTCCGAAAGCGTCTTCGCCTCGGTGATCCGCAACCAGACGCCCAAGGATCAATTGCGCGTGGACGGGCAGTTCCGCTCGGATCATTTCCAGGTTCCCTACGATCCCAACCCGAATGACTTCGAATGCACCTCGGACTATTACTGCTCCTACGGTCTGCGCGACGCGCAGACCGAGCGGGACTCCTTTTTGATTGCGAACTGGGTGCACACCATCTCGCCCACGGCGTTATTCTCCGTAGCGCCGTTCTATCACCTGAACCAGTCGAACTACGATTCGCGCCCCGCCGACTATCCGGCGGCTACCACCTGGAACCAGCTCTCGAACTACGCCGGAGCGCAGGCGGACGGACGTTTGGACGTGGGATGGAACAGCTTTTCCGGCGGTCTCTACTCCTTCTGGCAGAAGGAAGATGACGTCTTCGGCGTGACAGACAATACGACTGCCCCGCCCACCGTTTATCCCAACACGCCAGCCAACGACAATGCCGGCCTGGTGGAGTCTTACCTGGCTGACCATCTGCGCCTGGGCCAGTACGTCACCTTGCTGGGCGGCGAGCGCTTCTCGATCTACCGCTCGGAGCTGGACGAAAGCGCAATCTACCCGCGCATCGGCGCGACCGTACGGATTCCACGGTTGAACTGGGTGCTGCGCGGCTTTTACGGGCATTTCTTCCAACCCGCGCCCATCGTCACGGTTTCCAGCTCGGTGCTGAACTACGCCAGCACTTTGCCTTCGGGCGAGAATACCTTTACGCCTATCCCTTCCGAGCGCGACGAAGAGCACCAGTTCGGCATCGAGATCCCCTACAAAGGATGGATGCTGGACATCGACACCTTCAAGAACCGCGTCAACAACTTCCTTGACCACTCCAACCTGGGCGAGTCCAATATGTATTTCCCCATCGCCGTGAATGGCGCACTGGTGCGCGCTTGGGAGATGACGCTGCACTCTCCTCCACTCTCCCATTACGGCCAGTTCTACGTGACGTACTCGAACCAGATCGCCGAGCAGCGCGGCGCCATCATTGGAGGCTTTACCTGCACCGACAGTCAGGACCCCGCCTGCACAAACGGCGGGTTCTACTACTTCCCCGTAGACCACGACCAGCGCGACACGCTCAATACAGGGTTCACGGCCAACCTGCCTCTGCACACCTGGTTTTCGAGCAACGTGTACTACGGCTCGGGATTCTCGAACGGGTTGGCCGGCGCGGACGAGGGACCATACAACGGGCCTTACCTGCCGGTGCACACCACCTTCGACTCGTCGGTCGGACATTCCTTCGGTGAGAACTGGCACGCTTCCGTGACGGCGATCAACGTCACCAATCACCGCGTGCTGCTCGATAACTCCGTCACCATCGGAGGGTTCCATTACAACGATCCCAGGATGCTTGCGGCCGAGCTGCGCTACCGCTTTCATTTTTGAGCGCGGTTTGCAGATTAATTCACGCGACTGGCTACCATGGGAATTGAGGGCGGCTGCATCTCTTGGGGATCAGCCGCCCTGATTGCTTTTGAAGAAACCGGAGCGACGGAGGATCAGACCATGGCATCGACGAGACACCAGTTATTCCTGACGCAGAAGGAAGTGGAGCGCGCAGCGCGCAGCCAGGATCTGCGCGAGGCGCCCAAACGGGCAATGCTCGACCGGGCGGAGGAAGACGATTCGGAGGGAACCATCGTTCCCACCGGCGGCGCGGAGGCGCACGGGCAGGAAAATGGCGAAGGGAACGGATTTTCGTTCAGCGAGGACGTGCTCTTTGACCCGGCTGCGAAGCGCCTGAACCGCGCGCAGCAGCAGTAGGCTGGCTGCCTTTGCGCGGTCTCAGGCCTCCACCTGGAAAAGGCCCGGCAGAACCTGGCCGGCCTTGCCCTCCACCACGTGCGTGAAGGCGTCGGCGTTGAGGGGCCGCTCGGGGCCGATATACACCGTGCGTGCGCCCCTGAACCGCGCCCAGTGGACGAAGTTCGCGGC
>DATJRT010000065.1:0-4932 GCA_035504495.1 Occallatibacter sp.
CTACGGACGTCAACCGTGATTTCATCCAGCGTGGAGGCGCCCCCGCGGGCGTGCCGCCGGCATCCGCCGGCGCAAACAATGCAAGTGTTATAGGGCTACGGCGCCTTCCCAGCGGGGATCGATGGGAGATATGGAATGGAGTGCAGTTCCGCGGCCGCAGTGGCGCCTTGCATGAGTTCGATATAGCTCTCGTTCCGGGAACCGTGGGGGATGCGCTGCGCGTCGCTGGCGGAAATCCTCTCGGCAGACCCCGTGTCGCTATCGAATGCAAGGACGTGAAGCAAGCTGGTTCCGTCGATGAAATGCGGGCTTTCATCGCCAGGCTCTACGATGTCACTGTCCTGCAGTTCCATCAACCCTACATCCCCTATCCTGGAGCGGTAATGGGGATCTATCCCGGCTCGCCGGCCAGCGTCGCGTTCTATTCGGCACGCACGAATTACTGGCAGGAAAACCGGCATACATTTAACGCGGTTGCCCGCCGTTCCGGCTTCACGGCCGGAGCCGCAGCGCTGACCGCCTATTACGCAATTGAAGGGCATCCCTCGATTACGGCTGGAAGCGCCGAGGCGAGCGCTTTCATCGATGCCGTCTGCCAATGGATCGAAGATGAATGTCCATAATTCCCGCCACCTTTCGCCATCCCCACTGATGCGCTCGCGAGCAAGCGTCGTCTATAGCCGCCGCGTGTGCTCCATTTGTGCTCCATTCGCATCCTGAAGGATCGCGGTCGCGAATTTCCCGTAATTTCTATCGCCAGAACGAGATGCCGGGAAACGCTATGTTCCCTGTTTTCAATCGAAAACCCGATTCCCAAGCTGAATGTCGCCGGTTCGATCCCGGTCTCCCGCTCCAAGATTCCCATTCAGCTCGACTGACTTCCGATTAGCCTGAAATCCATGGAGAGCCGAGGACCGCTTGCGAGCGCGGAAAAGGCGCCGGCGCTTCTGCCATCCACAATTCTCTTGAGTCCCTATCCGGCCATTGGGTAGAATCCCTGAATTCCCGTTTAGAGCAAACATTGTTTCCCCGGGCCCCGCGGTTCCGCGAAACATCGGCCTTCGTTCGTCAGCGGAACCGGAAGAATGATTCGCGGAGGATCGAATGGCCAGGTTTCTCTTCACCATGCTTCCGGCAAACGATCTGGGTTTGCCCACGCGAATGGTTCCAATCGCCCGGGCGCTCGCTGATCGCGGGCACGAGGTTGCCGTGTTCAATCCTGCGCCCGCGCCGCAGAGACTGATCGCGGAAGCTGGTTTAACCAGCCTGCCCATGCCGGCGCGGCCGATGCCGGTTCCCGTGTTCGACCTGACCATGGTGGCCGAAGGTTGGGATGTGGAGCATTTTTTTGGCGGCATCTACACCAGCGAGTCCTATGTGCGCGACGCCGTGGCGGTGTATGTGGACCTGGTGCGCGACTACGCCCCCGACATGGTGGTCGACTCGTTTGAGCCGATTGCCTGCCTGGCTTCGCGCATTCTGAAGCTTCCGCTCGCCACCGTGCTGCAGGGGAATATTCATCCCGCAAGCCGCGGATTTACCTGGTGGGAGGATGAGCGGCCTCAAGGACTGCCCAGCGCGGCGAAGTTTTTCAGCGCGGTTGCACAAGATTATGGACTGGAGCCGGTGAAGCGGGTAGTCGACCTGATGGCGGGCGACCTTGCGCTGATTGTGGGTACGCCGGAATCGGACCCGGTGGCGGCGGATGCGGATGTGACGTACATCGGGCCGATGGTGTTCCAGCGCGGCGACGCGGCGCTGCCAGGGTGGGTGAGCGAGCTCGGCCGCGGGCGGCCGCTGGTGTGGGTCTACTCCGGCAATCCGCGTTACTTTCCGCCTGCGGCCACGCAGTGCGACTCGATCGTGGTGATTCGCGCGGCGATTGCAGCGCTGGCCGACGAGCCGGTGGATGTTGTGCTCACTACGGGATACCAGGAGCTGCCCGAGGAGTTTGGGGTGTTGCCGAAAAATTTCCACCATGCGGCGTACGTGCCGGGGCCGCTGATGGCGGAGCGCTCAGACCTGATCGTGTTTCATGGCGGGCACAGCTCGGTGATGACCTGCCTGAAGGCGGGAACGCCGGCGGTCATTCTTCCCACGATCACGGAGCGCGAAAGCAACGCGCGGCGGCTTGCAGCGCTGGGCGCGGGCGAGGTGGTGATGCCGGTGAGCGGCGCGGACGGCGAGAAACAGGTGGATCTTGAGGAGTTCGCAGCCAAAGTGAAGCGCGTGCTCAGCGAGCCCTCCTACCGTGAATCGGCCCGGCGCGTTGCTGAATCCATGCGTCCATACCGCGGCGCCGAAACCGCCGTAGAGCGGATCGACGAATTTGTTCTGGCTCTGACCGTCTGACGCGCGTTCGTATCGCTGGGAACGAAACTCGACCTGCCTGGAGCAGCCGTTGGCTCGATTCCCGAGAACAGCGCTGCATAGATCCGCTCCTCCCGAAATCCCGCATCCACTGCCCGCTCCCGATTCCGGATTCGGCGCGCGCCGCCGCAAAGAAGAGCGTAGAATCCTGCCATGTCCGTCAAGAACGATGACTGGAGCGACGCGGAGAAGCTGTTTTGCTTCGATCGCGTCCTTGAAATCCTCCGCGACCGCATGGCGCTGGAGGTTCACATGCGCGGTCGCAATGCCACGTTTCAGGAGATCCTTTACGCGCGCGAGGATGCTTATTGCAATCTCGTGACCGCCGTCATGGGCCCCCATGCCCTGTATGAAATGGAGAAGAGCGAGCCGGCCAAAGCGCGCCGGCGGGCCGCGCCGCGCGCCGCCGGAGCGAAAATGAGCCGCGGCGGCAAGCGTCCGCAAGGGGCATAGAAACCGGGCGTCCGCGCAGCTTGCCCTCGCAGCATGGCGCAAGTCCCCCATTCGCTCTGCGTCAATCCATCCCAGCCAGCGTGCGCGCGCGGCGGAATACTTTGAGCAGCATGGGCCGCGTCAGCTTGCCGGTGTTCGTGTTCTGCAGCGATGGATGATAGCTGGCCAGCGCAATCAGGCCGCTGGGCAGCGTGTATTCCGCGCCGTGCGCAAAGACGAACTCCCGCCGCGCGGGCAACTTGCCCAGACGCGCCTCGTGCGCCAGCAGCCCGTCAAAGGCGATGCGGCCCAGGCAGACCGCCACACGCAGATTCTTGAGCAGGCTCATCTCGCGGTCGAGCCAGGGCGCGCAGTTGCGCAGCTCCTCCGGCGTGGGCTTGTTGCCCGGCGGCGCGCAGCGCGCTACCGAAGTGATCCAAAGCCCGGTGAGCTTCATGCCGTCATCGCGTGAAATGGCCTTCGGCTGCGAGGCAAAGCCGGCCTGGTGCAGCACGGGATAGAGAAAATCGCCCGACCCATCGCCGGTGAAAGGACGCCCGGTGCGATTGGAGCCGTGCGCTCCGGGCGCGAGGCCGAGCGCGAGCACGCGCGCCTCGGGATCGCCGAAGGACGGAACCGGCTTGCCCCAATACTCCCACTCGGCATAAGCGCGGCGGCGCACGCGTGCCACCTCAGCGCAGTGGCTGCGCAGGCGGGCGCAGAGATTGCAGGCGACGATCTCCCTGTTCAGCGATTCAAGGTTCACTGATTCAAGGTTCACTGATTCAAGGTTCAGCGTTTCGAGGGCAAGCGCAGCACGAGCCATGAAGGAATTTTACGCGTCGCGGCTTTTCGCTATGGCAAACTTGCAGGCGGAGGAACTGGCGATGAAATCCGCAAAACTCCTGCTGCTGGCCGGCGACTTTGTTGAGGACTACGAGATCATGGTGCCCTTTCAGGCCTTGCAGATGGTGGGCCACAGCGTGGACGCCGTCTGCCCCGGAAAGAAGGCGGGCGAGAGCGTGCGCACGGCCATCCACGACTTTGAGGGCGACCAGACTTACACGGAGAAGCGCGGCCACAACTTCATGCTCAACGCGGCCTTCGACGAGATCGACCCTACGCAGTACGACGGCCTGGTGATTCCCGGCGGACGCGCGCCCGAATATCTGCGCCTGAATCCGAAGGTGCTCGAGATCGTGCGCTACTTCGACAAGGCCGGCAAACCGATTGCCGCGCTTTGCCACGGGCCGCAATTGCTGGCTGCGGCGGGCGTGCTCAAAGGGCGCAAGGTGAATGCCTATCCCGCGTGCGCCCCGGAGGTGGAACTGGCGGGCGGAACCTATGTGAAGGTCGAGATCACCGAGGCCGTGGTCGATGGCAAGCTGGTCACCGGTCCGGCGTGGCCCGCGCACCCGAAGTGGCTGGCGCGGTTTTTGGAGGTGCTGGAAGCGCATCTCGTGAACGCGTGACTGCTTTTTTCTGCGGCGAGCATTCCCCGCCGCGGCGAGTTTTTCCAGGGCCGTTGATTTCGGGTTTTGCCGGGTGGTGCAGAGAATTTACGAGGTTTGCAGGGCGCTAATATCTGTAAACAATTGATTATAATAGATTTACGCAAAGAATTGGCGGTTCTGCCCCGGGGAGGGGTGGGGGGCAGGCGTAGGGGGTGGCACAGACCCGCCGCATACCTGACTTTTCAGGCCGGGCGCTTGGCGGACAGACGATCGGAAGCGCCGCGCGTTCTGCGCTGGCAGTTCTCTACCAGGGTATCCCTTTGCGCGGTAATTCTACGCAAACGCGGCCGCGAGGTGGGACTGCCCAGACCGCCTCATCGACTCCGAAATGGGTTGTGGCCGCGCTTGCCAGTGAAGCTGGTCTGTCACCGCCAATTGAGGCCCGGGCCAGGTGGGGAAGAGAGCGCCGGTCAGTCGTTGCCAACCGAGAAAATATACTCGTACCGAGACCTGCCGCGAGCGCGCGAGACGATCACCGCACTGACAAATTCGGATCAGTGCTTGTTCGTGGAGACGCTCGCTTTTCCTCTAGGCTTGGCTGCCGTTTGACTGCCTCGAGGCCTGCGGACGACCCTCACCTTTCCGCTCTTTTGTCCTCCGCAGAAGAAGCGATCGC
>DATJRT010000066.1:0-14236 GCA_035504495.1 Occallatibacter sp.
CCGACTCAGTCAACTCAATGGCTTCCAACCTCACCGGCCAGGTTCGCAACATCGCTGAAGTCGCAACCGCCGTCGCCAGCGGCGACCTTTCCCGCAAAATCACGGTGGACGTCCGCGGCGAAATCCTTCAGCTCAAAGAAGCCATCAACACAATGGTCGACCAGCTCCGGTCGTTCGCATCCGAAGTGACGCGCGTGGCTCGCGAAGTGGGAACCGACGGCAAGCTCGGCGGCCAGGCCGTCGTACCCGGCGTGGCCGGAACCTGGAAGGACTTGACGGACTCGGTCAACGCCATGGCCGGCAACCTGACTGCGCAGGTCAGAAACATTGCCGAAGTCACCACCGCCGTGGCCCGCGGCGATCTTTCCCGCAAGATCACTGTCGACGTGAAGGGCGAAATTCTCGAGCTCAAAGACACCATCAACACCCTGGTGGACCAGCTCAACGCCTTCGCCGGCGAAGTGACGCGCGTGGCCCGCGAAGTGGGAACCGAAGGCAGACTGGGCGGCCAGGCAAATGTGCCCGGCGTGGCCGGAACCTGGAAGGACTTGACCGACAGCGTGAATTCCATGGCCGGCAACCTGACGGCTCAAGTCCGCAACATCGCCGAAGTGACCACGGCTGTGGCCCGCGGTGACCTTTCGCGCAAGATCACGGTCGATGTGAAGGGTGAAATTCTCGAACTCAAGAACACCATCAACACGATGGTGGACCAGCTGAATGCCTTCGCCGCAGAAGTGACGCGCGTGGCGCGCGAAGTGGGTACCGAGGGAAAACTCGGCGGCCAGGCGCAGGTGCCGGGCGTCGCGGGCACGTGGAAAGACCTGACCGACAACGTCAACTTCATGGCCTCGAACCTGACCGGCCAGGTAAGAAATATCGCCGAGGTGGCGACGGCCGTGGCCCGCGGCGACCTTTCGCGCAAAATCACGGTCGACGTGAAGGGCGAAATTCTCGAGCTCAAAGACACCATCAACACCATGGTGGACCAGCTCAACGCCTTCGCCGGCGAAGTGACGCGCGTGGCCCGCGAAGTGGGCACGGATGGCAAGCTGGGCGGCCAGGCGCAGGTTCCGGGCGTGGCGGGAACCTGGAAAGACCTCACAGACAACGTGAACTTCATGGCCGCCAACCTCACTGAGCAGGTACGCGGCATTGTGAAGGTGGTGACCGCCGTGGCCAACGGAGTGCTTACGCAAAAGCTCACCGTGAACGCAAAGGGCGAAGTGGCCGCGCTCGCCGAGACCATCAATAACATGACCGACACGCTGGCCACCTTTGCCGACCAGGTGACCACGGTGGCCCGCGAAGTGGGCGTGGAAGGACGGCTGGGCGGCCAGGCGAACGTGCCCGGCGCGGCGGGAACGTGGAAGGATCTGACCGGCAACGTCAACCTGCTGGCCGACAACCTCACCAACCAAGTGCGCGCGATTGCCGAGGTGGCGACGGCCGTGACCAAGGGCGACCTGACGCGGTCGATTCAGGTGGAGGCGCGCGGCGAAGTGGCCGAGCTCAAGGACAACATCAACACCATGATCGACAACCTGCGCCTGACCACGGACCGCAACACCGAGCAGGACTGGTTGAAGACCAACCTGGCGCGGTTCACGGGCATGCTCCAGGGGCAGCGCGATCTGGGCACCGTGGGGCGCATGCTGCTGAGCGAGCTGGCTCCGCTGGTGAACGCGCAACAGGGCGTGATTTACCAGATGGGCAGCGAGCCCACGGCGGGCGACGGAACCCTGGTTCTCCTCTCCACCTTTGCCGATACGCCGGAAGGCAGCTTTGCCGAGGTGAGAATCGGCGAGGGATTGATTGGCCAGGTTGCCTCAGAGAAGCGGCGCATGCTGATCACGGAGATGCCGAAAGGAACAACTCCCATTCGCTCCGGACTGTTCAAGGCCAAGCCGAAAAATGTGATCGTGCTTCCCGTGCTCTTCGAGGACCGGGTGAAGGCGGTCATCGAGCTTGCTAGCCTGAGCGCGTTCACGGCTTCGCATCTCGCTTTCCTCGAGCAGCTCACGGCCTCGATCGGCATCGTGCTCAACTCCATTGAGGCCACCATGCAGACTGAAGGCCTTCTGAAGCAGTCGCAGCAGCTGGCCGCCGAGCTGCAGACGCAGCAGAAGGAGCTGCAGCAGACCAACGAACAGCTGGCGCAGAAGGCGCAGCAGCTCGCCGAGCAGAACTACGAAGTGGAGCGCAAGAACCAGGAGATCGAGCAGGCGCGGCGCGCGCTCGAAGAAAAGGCGCGCGAGCTGGCGCTTACCTCGAAGTACAAGTCGGAGTTCCTGGCCAACATGTCGCACGAGTTGCGCACGCCGCTGAACAGCATTCTGGTGCTCGGCCAGCAGCTGGCGGAAAACCCCGACGGCAGCCTCTCGGCCAAGCAGGTCGAGTTTGCGCGCACCATTCACGGCGCCGGAACGGACCTGCTGAACCTGATCTCGGACATTCTCGACCTTTCCAAAATCGAATCGGGCACGGTCTCCGTGGACGCCGAAGAGATCTTCTTCGGCACCCTGCTCGATACCGTTTCGCGGCCCTTCCGGCACGAGGCGGAAAACCGCAAGCTGCTCTTCGAGGTGACAGGCGATCCGCGGCTCAGCCGCAGCCTGGTCACGGACTCGAAGCGCTTACAGCAGGTGCTCAAGAACCTGCTCTCGAACGCGTTCAAGTTCACTGAGCAAGGCAGCGTGCGCCTCAAGGTTTCTCCCGCCGCGAGCGGCTGGAGCGCCGACCATCCGATTCTGAGCGGCGCGGGATCGGTGATTGCGTTCGAAGTGACCGACACCGGCATCGGCATTCCTCCGGAGAAGCAACGCATCATCTTCGAGGCCTTTCAGCAGGCGGACGCGGGCACCAGCCGCAAGTTTGGCGGAACGGGACTCGGCCTGGCCATCAGCCGCGAGTTGGCCAGCCTGCTCGGCGGCGAGATTCAGCTCAAGAGCGCGCCTGGCCAGGGCAGCACCTTCACCCTCTACCTGCCGCAGACCTATGTGGGGCCGGCGGTAGCCAACGTGCCCAAGTCGGAAAAAAGCGGCGCGCAGTCGGCCAAGCCGGCGTTTCTCACCACGGCAGCGGCCGCAGAGCAGGATGCGCGCATTGAAGACGATCGCGCGAACCTGGCCGAAGGTGATGCGATTCTCCTCGTCGTCGAGGACGACTCGCATTACGCGCGCGTGCTGCGCGATCTCTCGCGCGACAAAGGCTTCAAGGTGCTGATTGCCGGCAACGGAAGCGATGCGCTGATGCTGGCGCGCGAGTTCAGCCCCACGGCCATCTCTCTGGACGTCTTCCTGCCGGACATGCTCGGCTGGACGGTGCTGAACCATCTCAAGCAGGATCCGCGGACGCGCCACATCCCCGTGCAGATGCTCACCCTCGACGAAGACCGGCACCACGGCCTTTCGCGCGGCGCGTTTGCCTTTGTCACCAAGCCTTCCTCGCGCGAGGACCTGGAAGCGGCGCTCACCCGCATCCACGCCTATTCGCAGCCGAGGCGCAAACGGCTGCTGGTGGTTGAAGACAACCCGGCGGAGCAGCTCAGCACGCGCGAGCTGCTGGGACACGAGGACATCGACATCGACGTGGCCGATTCTGGAATGGCGGCCTTGAACGCGCTCGAGGACGGCGGCTACGATTGCGTGGTGCTGGATCTGCGCCTGCCGGATATGTCGGGGTTCGAGGTGCTGGAACGGCTGCGCGACACGCCCAGGTTGAAGGACCTGCCGGTGGTGGTCTTCACCGGCCGCGAGCTGACGCCGGAAGAGGACGCGCAACTGCATACTCTGGCGCGCAGCGTGGTGGTAAAAGATGTCGAGTCGCCGGAACGGCTGCTGGACGAGACGGCGCTGTTCCTGCATCGCGTGATAGCCGACCTGCCCCAGGAAAAACAGCGCATGCTGCAGAGGCTGCACGAGTCCGACGACGCGCTCACCGGACGCAAGGTGCTCATCGTGGACGACGACGTACGCAACATCTTCGCGCTGAGCAGCGTGCTGGAGCGCCGCGGTATGACGGTGCTTTCGGCGGGCACGGGACGCGAGGCCATCGAAACCATCGAATCCACGCCCGATCTGGCCATTGTGCTCATGGACATCATGATGCCGGAGATGGATGGTTACGAGACCATGCAGGTGATCCGGCAGAACCCGGCCATGCGGCGGCTGCCGATTGTGGCCCTCACCGCGAAGGCGATGAAGGGCGACCGCGAGCGGTGCCTGGAAGCGGGAGCATCGGAGTATCTGGCCAAGCCCGTGAACACAGAGCAACTGCTTTCGGCCTTGCGCATGTGGCTGCACCGTTAGAGCGATCAGGGACCCGGGCCAAGGAGAGAGTCGGATGACAGCGGACGACAAAGTCAACATTCTGATGGTGGACGATCAGCCGGCCAAGCTCCTCAGCTACGAGGTGATCCTTGGCGAGCTGGGCGAAAACCTGATGAAGGCATCGTCCGCCAGCGAAGCTTTGAACATCCTGCTGAAAAATGACGTGGCCGTGGTGCTGATGGACGTGAGCATGCCCGAGGTGGACGGCTTCGAGCTGGCCGATGTCATTCGGCAGCATCCGCGATTCCAGAAGACCGCGATCATCTTCGTTTCCGGCGTGCACCTGTCGGATTCGGACCGGATCCAGGGCTATCGCAGCGGCGCCGTGGATTACATCTCCGTGCCCGTGATTCCCGAGGTGCTGCGCGCCAAGGTGGGCATCTTCGTGGAGCTTTACCGCAAGACGCGGATGCTCGAGAGCCTGAACCGCGATCTGGAGCGGCGCGTGACCGAGCGCACCGAGGAGTTGAGGAAGAGCGAAGCGCAGTTCCGCATGCGCGCCGAACTGCTCGAGATCGCCTCCGAAGCGATCATGGTGCGCGACCAGGAGGACCTGATTCAGTTCTGGAACGCGGGCGCCGAAAGTCTGTACGGATGGCGGCGCGACGAGGTGATCGGGCGCAACATTCATGAGCTGCTGCACACGGTGTTTCCCATTTCGCGGAAGGAAATACAGAAGCAGTTGAGCGAGCATGGCTCCTGGCAGGGCAACGTGATCCAGAAGACCAAGGATGGAACCGAGCTTGTCATCGCCTGCCGCAAGACCGTGAACGAGGAAAACAACGCGGTTCTCGAGGTGGGCCGCGATATTACCGCGGAGCTGCGCGCCGAGGAGGCGCTGCGCGAGACGGAGAAGCTGGCGGCCATGGGCCGCGTGGCCGGCATCATCGCGCACGAGGTGAACAATCCGCTGGCGGCGATCACGAATATTTTTTATCTGCTGCGCAATCATCCCTCGCTCGACGAAGAGGCGCGCCGCTGCGCCGACCTGGCCGAGCAGGAACTGCAGCGCGTGAGTCACATCACCCGACAAACTCTGAGTTTTTATCGCGAATCGAAGCAGCCCATCGCTGTAATGGTTCCGGAGCTGCTCGACGAAGTGCTTGCGCTGCAGGAGCGCACGCTGCAGGCAAACCGCATTGCGCTGCGCAAACAGTATCTTGCCACCTGCACGGTGCAGGGATTCCCGGTGGAACTGCGCCAGGTGTTTCTGAACCTGATCGGCAACGCCATCCAGGCCATGCCCGACGGCGGCGTGCTGGGCGTATCCGTGCGCGAGGCTACGGATTGGACACGGCAAAGGCGCGGCACCGCCATTTCGATTGTGGACACCGGCGCGGGCATCCGGCCGGAGGATCTGCGCCGGCTGTTTCAGCCCTTCTTCAGCACCAAAGCGGCCAAGGGCACAGGGCTGGGATTGTGGATCAGCAAAGGCATCATCCAGAAGTACGACGGCCGCATCACCTGCCGCAGCCTTCGCAGCGGCTTATACTGCGCCACCTGCTTCAGGATCTTTCTTCCCGTGAGCGGAGTGGCGAGTGCGTCCGCTACCTCGTCCGCGGGTGCGCTCGCGGAAGCGAACGGTCTCGAGCGCGAATTGTCGCGCGACTCGCAACGGGAATCGCAGCCTGTCAGTCACAGCCGCAGCATGCTTCAGGCAATCATTTGAGTCGCGCCGAGAGGCGGCCGTCCCCAACCGGGCCGATCTTCGTTGCCGAGGTTCCTTGCCGATATTCTTTTTCTTCGCACGCAACCGAAACCTAGCCCTAGAGCATTTCTCCTTCTGATGTATCCCGAAACCGATACCTTCAAGTGGCGATTTTCCTCAAGAAATCGCCACCTTGCACGAAAATCAAGACGGCTATACCTGAAGGAGAAATGCCTTAAGCCCGCACACGCGGCGGAGCGGTGCGCGACCGGCTGGTGAGACAGGCGTCGTTCCAGGGCCTGCGCGAGGATTCGCCAGCGCCCAAGGTGATGCGGGAAACGCCCGCGCCGCTTCACGCCACGAAGGGCGATGACGGCGAAGGTAACGGCCGGCGGGAGCGCGGAAGGCAAGACCGAACCGTAAAGAAACGGGAGAGCGCCATGCCGGCTCAGTTCCACATCACCCATCCTGAAAAAGTGCTCGACCGGGAAAGCGGGATGACCAAGCAGGCTCTTGCCCAGTATTACTTCGCGGTTGCGGATCGTATGCTGCCGCACGTGGCCGGACGCCCCCTGAGCGTGGTGCGCTGTCCGGAAGGCACCGGCAAGCCCTGTTTCTTTCAGAAGCATGTGGGGCGCGGTTTGCCGTCGGGCGTGGACAGCATCGCGGTGCCGAACCGGAAGACCGGAAAGGAGGAAGAATTTCTTACCCTGGATTCCGCGGAGGGGTTAGTGGGCCTGGCGCAGATGGGCGTGCTCGAAGTGCATCCCTGGGGCTCGCGGAACGAAGCGCTCGACTGGCCTGACCGCATTGTCTTCGATCTCGATCCGGATGCGGCCATTCCCTTCTCTGTGCTGGCGGAGACCGCGCGCGCACTCAAGCAGCGGCTCGAAGGTTTCGAGGTGGAATCATTCCTGAAGAGCACCGGAGGCAAGGGCCTTCACGTCGTGGCGCCCGTGGAGCCGGAGCGCGAGTGGGAGGCGATCAAGAAATTTGCGCACGCGGTGGTACTGGAAATGGAAGCGCGCCGGCCGGAGCTTTACGTCACCAAAGCGTCAAAATGGGAGCGCAAGAATCGCATCTTCCTGGATTACCTGCGCAACGACCGCGAGGCGACCTCCGTGGCGCCGTTTTCTCCGCGTGCGCGCAGCGGCGCGCCGGTGGCGATGACTCTGGCATGGAGCGAATTGAAGGCAGGAGAGATGCCGGTTTTTCGCGTCGCCGATTTCGACGATTGGCGCCGGCGCCTGGCGCGCGACCCATGGAAGGAGATGCCCAAAGTGAAACAGCGCCTGAATGCAGAGGCATTGCGCGCCGCAGCCGCGGAGAGCAAGAAGCGCCGGCCTTAGGCGACTCGTCTGCGCCCTACTTCCCTGCGTTCTTCTTCCCTGCGCTCTTCTTCCTTGACGGCTTTCTCCACGTGCACCGAGAGCAGCTTGCGCGCCTTCTCGAGCCGTTTGCGCCGCGAGGGGCTTAACTGGCGGCTGGAGCGGGTGAGGTAAAAAGTAAGCACGCGCATTCCCGTGGCCGGCCCCGTCGGAGAGACTTCTTTCGAGGCAAGCGAATCGGCGATTTTCTCCGGATCCATGGCGAACAGCCCGGCCGGCATGTGAACAATATCTTCTTTCAAGGTCGTTCCTCCCACTCGCCCGGCCCTTGCGGCGCCTGCAGCTTTTCAGGTTCCAGCACAACTTTCGCGCGGTCTTTCAGGCAGTCCTGCCCGTTACCCCGCTCCGTCGAATCGACCCAGTCCTGTCAGTCGAGCTCTACTTACCCGTCGCGCAGCGGCGCCTGGCTTCCCAAGCCTCACAAACCCGTCTGCCGGCCCGGCTCAAAATGTTGACTTCCCCACCATCCCACTCGCCTTAAACCGAGGCGAAAGCTTGCGGTCCAGGAGCAGGCCCGCACCGCCACGTGCTCCGCTCATTGCCTCAGGCTTACGGCGGACCCGCGGGCTGCGGCGCGGTCTTTGGCTGCCCGATGTCTTTGTGATGCCTGCATCTGCGCGGCCAGTTGCTCGCCGCTTGCACGCCGCGTGCCGTCCGGCTTAAGGCCGTTGCCGGGTTGGGAAGCTGCCGCCCCGCCGAAGATTGGCGCGCCTAACCCAGCGCGAACGCCTCATGATTGACGCGTTCGGAGAGCCGGGTAAGCTCATTGTCGGATTCAGCCTCGTCGCGCAGGATGCGGTCCAGCGTGTCGGCCTCGCCGGAAAGCTCAAGAAGCCGCGCATAACTCCGCAAAGCGCCGTAGACCGCCATCTGATAATGGTTCACGCGCTGCGCAAGAGAAATGAGCGCCGCGTCGCGCAAGGGGCCTTTGTCTGTGCCCTCCACCAGGCTTCCCGCTTCGCCAAACATCGCGGCCACCACTTTGCACTTCTTCTCCTCGGCCTTGCCCGCGGTGTGATTGAGAATGTCCCGGAGCCGTCCCGCGTGCATCTGGCTCCGCTGTATGTGCGCTTGAAACGCATCATCCAACTGCGGGTCCAGAATGGCGCGCTGCAGCTTGCCCAGCCAGTCCCCAACCTGCTCCTCGGCGGAAAGCATCGATCGAACCTGATCCATGTAAAGCGATCGCAAATGCAGCATCTTTTCCAGCATCAGCTTCATCTCATCCCTCCTTTCCGGCCGGCCCGGCTCCGCGTCCGGGCAAAGCCAACCGTCGGCGATCGGCAAGGAACGCCGCGGGCGAAGGCGTGCGCTCGCCCGCATCTCATCCTCAGGCCGCGTGACGCGCGTGCATGGGAAACTTCTGCGCTATCTCGGTGAGCTTTTTATCGGCCGCTTTCTCTTCCTGCAGCGTGGCCTCGAGAAGCTGCGCGATCCGCACCTGGCCCAGCCGCTCGGCATACGAGCGCACGGAGCCGTAGCCTGCCATTTCGTAGTGCTCCACACGCTGCGCCGCGGAGATGATTCCCACATCGCGCACGTCGCCTTCTTTGGTTTCGCTCAGGGTTTCGGCTCCTTCGCTGAGCACGCCTTTCATGCCCTCGCACGTCTTGCCCTTGGGATTCTCGCCCAGAATCTCAAACACCTGTTCGAGCCTTTGCACGTGACCTTCGGTTTCCTTCAAGTGATGCTCAAACGCGCTGCGCAGCTCGCTCGAATTGGCGGCCTTCACCAATTTCGGGAGAGCCTTGGTGATCTGCGTTTCCGCGGAATAGAGGTCCTTCAACTCTTCAACAAACAGTTTCTCGATGCTATCAACGCTCATCGTGCTCCTCCGTATTGGGTTTGCTTTCTTTGGGCTGTGATGCCTCTCCCATTGGCCTTGTTGCTAGGTTGCAAGGTGGAAAACCCCGGCTACCTTTACGGCATGGAAGTGGCTTGAGGAGCGCTTGCGCGCTTATTCGCAGCGCGCTCGCACGCGCGGGCGGACAAATCCTGGCGCATCGGGCCAGCCGCAGGCGCGAGGCCGGCATCTAAAGAGCCATAAACAGTTGGGCGAGGACTGCCTGCAACCATCGACCATCGGCCTCCCGCGTGGCAGTACGGGACTTCAAAGGTGCAGATGAAACTCCTCATTTTCCTGCTGTGTGCAGTGCTCGGCGCCGGCTCCGCGAGGCCTACTGCGCGCGCACAGGATGCAGGGCACACCCCCGATTTTGCTGTAGACGAAAACAGCGCCTTGGGCTCGGCTTACGTGCCCATGGATAGCTGGATGTACCCTGCGCTCGATCGCCTGCATGCCCTGGGCTACGTGGACACGGCGTACCTGGGCCTGCGCCCGTGGACGCGGCTGAGCATGGCGCACATGCTGGAGCGGAGCGCGGAACGAATCGAATCCGATTCCGGCGACGGCGAGGCGCGGGCGATTTACTCGGCGCTGATGCAGGAGTTGCAGCCGGACCTCGATCGCGCGCAGGGTCCACAGCGTCTCCACGCCGAACTGGATCAAGTCTATCTCCACTTCCGCGGCATCGCCGGAACGCCGCTGCGCGACAGTTTTCACCTGGGCGAAAGCCTTGTGGACGATTACGGCCGGCCGTACGAAGGCGGCTTCAACAGCTATTCCGGCTTCAGCGGGCGCGTGGAAGCGGGGCGTCTCTCGCTTTATTTTCGCGGCGAAATCCAGCACGCCCCTTCCGCGCCGGGATACTCGCCGGCGCTCGCCGCCTATCTCGCGGACACTCTGGACCTGGTGCCGCTCGCGCAGGATCCGGTGCAGGACACGATTCCCGAAGGTCCGATTGCAGGGGTAAACGACGCACGCGTAATGGAAGCCAACCTGTCCTACCATCTGTTCGGTCACGAAGTCTCGCTGGGCAAAAGCGATCATTGGCTGGGGCCGGACGCAGGCGCGGCCATGTTGTGGAGCGACAACGCTGAGGACATCTACGACTTCGAGATCAACCGCATAGAGCCGCTGCGCGTGCCCTTGCTCTCGCGGCTCACCGGCCCGGTGCGCTACGACTTCTTCGTGGGCAGCCTGAAAGGGCACACCTATCCCAACGATCCCTGGGTGCACATGGAGAAAATCAGCTTCAAGCCGACGCGTAATCTGGAGTTCGGTTTTGACCGGCTGACGATCTGGGGCGGAAAAGGCCACGAGCCGGTCACGCTGCGCACATTTCTGCGCAGTTTTTTCAGTTTCCAGAATGTGACCCCGGCGGTGAAATACTCGGCGCAGGATCCCGGCGCACGCTTCGGCACCTTCGACTTCAGCTACAGGCTGCCCTTCCTGCGGCGCTGGGTCACGCTCTACACCGACTCGCTGGTGCACGACGACGTGAGTCCGGTGAGCGCGCCGCGCCGCTCGGGAGTCCACCCAGGACTGTATCTGGCGCGGTTCCCGGGCTTCGAGCATCTCGATCTGCGCGTGGAGGGCGCCAGCACCGACACGCCCAGCGCTTCCGTCCAGTCGGGCCAGTTTCTTTATTGGGAAGACGTGCAGCGGCAGGGGCCCACGAACAAAGGCTTCCTTGTGGGCGATTGGGCAGGACGCCAGGGCAAGGGCGGGCAGGCGTGGCTCACCTATCATCTCTCTCCGCGAGAAGAGGTGCAGTTCGAGTACCGCAGGGCTAAAGCGGCGTCGGCGTTCATTCCCGGCGGTACGACGCAGAACGATTACGCGGTGGAAGCGCGCAAGCGCGTGCTCGCGACGCTCGAGCTCCACGGCCGCCTGCAATACGAGAGTTGGAAGGCTCCGATCTACATGGCTGGAGCGCAGAGCGATACCTGCGCGGAGCTCGAGATCACCTGGATGCCGCATGCACCCCACTAGCCGCCTCAACATGCTTTCCGAGCAACCGAAGGGTCGTTTCACCGCATCAACACGATTGTTGTTTACGAAGAGCTCGGTTTCAGCGACGCAACGGCGGAGCCAAGGCGCGGAGCGCGTAAGCACGCTGCGCGGCGTTCACGCTTTCTTGGCTGCATGTCTTCGAAATCGAATGAAACTGATTTCTCTGCGGCTGCGACTTAGCTCATCTGGCCTTCCAGGTATGTTGGAAAATCGGCAGGAGTCAGAGGAACGGCATCGCTCCGGCTGGCGCAGGCAGGGCGCCCGCCAGCTCGCGGCGATTACTTCGGCGCTCGCGCTTACCGTCGCTCTTCACGCGCAGATGCCGGTCCCGGGTGAAGACCAATCGCAGATTCCTGCGCAGGGCGCCTCCGCAAACGGCATCAACAGTCCCTTCTCCTCCGACTGCTCGGATCCCATGATGGCCTCGACGCCGGAGTGCGCTGGGCAGATGCCGGGCATGGGAAGCCTCAATCCGCAACAATCGGGCGCAGGCGGCATTTCCACCGGCTCCTCCAATATTGGCTTTCCTTTGCCCAACGCGGCGGCGAATTACTTCGATGTGGAACAGCCCTCCGCGCAGCACGGCGCCCAGAGCGGGTACGGACCGGCAATGTTGCCGGAGCCGCTGACGGAGTTCCAGAAATTCGTGGCCTCGACAACGGGCCAGATTCTGCCCATCTTCGGCGCCAATCTTTTTCGCCGCGTTCCTTCTACGTTTGCGCCGCTGAATTTTGCGCCGGTGCCGCCCGACTACGTCATCGGACCCGGCGACGAGTTGCGCATCCGCATCTGGGGCCAGGTGAACACGCAGTCGAACCTGACCGTGGATCGAGCCGGCGATATCTATCTTCCACAGGTCGGCCCCGTCCACGTGGCGGGCATCCCCTTCTCCGCGCTCGAAGATCATCTGCGCGACGCGATCAAGCCGGTTTATCGCAACTTTCAGCTTACCGCCGACCTGGGGCAGACGCGCGCCATTCAGGTGTACGTGACCGGGGCCGCGCGGCGGCCGGGCGCTTACACTGTCAGCTCGCTGAGCACGCTCGTGGACGCAATCTTCTCGAGCGGCGGCCCTGCCGTGGACGGCTCGCTGCGCCACATTGAGCTGCGCCGCGGCGCGCAGGTGGTCGCGGTTTTCGATCTCTACGATCTGCTGATCCGCGGCGACAAATCGAAGGACGCAAAGCTGATGGACGGCGACGTGATTTTCATCCCGCCGGTGGGGCCGCAGGCCGCGCTTACCGGAAGCGTGCAAAATGCAGCCATCTACGAGCTGCGCCCCGGAGAAACGCTGGCCAATCTGATTGCGGACGCGGGCGGCCTCTCTGCCGTAGCCGCGGAGACGCGCATTTCCGTCGAGCGCATCGACGCGCACCGCGACCGCCACGCCATGGAGGTTGCCTACGATCAACAAGGGCTGGCCTTGCCGCTCGCCGACGGCGATCTGATCCGCGTGCTCTCGATTACGCCCAGCTATCTCAAGACCGTCACCCTCCGCGGAAATACCGCCAACCCCGGCCGATTTGCATGGCGCCCGGGCATGCGCATCAGCGACCTGATCCCCGACAAGGAGTCGCTGCTCACGCGCAACTACTGGTGGAGGCGCGCACAGCTAGGATTGCCGGCGCCGGAGTTCGAGCCTATGGCGGATTTGTCGCGGCTGCGGCAGCCCGCTGAAGGACGCGCAACCGAGGTCGAGCTTTCTCCTGAGCAGGTGCAGAATGCGATGAGCGCGGCGCAAATGCAGGCCGGCCAGGCTGCCATGGAACGGAGCGCGGCGGCCGGCGCAACGGCGGCGCAGGGCCAGGCCCAGAATCTGCCCGCTTCGCCGCAGGCAGGCTCGCTTGCGAATGAAATGGGACCGGGGCCGAGCATCGACCTGAGCGCCAACCAGCGCGCCTCCAGCCCGGCTCTGGCGGCCGAGGAAACGGCTCAGCCCGGCCAAATGATTCCCCCTGCGGAGAAAAACCAGGTGCAGCTTCTGGCGCCTGAGATCGACTGGAGCTATGCGGTCATCGAGCGGCTCGATCCCGATACGCTGAAGACGAAGCTAATTCCCTTCGACCTCGGCAAACTCGTGATCGACCACGATCCCTCGCAAGACCTCGAGCTCGAACCCGGCGACGTGGTGACCATCTTCTCCGAGGCCGATATACGCGTGCCCCTGGCCGAACAGACCAAACTGGTGACGCTCGAAGGAGAATTCGCGCATGCGGGCGTGTACTCGGTAAGACCCGGCGAGACGCTGAGGGAACTGGTAGCGCGCGCCGGAGGGCTTACGCCCCAGGCCGATCTTTACGGTTCGGAGTTCACGCGAGAGTCCACGCGGCAAATACAGCAGGCACGCATCAACGAATATATCCAGAACCTCAACCTGGAAATCCAGCGCGCCACCCTGGCCATGGAAGCCATGCCGGCGGCTTCGCCCGCAGACCTGGCCAGCGCCGCGGCGGCCGCGGGCAGCGAGCGCGATCTGCTGGCGACGCTCAAGCAGATTCGCGCCACCGGACGCATAGTGCTGCAGTTCAAACCGGACAGCCAGGGCACTGACAGCATCCCGGCAATCGCGCTTGAGGACGGAGATCACTTCAGCGTGCCGCCGGTCCCGGCCACGGTGAACGTGGTGGGCGCCGTCTACGATCAGAACTCCTTCCTCTACGCCAACGGTCACCGCCTGGCCACCTATCTCCACCTGGCCGGCGGCCCGAACCGGAACGCCGACCGCAAGCACGAGTTCGTGATTCGCGCCGACGGCGAGGTGGTGAGTCACGACATGACCAAGGGGCTCTGGGGAAACGAATTTGACGAATTGGCCATGAACCCCGGCGACACCCTCGTGGTTCCGGAGAAGACGCTCAAGCCTTCGGTGGTGCGCGGCGTGCTCGATTGGTCGCAGTTCTTTTCGCAGTTCGCGCTGGGCGCAGCGGCCCTGAGCATCCTGGAGTGACGCACGGGAGCAGCTTTTCCGCGAACCGCTATTCGGGAAGGGGGATATCCTTCAGTTCGCGTCAAT
>DATJRT010000067.1:0-16919 GCA_035504495.1 Occallatibacter sp.
TTCCCCGGGTATTCGGGGAAGGTGAGGGCGATCTTCATGCCGCGCCTGACGGTCTGGGAGTAGAGCTGCGGCACGTCGGCGTAGACGCGCAGGGTATTGAGAGCCTGCATGTGAAAGAGCTCCTGCCCCGCGCCCTGGTTGATCAATTGGCCGGTATCGACGTTGCGCGCCGTCACCACGCCGTCGAACGGCGCATAAATCTTCTCGAACGATTGCAGCTCTTTGAGCCGTTGCACATTGGCTTGCGCGGATTTGACGGCGGAGGAGGTCGAGGCGGCCTGAGTCAAGTAAGTGTCGGTGTCGAATTGCGAAACGGCGTTGGATTTCACCAGTCCCGAGTAGCGCTGGGCTTGCACCGACGCATTCTTGGCGTTGGTCTCGGCTGTGGCCAGGTCGGCCTCGGCCTGGGCGAGCTGCTGATCGAGCTCGGGCGTGGAGATGACGGCCAGCAGAGCGCCTTTGTGCACGGTCGCGCCAATGTCGTAGTACCAGTGCTCGAGATAACCGTCGGTGCGCGCGTAGATAGGCGAGTCCGTGTACGCAGTTACGTTGCCGGGGAGCACAAGGTTGTCAACCGGGGCGCCGGGCTGCGCCGGAGCAATGCTGACGGTGGGCGCAGCCATTTGCTGCGTTTCTTGGGCGAGTACGCGATTGTCATGGCGACGGCCCAGGATGCCGATGATGGCCAGCACCAGGGCAGCGGCGACAATCGCGGCAACGCTCAGGAGGGCCTTGCGTTCGGAAACCGGGGCCTGTTCGGGCGCAGAGCCGTGGTCGTGCGCGTGGGCTGCGGCGGGCGCGGACTTCGATTCTCTGGACGATTCTTTGTTCGATTCTTTGCTCATGGCGGGGCTACTCCGATGATTCATCGAATTGGTCGAGGGTTTCGGCATGGGTCTGGTCTTGCAAAGCACTGCGGCGGCGTCCCCGCCAGCCATGGACGACCGAGAAAAATACGGGCACAAAAAACAGCGTGGCCAGGGTAGCCAGCATCAGGCCGCCGATCACGGCGCGGCCGAGCGGAGCATTCTCCTCGCCGCCATCGCCGAGGCCCAGCGCCATGGGCACCATGCCAATGATCATGGCGAGAGCAGTCATGATGACCGGGCGCAGGCGGACGAAGCCGGCGTTGAGCGCGGCCTGGCGTGCGTCGCCTACCAGGATTTCCAGCTGCTCGCGGGCAAAGCTCACTACGAGGATGGAGTTGGCGGTGGCCACGCCCATGCACATGATGGCTCCGGTGAGCGCGGGCACGCTGAGCCGCGTGCCGGTAAGAAAGAGGAACCAGACGATGCCGGCCAGCGCCGCGGGCAGCGCGGAGATGATCAGGAATGGATCGAGCCAGGACTGAAAATTCACCACGATCAGCAGGTAAACCAGCAGGATGGAAAAGGCGAGCCCGCTGAGCAATCCGAAATAGGATTTGTACATGGTCTCGCTTTGCCCGCGCAAGATGAAGTGCGAGCCGCGGGGCAGGTCCTTCTGGTGCTCGCGGACGATTCGCTCCATGGCGCGGGTCACCGTTCCCAGGTCGGTCCCCACCACGTTGGCGTAGATGTCGATCACCGGCTCAATGTCGTAATGACTCACGGCGGCTTGCTCGTCTCCGGGCACGATGCTGGCCACGTTGCCGAGGACGCTGACGGGCGTGGCCGCGCCCGGGGCTCCGGTATTGGCCGCGCCGGGAGGCGACGCACCGGCGGAGCCGGGAGCGGCCGTGGACGGGGCGCTGCCCGGGAGCGCCATGCCGGAGGCGCCGGTCAGCGGCAGGCTTTTGAGCTCGGCCATGGTGTCCAGCCGGTATTGCGGCGCCTGAATGGCGATCTGATAGCTGACGCCGTTACGCGGGTCGAGATAGAAGTTGGGGCTGGTCTGGAAGCTGCCGCTCAACGCCACCAGCAGGCTTTGGGCCACGCTCTGCTGCGTAAGACCAAGCTCCTGCGCCCGCGTACGATCCACGTTCACCGTCCAGGTTGGATAGTTGAATGGCTGCTGGATGCGCGCATCCACGATGCCGGGCTGGTAGCGGACCTCGTTCAGCATCCGCTCCGCCAGCGCGCGATTATCGTAGAGATCGGGACCCGTCACTTGCAGGTCGATGGGCGAGGGAACCCCGAAGTCCAGAATCTGAGTTACGATGTCCACCGGCAGCTCGTAAAACTCCACGCCGGGATAATCGCGCGCCAGCACGCGCCGCAGCTCCTGCACGTACGCTTCGGTGGGATGGTGCTTGGCGGCGAGTTGCACCTGGATGTCTGCGTCCGAGGGCCCGATGGGCGCCGAGGTGGAGTACGACATGTTCAGCGACGAATAGGGCAGGCCGATGTTATCGAGGATCGTTACCAGCTCGTCGCGCGGAATCACGCTGCGGATGGTCGCTTCCACGTGGTCGCACAGGGCCGCGGTTTCCTCGATGCGCGTTCCTGTATGCGCCCGCATGTGAATCTTGAACTGTCCCGCGTCGACCGCGGGAAAGAAGTCCTGCCCCAGCCATGGGGTGATAAGCGCGAGCGAACCCAGCATGGAAACCAGGAAGAGAACGATAAAGACCGCCGCGTGGTCCACGCACAAGGCAAGCAGGCGCACGTAAAAGTGCCGCATCCGCTCAAAGCCGTCCTCGAAGGCCACCTGAAAACGCACCAAAGGATTGCGGCTGTGTCTCCGGCGCGCGACCTCGGCGTCGTCGTGTTCCTTGAGCATGTAGCGCGCCATGGTGGGCACCACGGTTCGCGAGAGCAGGTAGCTGGCGAGCATGGCGAAGACCACCGCCTCGGCCAGGGGCACAAAGAGATAGCGCGCCACGCCGCTGAGCAGGAACATGGGCACAAACACAATGCAGATGGAAAGCGTGGAGACCAGCGCCGGGGTGGCGATCTGCGCCGCGCCATCCAGAATCGCCTGCTCGATCTCCTTGCCGGCCTCAAGGTTGCGGTTGATGTTCTCGATTTCGACAGTGGCGTCGTCCACCAGGATGCCCACGGCGAGAGCCATGCCGCCGAGGGTCATGATGTTGATGGTCTCTCCCAGTGCGTACAGCGCCACCAGCGAACACAGGATCGACAGCGGAATCGAGACCGCGATGATCAGCGTCGAGCGGAAGCTTCCCAGGAAGATGAGGATCATCACCGCCGTCAGGCAGGCGGCGATGATGGCCTCCCGCACAACCCCGTCGATGGCCCCGCGCACGAAGATCGATTGGTCGGAGAGCGCCTTGACCCGGAGCGCGGGCGGCAGCTCGCCCTTGATATAGGCCAGCTTGGCGCGCACGTCGTGGATGATCGCGAGCGTCGAGGCCTTGCCGGTCTTCATGATGTTCACCAGCACCGCCCGATGCCCGTCCACGCGCACAATGTTGGTTTGCGGCGGACTGCCGTCGCGCACATGGGCAACGTCGTGGATGTAGACCACGGTCCCGTTCACCGCCTTGACGGGCAGGTTGTTCAGCGCGGCGATGGTCAGCGGCGCGGAGTTGGTCTCCACGTTGTACTCGAAGCGGTCGATCTTGATCGTGCCCGCCGGAGCGATGACATTCTGGTCGGTAATGGCGGTGACCACGTCGGCCGGCGAGAGGCCGCGCGCCTCGAGCGCCTGCAGGTTGAGATCGACCTGGACCTGGCGCTGCTTGCCGCCGTAGGGATAGGGTTCCTGCGCGCCCTCGATCGTGGCCAGTTGCACGCGGATGGCAACGGTAGCCAGGTCATTTAACTGCTGCTCATTCAGCCCCTGTCCGGTAAGCCCCAGTTGCAGAATGGGCACGCTGGACGCGTTGTACTGGATGATGAACGGCGGCGTCGTCCCCGGCGGAAGCGACCGCACCTGCGCGTTCATGATCGCCGTGATCTGGGCCACGGCCTCGGCGATGTTCGCCCCTGGATGGAAAAAGACCTTGATAATGCCGCGGCCCACCACCGACACCGACTCAATGTGATCGATGTCGTTGACCGTGACCGTCATGCCCCGCTCGGCATTGGTCACGATGCGGTCGGCCATCTGTTGGGCAGAGAGTCCATCGAAGTTCCAAACCACCGTGACCACAGGAATATCGATGTTGGGAAAGATGTCCGTCGGCATCGACGCGATGCTGAAGATGCCAAGGATCAGAATGAGGAGCGCGAAGACGACGAATGTATAAGGCCGCCGCAGCGCAAGCCGGACAATCCACATCATAAGGCTGGTTCTCGCTCCTTGGCTGGCGCCGCCGGGATACCCTTACCCTCCTTGCTTTGGGCGCCGATTCCCGGCGGCCAGGGTCCGGTTCGCGCCCGCTCGCCGGAATGCTTCCTCTTCAGAGGATCGGAAACCGGCCATCTCAACCTCAGCTCAACGCGGCCGGCGAACTCGAATCTCGGCGGACGGCCCCGGAAGGATCGGCGTCCCGGAACGATGCAATGAGGGCATTACGTATGTGAAAATGCCGAAACTCCCGGATGGCCAGACCCTTCCCATCCGGCCAGCTTCAAACGAATCTACTATGGTAGTCGAAAGACGAGGCACCAGCACCGGCGCACAGGTGCCTGGCGCCGTTTTTCTAAGACGGTCCAGGCCGGCAAAAAGATACATTTTCGGCTGCTCGCATCCCGCGGTGTGAGAACGGGCGCGAGCAAGCTCACAGATCCGAAGCTCGCATATCCGCGCGCGAGGACGGCTGCGGTTGCGGACATGGCTCGCCAAGCAGCTTGTCGATGGCTCCGGCCAGGCTTCGAGGCTGAGTGGCCGGAGAGAACCGCGCCATCACCTGTCCGCAACGGCTGGTGAGAAATTTCGTAAAATTCCATGGGATTCGGCCGCGCGAAAGAAAGCCGAATATCCCCGGTTTTTCCCGTTTTAGAAACCGGTACAGAGGATGGGCGCGCGCGCCGTTCACCTCGATCTTGGCAAAGAGGGGAAAACTCACGCCGTAATTCTTGTGGCAGAAGGCGCCGATCTGGGCCGGCGTGCCCGGCTCCTGCCGGCCGAACTGGTTGGAAGGGAAGCCGAGCACGGCGAAGCCGCGGTTGCGGAACTGGCGATGCAGCGCCTCCAGATCCGCATACTGCGGCGTGAAGCCGCATGCGCTGGCGGTGTTGACGATGAGCAGCACGTGCCCGCGAAACTGATCGAGGGCAATGGTCCGCCCGTCGAGCAGCTCCGCGGAAAAATCGAAGACCGAACGAACGGTTTCGTCGATGGGCTCATTCATCGAAATCAGTCCTCCGGAACGCGCCCCTGCCACTCGGCCGTTCGCCGGGAGGAATTCCTCGCCGGAGCGGTGTCCTGTTGGGCACATGCGCGTCTAACGAGGATACTGCCAAGCGCCGGCATGAGCGCACGGGGCTCGGCTCCGCCTCTTTCCGGTGGGCTGACTCGTTTCGGTGGCTCGCTCCGGTAGACTGTGGATGGGTGCTCCATCAGCCTCGCTCGCCCGCGCCAACGGTTCAGCCCGGCCGGCGAACGGGAGGTCGATGAATTCGCCCCGGTCCGTAGGCGGCACGCGCGGCAGAAAAATGAATGGAGCGTTGCTCCTGTTGGGGTGGAGTTTCCGGCGTCACTCGGAGTGTGGTTCGCCTTACCGCGGGCGCGTGTGCGGGCGCAGCCGGGTCCTGCATCGATGGGAGAAACGCACTGGGAAAGGGACGGTTGCCGCGCCGACGACCCCGGCGGTTGGGGAGTCTCGCTGCCGTCCAATATAATCATCTTTCCTCGATGCAGGACGAGACTTTGAGCAGTGAGGGTGTGCAAATTCATTTCGTGACGCTGAACTATGGAACGCACCAGTACTCTTTGTGCTCCCCGCAGGGCCACTGCCCGGTGAAGATCAGGCACACTTACATTTCTCGCGCCGCCCGCATTCTTACCCGCGCGCTGGTTGTGGCCTTGCTGGCCGTTACCGCGGGGGCCGCGCTGGCGCAGACCCCGCAAACGATCGACGAGATTCGTGTCATCGGGAACCGCCGCATCCCCAAGGAGACGATTCTCGCCCGGCTGTTTACCCACGTGGGCGATACCTACGACCCCATCTCCATCGAGCGCGACTTCAATTCCCTCTGGAACACGGGCTATTTCGAGGACCTGCGCATCGAGCGCGAAGACACGGAGAAGGGCATCATCCTGGATATCTTCGTGCGCGAGCGCCCCTACATCCGTGAGATCAACTACAAGGGGTTGAATTCCATCACGCAGTCCGATATCCTCGACCGCTTCAAGAAGGAGAAGGTCGATCTGACCGTGGACAGCCAGTACGATCCCACCCGGATCAAGAAGGCTGAATCCGTGATCAAGGAGATGGAGGCTGAGCACGGGCACCAGTTTGCCACCATCAAGACTGAGGTGAAGACCATCCCTCCGGCTTCAGTGCAGGTGAACTTCAACGTCAAGGAAGGGCCGGTGGTGAAGGTGGGCAAGATCCAGTTCACCGGCAACACCCATCTGAGCGCGCTCTATCTGCGCCGCTCCATGAAGAACCTGAAGCCCATCGGCATTCCTTACTCCATCATTTTCGAGGACCTGTTCCCGCAGACCTACGATTCTTCCAAGCTCGAGGAGGATACGGAGCGGGTGCGCCAGGCCTATCGAGACAAGGGCTACGCCAACGCCGCAGTGGAGGAGCCCAAGACGCAGATTCGCGACCAGGGCGGGCTGAACTGGTTCACCTTCCGGCCGAACAAGGGCAAGCGCATCGATATCCTCCTGCCTATCGAGGAAGGCGGGCGCTACCGGCTGGGCACCATTACCTTCACCGGGAATAATCCGCATTTCAACCCGAAGGCCCTGCGCGCGACGTTCCCCATTAAAGACGGCGACTGGTTCAACGCCACCGATATCGGCAAGGGGCTGGACAACCTGAAGAAGGCGTACGGAAGCCTGGGCTACATCAACTTTGGCGCCATCCCCAAGATCACCTACGACGACCAGAAACACACCGTCTCGCTCAACATCGACATCGACGAGGGCAAGCAGTTCTATGTTTCGCGGATCGAGTTCCAGGGCAACACCATCACCCGCGACCGCGTGATCCGCCGCGAGCTGATGCTCGACGAGGGCTCGATCTACAACTCCCAGCTCTGGGAATACAGCCTGCTGCGCCTCAACCAGCTCGAATACTTCGAGCCGCTGCGCGTGGATCAGGACTCGACCGCGATCCAGGATGCCGACGCGGGGACGGTCGAACTGCTGCTGAAAGTGAAGGAGAAGGGCAAGAACTCAATCGGCATGAATGGCGGCGTAAGCGGCCTCTCCGGCGCCTTCCTCGGCCTGAATTACCAGACCAACAACTTCCTCGGCCTGGGCGAGACGCTCAGCCTGCAGGCCAACCTGGGCTCCATCAGCCGGCAGTTCCTGTTCGGCTTTACCCAGCCCTACATCCGCAACCGCCCCATCAACCTGGGTTTCCAGATCTTCAACCAGAAACAGGATTACAACGCGGCCAAGAACTACCAGACCACCACGGGTGAGGCAGTGAATCTGACGGCGGCGGAGAAGTCGCTGACGCAGAATTACAACCAGTCTTCCGATGGCTTCAACTTCTCCATCAGCTATCCGCTGAAGCGGCATGCCTTCCAGCGCGTAGGCTTCACCTACTCCTGGACGCGGTCCAACATCACCGCCTTCAGCTCCGCCTCGCAGACGTTCTTTGACACCATTGCCTTCCGCTCGGGAGTGCAGTCTTCCAATCCGCTGGCCGGGATCATCAACAGCTACATTTCGCTCAGCTACGCCTATGACACGGTCAGCAACCCGCTGCGTCCACGCACGGGCAAGGAGTTCACCGCGGCGGTGCAGGTTTCGGGCCTGTGGGGCAACGTCCGCTACCTCGAGCCGCTGGTGGCCGCGGAGCGCTTCATTCCCATGCACTACCTGATTCCGTCGGCGAACGGACACAATGTGCTGGGATTGCGCGCGCAGCTCGGCTATGTCGCCGGCTGGGGCGGAGACGTGGCGCCGCCCAACAACCGCTTCTACGCCGGCGGCGAAATGGAACTGCGCGGATTCGATGTGCGCGGCGCTACGCCCTACGGCTATGTGCCCACGCGGGTGAACTTCGAGCTCATCAATCCAGACGGCAGTTGCGTTCCCCGCGATGTGAACAATCCGGAAGACAACCAGTGCATCCAGGTGCCGCTGCCGGTCTACGGCGTCGCTTCGATCGGCGGCGACACGCAGCTCACCACCAACGCCGAGTACCGCATTCCCGTGGTGGGCCCCTTCACGTTCTCGCTCTTCGACGATTTCGGCATCGATACGGCCATCAATCACAACCAGCTCAAGCAGAGCCCCGAAGGCTTCGCCTCGCTGACCGCGCCGCTCTATGGCTGCCCGGTCTACAACAACGGATCGTGCGAAGGCGGCATTCCCGGATCGGAGGTGGGCTTCAAGCCGAACATCCGGCCCATCACCGGCACCAACTTTGTGCCGCGCATGTCCACCGGCGCGGAGCTCTCGGTGCTGATGCCGATTGTCAACG
This sequence comes from Occallatibacter sp., assembly GCA_035504495.1. Classification (GTDB taxonomy): domain Bacteria; phylum Acidobacteriota; class Terriglobia; order Terriglobales; family Acidobacteriaceae; genus Telmatobacter. The sequence continues at coordinate 8,441 of DATJRT010000067.1, forward strand.
CGCCCTTCCGCCTGTTCTATGCGTGGAATCCGCTGCGCCTGTACGAGACTCCCTATTGCAACGACGTACTCGTTGGCGGCAAGCAGGGCAGCTGCTCGGCGGAGCTGATCACGCGTTCCATGTTCCCGCCCGGCGGCGCCGGCGACTACACCTATGACCAGGCCATCCAGGCTTACGGGGCGCGGTATGTCTTCCGCGAGCCGCGCAAGACCTTCCGGCTGACGATTTCGACCACCTTCTGAGGCAGGCAACAGCAGGCTGCTCAAGAGGCGCGGCCCGATTGACCTTCAAGCCCGGGCTGGCTTGCGGAGGTCGCCCCCGGGCTGGGTGAAAAATTCCAAGAATGTTGTTGACGGACGGGCCCGCTTGGGGCACTCTTGCGGGCATGCAAACCCTTGGACTGTCCGGTGAGACCAGGCGCAGCGACCTTATGCTGAAGAGCCTCTTCTGGCCCACAGTCGACAATGCCTGGGACGTGGACTACCTGGGGCGGCAGGGACTCACCATCTGTACGGCGGTGGCCGCGATTCAGCTGGTGGTGGCGCTGCTCGCGGGGAACGCAATTTATCTGATCTTTGGCGTGGCGTCCGCGATCATCTTTCTGATGGGCGGGCTCGGGGTCCGCGAGAGGAGCTGGCCCGCGGCGGCCATGGTATTCAGCCTGTACGTCGCCGGCATACTATCCGCGCTTGCCAAGGGCGTTTTTCCCGGCCCGTTGAGCCTTATCGTGGCGGCAGTGCTGCTCTCGAATCTGCGCGCAAGCGTTCTGGCGGCCATGTGGAAGCCGGCGGGAGAGGGCGAGGACAAGCCCACGCGGTTCGACGAGTCCTTGATGGATTTGTTGACCGACCAGCTTCCGGCAAAGGCCTGGCCGGTTTTGCGTTATCTGTTTTACGGGGGAGCCGCGATTTATCTTGTTCTCATTCTTGCCGGGCTGGTCGCGCTCTCTCTGGCACGCCTCGGCCTGTTCAAGATGACCCAGCCCTGAGCGAATAAGGATACCGGGAAGGCAGGATTTTGCCAGCGCCCGGGGCCGTGAAGCGTCCCCGCCGGGTGGTGCCCGGGCCGCAGGGGATGTCGTATAATTCCCGAGTAGTTCCTGGCGCTGATTGGGTTGCCTCGCATCTTTTTCCTGCGCACAAATTCGAGATCGGGTGAGCGACGCCGGTTGAGTTTGTTCGCGGGAAAAATTCGCTGAACGGAAGGCATTGCCAGGCGGTGCGTGCGAAGCAGCGCCGGCGCCCAGTGCGTGATGCGGGATTTGCCGGGCGGCGGGAACTGGTGAAGGAGTTGCTGAATTCGAATGAAGCGCGTGTTTCTAGTTGTTCTTTTCCTTGGCCTCGGATCTTCACTGGCCGCAGCCGCACAAGCCTCCACAGCACCAAGACCCGCATCGGAAGCCCGGGACACGGCTTCAGCTCGCGAGGCCTCGATCCCGACCAAGGTTGCCGTCATTTCGTTTCAGGCAGCGGTGGGTCAGACGAACGAGTTTCAGCGCGAGTTTGCCGATCTGCAAAAGAAGTACGCGCCCAGGGAGGCATCGCTCAAGTCGCTTAACGACGAGATCGACAGCATGACCAAGGACCTGCAGGCCAAGGGCGCCACTTTGAGCGATGACGAGCGCGAGTCCCGCGCCCGCGCCATCGATGAAAAGAAGAAGCAACTGGACCGCGACACGCAGGATGCGCAGAGCGACTTCCAGGCGGATATGCAGGACCTTTTGAACAAGCTGGCGGCCAAGGTGGGCGCGGTGATGACCGACTACGCCCAGACTCACGGCTATACCCTGGTGCTCGATGCCAGCGAGCAGCAGCAACAGGCGCCCACGGTCCTCTATGCGTTGCCCTCCACCGACATTACCAAGGCGGTGATCGACGCTTATAACGAAAAGTCGGGCATACCCCCTCCGCCTGCGCCGGCCGCGCCAACGCCGGATGCACCCAAGCCGTCCACATCGCACTGATGGCGATGCGCGTTACCGCGACCCCGCTCTGCGGGCGGGGTCCTGCCGCATGCCGTGGCCGCGGCTTTGCGTGGAATTAACCGGGGATGCCGTATAATCCTTTCTAGTTCCTGCTGGCGTCTCCATCGGTATCTTTTTTACTCTCTGCCGTTCCGGCTTAGAGTTCCCGCCAAAAAGATTCGCGAAGGTTCTCTAGGAGGCATCGGCGCGCGGCAGCGTCTAAGAAGGCATCCGCGCAGGAATTGCCGAAGGAGTTTTCGAATCAAATGAAGTGCTCGCTTGCAATGACTCTTACACTGGCCTCAGGAATGGTCCTGAGCGCCGCTGCCCAAACGCCGGCCGCGCCGGCCGCACCCCCGGCGCCGGTGGCCGCGGCTGACGCCGCGCCCGCAGCTCACGCCGGGCCGTCGAAGATTGCCGTTATCGCCTTCCAGGTGGCTGTGGCGCAGACCAACGAAGGCCAGCGCAACTTTACCGATCTGGAAAAGAAATTCGATCCCAAGCGCCAGCAGCTCAAGGCCCTGAGCGACGAGATCGACAGTATGACCAAGGACTTACAAGCGAAAGGCGCCACTCTGAGCGACACCGAGCGCTCGGCGCGAGCCACTGCGATCGATACGAAAAAGAAGCAACTGGACCGGGATGCCGAGGACGCGAAGAGCGACTTCCAGCAGCAGATGCAGGACCTTTATCAGACGCTGGCTTCCAAGGTTTACGACGTGATGCAGTCCTACGCCGAAAAGCAGGGCTACACCCTGGTTCTCGACATCTCAGAGCAGCAGTCGCCGGTGCTTTTTGCCAGCACCAGCACCAACATCACCAAGCAGGTGATCGACGCCTACAATCTCAAGTCAGGCGTGCCCGCGCCTCCGCCGCAGCCGGACACGGATGCTCCCAAACCGGCCGCATCGCCGTCGCACTGATTTCGAGGCATTCCGGTTCGCCGATGGGCGCATGAATCGCCATTAAGATGGCGCTTGCGCTCTTTCTTTGAGTAAGTTACAGGATTCGCGCGAAGCGTTGCCCCCGCGCAATGGCTTCAAAGCGCTTTTTCCAGCCCCGTTACTGTGGAAAAAATTGTGGATTGCGGGGTGAAACGCAGCGATTCCGGGGCTATTTCTCCGCTTGCCAAGCTGATGCGGATTCTGCTAGGTGGATCAAGACCTTTGTTTTCATAAGGTAATCAGGGCGTCCCGCAGCCGTTCGCCGATGAAGCCATGGTTTGCGATCACAACGGTCCGGCAGTGAGCTTTCCACAATCGCCGATAAAAATTCTGTAACGCGCGTGTCCGGAGGGCGAATTGCCGGCGCCGTCACTTTTGCTGGTCTTCGCCCACGCGCAGGACGGCAAGGAAGGCCTCCTGGGGTATATCGACTTTGCCGATCCGCTTCATCCGCTTCTTGCCTTCCTTCTGTTTTTCCAGCAGCTTGCGCTTGCGCGTAATGTCGCCGCCGTAACACTTGGCGAGCACATTCTTGCGCAGGGCGCTGACGGTTTCACGGGCCACGACCTTGGCGCCGATGGCGGCCTGGATGGCCACCTCGAACTGCTGGCGGGGAATGAGCTCGCGCATCTTGGAGACCAGGGCGCGCCCGCGCTCGTAGGCGTGGTCGCGGTGCACGATGATGGAGAGCGCGTCCACCGGCTCGCCGGAGACGAGCACGTCGAGCTTGACCATGGGTGACTCCCACGCGCCGGCGAGCTGGTAATCGAGCGACGCATAGCCGCGGGAGATGGATTTCAAGCGGTCGTAGAAATCGAGAACGATTTCGTTGAGCGGCAGCTCATAGGTGAGCAGGACGCGCGTTGACGTCACGTACTCAAAGTTCAACTGCTTGCCGCGCTTTTCTTCCACCAGCTTGAAGATGCCTCCGACGTACTCCTCGTTGGTGAGAATCTTGGCGGTGATGACCGGTTCGCGGATGGAAGCAATGCTTTGCGGCTCGGGCCAGCGCGAGGGGTTGTCGACATCGATCTCCGAGCCGTCCGTCATTTTGATGTGGTAGCGGACGCCGGGCGCGGTGGTAATCAGGTCGAGCTCGTATTCGCGTTCCAGGCGCTCCTGAATGATCTCCATGTGTAAAAGGCCGAGAAAGCCGCAGCGGAAGCCGAAGCCGAGGGCCACAGAGCTTTCCGGCTCGAAGAAAAAAGATGAATCGTTGAGGCGCAGCTTTTCGAGCGCGTCGCGCAGCAGCGTGTGCTCGTGCGAGTCCACGGTGTAGAGGCCGGAAAAGACCATGGGCTTGATGTCTTCAAAGCCGGGCAAGGCGTGAGGCGCGGGGCGAGCGTCGTCGGTAACGGTGTCGCCGATGCGTGTATCGCCCACATTCTTGATGGTGGCGGCAAAAAAGCCCACTTCGCCCGCGGAGAGCTCGCCGATCTCCACCGGCTTGGGGCTGAGCACGCCCATGGATTCGACCTCAAAGGATTTGCTGCTCCACATCATGCGGATGCGCTGGCCCTTGCGCATGGTTCCCTGCATCACCCGCACGAGCACGATGACGCCGCGGTAGGCGTCGAACCAGGAGTCGAAGATGAGCGCCTGGAGCGGAGCTTCGGGATCGCCCGTGGGCGGCGGAAGCCGGTGCACGATGGCCTCCAGGACATCGGCCACGCCCTGGCCGGTTTTGGCGCTGACCGGGATGGCGTCCGTCGCGTCCAGGCCCACGGCCTGTTCGATAGCCTCCTGGGTGCGGAGGATGTCGGCCGAGGGCAGGTCGATTTTGTTGATGACGGGAATGATCTCGAGGCCGTGGTTGATGGCGAGATAGGCGTTGGCGAGAGTCTGCGCCTCCACCCCCTGGCTGGCGTCGACCACCAGCAGTGCGCCCTCGCACGACGCCAGCGAGCGGGAGACCTCGTAGCTGAAGTCTACGTGGCCGGGAGTGTCAATCAGGTTGAGCTGGTAGGTGTGGCCGTCCCTGGCCTGGTACATCATGCGTACGGCGTGGGCCTTGATGGTAATGCCGCGCTCCCGCTCAAGATCCATATCGTCGAGCACCTGGGCATGCATCTCGCGGTCGCTTAAAGCGCCGGTCAGCTCCAGGAGGCGGTCAGAGAGCGTCGACTTCCCATGGTCGATGTGCGCAATGATAGCGAAGTTGCGAAGGAAGCGTGCGTCCATTTGGCTCGCAAAAGAAAGGAGTTAGCGCAAAGTAGCGCGCGCTTCTCCATGGCATAGCTTATCATCGGCATAGTGCATCCAGCGGTGTCAGGCGCGGACGGACGTGTGCCTCTGTCGAAGAGCCGGCAGGGGAACAGGCATTGGAGCCGCTCTCTCTCGGCGCGTCTTGCGGCTGCCTGCGCGCTCTCAATCTTCGTGCTCTCGATCGGCGGCTGCGTGCCGTCGCATCCGGCAAGCTCAGCCGCCCCGCCCACGCAGGCCACCGCGCCTCCGGTTTCCGCTTCCTCTGCGCAGGCCGCCCCCGTACCCCCCCCCACCCCCCCACCCCCTTCCGCCGATGAAATCCGAGTGCGCCAGCTCATTCCTCAGGTCGAGGCGGCTTATGCGGCGGGAGAAACGGATTACAAGAGGGGCATGCTGGCCGAGGCCAAGACCCAATTTGATCACGCCGTGGACCTGATGCTTACCTGCGGCGTGGACATTCGCAGTAATCCTCAGCTATCGGACGAGTTCGACCGCATCGTGGACAACGTGAACGCAATGGAAATGGAGGCGCTCAAGAAGGGCAACGGCTTTGTGCCGCAGGAGGAGACCACCCCGGCCGAAGCCGCGAGCGACGTGACCTTTGCCGTGGATCCCAACCTGGTGGCCAAGGCAACCGCCGACCTGGCGACGACCAAGTCCGACCTTCCCCTGGTGATGAACGACTATGTGGCCGCGTTCATCAACTTCTTCGCCAATACGCAAAGGGGGCACAACACGCTGCTGCACTCCTTTGAGCGCGCCGGTCTTTACAAGGGGATGATCGAGCGGGTCCTGGCCGAGGAAGGTGTGCCCCAGGACCTGATTTACCTGGCCGTGGCCGAATCGGGCTTTCAGCCTCGGGCCGTCAATCGCCGCTCCCGCGCAGGCGGAATGTGGCAGTTCATGCCCATGGGCGACTACGGGCTGAGCCGCAACAGCTACGTGGACGAGCGCTTCGATCCGGAGAAATCGACGCGTGCCTACGCCCGTTATATGAAGTACCTTTACGACCAGCTGGGCGATTGGTACCTGGCCATGGCGGCCTATGACCATGGAGCCGGCAACATTCAGCGCGCGGTGGAGAGAACCGGGTACGCCGACTTCTGGGAGCTCTACAAGCGCCACGAACTGCCCGGCGAGACGCAGAATTATGTGCCCGAGATTCTGGCGGCCATTATCATCGCCAATCACCCCACCCAGTATGGCTTCGACGATGTAACCCTCGATCCGCCGGTGCTCACCGATACGGTCACGGTAAACTACTCGATCGGCCTGCGGCTGGTGTCAGACCTGGTGGGCGCGCCGGTCGACGAGCTTGAGGCGCTCAATCCCAGCCTGCTGCGCGGCGTCACGCCACCGGACGCTTCGTTCGATCTTCACCTGCCTGCGGGCACGGCCACGCTCTTCGATCAGCGCATCGCCGCGATTCCGGAGTCGAAGCGCAATGCGTGGCGCTATCACCTGGTGACGGCCGATGACACCCTGGCCTCGGTGGCGCGTGAATACCACGTTGGGCCCGCCGAGCTGGCGGAGGTAAATCAATTGAGCCCGGGCAGCGACCTGACGGGCGTGGATGCATTGGTGGTTCCTCAGGCGCCGGAGCCCATGCCCACAGTCAGGCGGGTTTTGTACACGGTGCGCCGCGGCGACACATTGGTTACCATCGCCGACCGCTTTGGCGTCTCTCTGGCCGAGCTGCGAAGCTGGAACAACCTGACGGGAACCAGGGTGGAGCCGGGACGCCGCTTGCGCGTGGCCGAGCCCTCCACGGTACGGTACGCAAGCGAGCGCTCACACTCTTCGGTAACCAGACGCAGGTCCCGCTCCACGGGACGCGCGAGGAGCTCGGGTTCGAAGACCGCGCCCGCATCCGCGCGCAAAGCCGCAGTGAACGCGGCGAAGAAGCCATCCGGAGCCGGCAACTAGGCGAGGGAGTTCTGGCGCCCCTGCTTGTACACGCGCATGGCCGAAGCAAAAAAACTCATCGTCCAGCATTCCGTGCTTGTTTTTTGCTGGTCTTTGTGTGCAAGCTATAGCTACAATCACTTCCGCATGCGAAGTCTTCATGTATTTCGCATTGGTGCGAAGCAGTTAAATACCAGGGCAGCGGCGAGCCGCTGGAGGCAAATCGGATGGATGACGTATTCAAGATGCACGCGATGAGTGCCGGCGATCCCCTCGGGGACCCGGGAGACCTGGACCCTACAGGCGGTCTGATGGACGAAGAGGAAGACGAGGTTGAGACCGCCGGCGTACTTACCTCGTCGGACGACGACGAGGTCATAGCGGAAGAGGTTGTGGCTGTGGTTATACCGGCATCCGCAGCCAAACCGGCAGCGAAAAAGGCAGCCAAAAAGGCTCCCGCCAAAAAGGCGGCCAAGAAGGCGGCAAAGAAGGCCGCTAAGAAGGCTCCAGCCAAGAAAGCAGCAAAGAAGCCCGCCAAGAAGGCGGCGAAAAAGGCCGTAAAGAAGGCTGCCAAGAAGGCCCCGGCGAAGAAGGCGGCAAAGAAGAAGAGCAGGAAAGCCGCGAAAAAAGCTCCCCCCAGGAAGGCGGCCAAGAAGGCAGCAAAGAAAGCGGCCCGCAAGAAGAAGAAGTAAGGTTCAAGGCAGGCAAAAAGGTCCGCTCCGGCGGACCTTTTTGCGTCTGCCGCAATCGATTGCCGGGCGATTCTCGACCCATTCTCGGCCGACTCTCGATCAGGGTTTGAACGCCGCCGGTTGGGTGACGATCTGCGCCAGATGCCCCTTCTGGTGCACGACGTAATCCTGGATGAGAGATCGCAGGGTGACCGGCGCGTCCTCGCCCACGACGCAGGTGGCGCCCAGCCGCGAGTCTTCGATCTCGTCCACAACGGCCGCGAGCACTTCGTGCTGGACTTCCCACCAGCGCAGCAACCGGTCCCAGGGCTGGCGGGCGTAACCGTGCGCGGCCACCCAGGCATCCTGCGCATATTTCGGTCCGGAATAGCGGCCCTCGGTTGCGGCGCGCACAAAGCGCTGCCGGTTGTTGGCGGCCGAATCCATCATGTGTCCCACAATCTGCTTCCGCGTCCACCCGCCCGGGCGCCAGGGCACATCGGCATATTCCCGCGGAACGGAGCGCAGGGCGCCGCGGATGTCTTCAAGCTCGGTGCGGAACCAGCGGGCAAGCACAGTGGGCATGGTTTCTCCTTACCCGGTTGCGGGCAGGTCTTCGCGCGCAGGCAGAACGCCGCCCGGAGTGCGAAATCCCGATTCCGGCCGCGGCGAAGATTCAAATGGCTTCAACCCAGCCGCGGACGGTGAAGGCGGCCCTCTCCAAAATGGAGCGCGCGCTGCTTTTGCAGCGGGCGCTCTGCCGGAAAGCCGGGCGGAGGCCGCGAGGCGAA
>DATJRT010000068.1:0-3348 GCA_035504495.1 Occallatibacter sp.
CGCGGGCGTCTTCTGCGCCGCGCACGCAACCGCCCCAACTGCGAGCGCCACGCCGATCGTCCACTTTCCTTTCATCGCAACTCCTCTTCCCGCGCATCGGATATCCCGCTTCCGGCACTGAGTAGAATACCCTGCGCCCGCGCGCCCGTCGTCTCCGCGCGATGAACTTCGCCGCCCGCGATGCACATTCCGGCACTGCTTCGCCGCATTGCCGCCGATCGCCCGCAACGGCGCGCCGCACGCCGCTGTGCTATACGTTTCCTCATGGCTCCCCGCGCCCTCGCCCCGCTCCTGTTCTTCGCCGCCCTGCTGTCGGCCGCAGCCCTCCGCTCCCAAACCATCGCGCCCACGCCACCCATGGGCTGGAACAGTTGGGACGCCTACGGCCTCACCATCGACGAAGAGCAGTTCAAGGCCAACGCGCAGGTGCTCGCCGGCCTCGAGCAGTACGGCTGGCAATACGCTGTCATCGATGAAGGCTGGTACATGGCCAACCCCGCCGGAAAGAATCTGGAAGCGCGCAAGTACGTCTGGAATCGCGACGGTCTCCTCATTCCCGATCCCGCCCGCTACCCCTCCGCCGCCAACGGCGCCGGCTTTAAGCCCCTCGCCGATTGGGTCCACGCGCAGGGCCTCAAATTCGGCATTCACATCGTGCGCGGCATTCCCCGCCAGGTGGTTGCGGCCAACCTGCCCATCGCGGGCACGCACTTCACCGCGGCCGACGCCGCTGACACCTCCAGCCCTTGCCCATGGGATGAAGGCAACTGGGGCGTGAAAGACAACGCCGCCGGCCAGGCTTACTACAACTCCATGCTGCGCCTCTACGCCTCCTGGGGCGTCGACTTTCTCAAAGTCGACTGCATCGCCACCAATCCCTACCGGCCCACTGAGATCCGCCAGATCGCCGAGGCCATCGGCAAAACCGGCCGGCCCATCCTGCTCAGCCTTTCGCCCGGACCCACGGCCCTCGACCACGCAGCCGAGGTTGGCAAATATGCGCAGATGTGGCGCATCTCCGGCGATCACTGGGACGGCTGGGATCTCGCGCACAAACCATCCGACGAATATCCCTTCGGCCTCCACGACGAGTTCGACCGCATCGCGCAATGGTATGTCTACGTCGCACCCGGCAACTGGCCTGATGCCGACATGCTTCCCATGGGCTGGCTCGGGCCCAGTCCCGGCCTCGGCCAGCCGCGCCAGGTGAGGCTCACGCCCGACGAAGTGCGCACCCAGTTCGCGCTCTGGTGCATCACCCGCTCGCCTCTCATCCTGGGCACAAACCTCACCCGCCTCGACGACCTCACCCGTTCCCTCATCACCAACCAGGACCTGCTCTTTATGAACCAGAACGTTACTTACAGCCGCCCCGTCGATGTCTCCACGCTCGGCCCCGGCTTTGAGAACGCGCGCGTCTGGCGCGCCTCCATCAACGAGCCCGGCGCCCGCGGCTACGCCGAGTACTTCGGCTTCTTCAATCTCGCGGACACGCCCGTCACCCTGCGCACCACCTGGAAGCTGCTCGGCCTCGACGGGGCGAAACACTCCGCGCAAAATATGGGTGATGACTCCACCACCAAGGACGCGAAAGACTTGAGCGTGACCCTTCCGCCCCACGGCAGCGCCGTGCTTGAAGTGCATTGAGCCGAAGCGCATTGCCATTCGGAGGGAGCAGGGGCCTTCAGGTCCCTGAATTCGAGCTCAACAAAGCGAGCGGCCTTCACGCCCGGACACAAACAATCTGGAACAATGCGCCGTGCCCCATCCAATCGTCGTCCGCCGTGGCGGATGACGAATGGGCGGGAAAGCACAAACTCCAACCCTTCCTTCTTAAACCGGCACGAAAACAGGTGCCTCAAGTCTCTCTTTTGACACTGAGAAACAACCATTCTCAACCTACGGAAGGGTGCGGGGCTTAGCCCCTACATCAGGTCTCAAAAGTACACCCGCGCTTCAGCCCCAGCCGGAATTTCCTTTCCCGCCTTCATCCCCGCACGCGAAACCTTCCCCGCGCCCGCCGCGCACCCCCGCACAGCTATGCGAAACTAAGAAGTCCGCAAGCCCGCCGGCAGTCCCGGCCGCTTCCGGCTGAGCCCACTCATGCCCGTCCTGCGCTCCGCTTTTATTGCTCTCTCCCGCAATCGATCGCTGCGCCGCTTCTCTGAGCAATCCAGCCTGGGCGCGCGCCTCAGCTCGCGCTTCGTCGCCGGCCTCACCGTCGACGACGCCCTGCGCGCCGCCGAGAGCGTCAACGCTCAGGGCATGGCCGTCACGCTCGATTCATTGGGCGAAAGCGTCACCTCCGAAGCCGAGGCGCAGCAGGCCGCGGAAATCTACCACCAGGTCCTCGACCGCATCGCCGAGCGCAGGCTCGACGCCAACATCAGCGTCAAGCTCACGCAGATGGGTCTCGAGCTTGACCCGGCTCTCGCCGAGACCATTGCCCGCGAATTGGTGGAGCACGCCCGTTCCCTCGATAACTTTGTCCGCATCGATATGGAAGACTCGCGCCTCACCCAGATCACGCTTGACATCGTGCACCGGCTCCACGCGCGCGCGCAGACCCGCGGCGCCGTGGGCGTGGTCATCCAGGCTTATCTTTACCGCTCCCAGGCCGACATCGAGCAGCTTCTCGCCGAAGGCATTCGCGTGCGCCTCTGCAAAGGCGCGTACAAGGAGCCCGCAGAGGTGGCCTTCCCGCGCAAGAGCGATGTGGACGAGAACTTCGTCCGCTTGAGCCGCGTGCTTCTGGATAGTCCCATCTATCACGGCATCGCCACCCATGACCAAGCCATGGTGGCCGCGGCCAGGGCCTACGCCCGGCAGCGCGGCATCGCGCCCAGCCATTTCGAGTTCCAGATGTTATACGGAGTGCGCCGCGATCTGCAGCGCGCTTTGGTAAAAGAGGGTTATCGCGTGCGCGTCTACGTGCCCTTCGGCAGCGCCTGGTACCCGTACTTTATGCGCCGGCTCGCCGAGCGGCCCGCCAATTTATTCTTCCTCGCGCGCAATCTCCTTCGCTCCTGATATTGGCTCGCGTCTACTCGGCGTATTCCTTCTTCTTCGACTTTCTGCGGTAGCGCTTCCGCATCAGGAAAGTCGACTTGCAGGTCGCGCAGAGCCAGGGATAATAACCGAACAGCGGATAGACCTTCTCCTGCAGAAACCCCTTGCGTTCCAGCCGGCGCGGACCGCCATCCCCGCAGCTGGGACATCGAATCTTCGCCGTGGCGTCGGCTTGCTCAACGTACCCGGGCGCCGTGTCTGAACTGTCTCCCATCGTCACTGGAAACTCCTCGCTCCTCTCCCAAAAAACGCGCCCTCGGAATGCACGAGTGAGCGCAG
>DATJRT010000069.1:0-9122 GCA_035504495.1 Occallatibacter sp.
TGTCTTCACCCCGGCCTCATGCTGCTTCAGGATCGCAATGATCTGCTCTTCCGTGTAACGGCTCTTCTTCATCCCAGTCCTCCCGTTCAGATTACGAGAGAACTCCAGTTTTCCCTGGCCGAGTTTTTCGGGGGCAGGTCAACGGCTCTTGCACTGCCAGACGCGGCGGGAAGGCACGTAGGAAACATCCTTACGGCCACAAGAGGGGCACACTGCCATGCCATCCGGCCAGCGGCTCTCCGCAAGGTAGCGGATACAGCGATCAATGTCGGAATAGCAGAGGATTGCCTCTTGTAAGGTCTTGGGCTGTTCCATGGTTTTAGATTGCCACGGAAAAACCCAAAGTCAACGGGGCGGGGTTTTTGTGGCCTTGTTCCTTTTTTTCTTCGGCTTGTGAGCCGCTCGGCCTTCTTCAAGGCGGCGCTTCACTGTCGCTGGAGGAACCGCGAGAACGTTGCCCACGAACGCATTAAACCTATCGAACTCGGGCGACGTTTGCGGCTTATCCTTCACGATTCCATCATACTGCTACATCACGGCTGGCGGGTTCTGCTTTGGCATCGGAACCAACTCGGCAAGCGTTTTCATAAACGACTCAACATGCCCTAACAGGTCTTCTGCCTCGTCCATCGTGTACTTGTCGTGAGGGTGCATTACCTGATTGCGCCAAGCGACTTTAACGTTGTACAGATGGGCCGCAATTTGGCTCATGGCAACCGTCCTAGGAGCTTTTGGGGGCAGTCCCTTGATGGCTTTATTGATCTCGTCGAGGATGTTCTGCCAATTCTTCTCTCCCGCTAGCTGAACGCCTAACGCTGCCCCAAGCGTTTGTACGCCAACCTCCATCACCCGCATGAGATGAAAGACGCAAGCGGTCCCGCGTCCCATCGCAAAGCAGTTCCCGGCCTCGGCAATGTCGAAATCGGTAGCTGGGAATCTAACGGCTACGCGTGCCCCGAAAAGCATACTCTTCCGATAGAATCGCGTCTGCTTAAACGGCATGTAGAAGAATTCGCACGCCTGCATTTCTCGCCTAATGGTGTTGTCTAGCTCTCTCAGACTTCGGGTCAATTCCCCAAGAGTCATGGTAGGGGCTGACGAAATGAAGTCGTTAGCGCAAATGATCGAAATTCTTAGAGCGAGCTTTTCACACTCCGCGCGGATTGCAGCCACCGCAGGGATGTATTTCACTGCCAAATCCCCACCCTCAGCGTCCGGCGGCAGTTCCTCGATTTTTCCAAGAAGGAAGGTCAACCCCGATACAATCTGCTGGAAAGTAGCCGCAGAGAATTTCTCCATATCCCACCAGGAGAGCAGTTTATTACCGCTCTCCTCCCATGGGGTACGATTTTCCCAAAGGGCGCTAGTCATTCGGCACCCCCGATCTGCCCGGTTATCCTATCGGTACCCGGAGGACTGCATGGACTTCCTGCCGTATCTTCCGTGCAAGAAATGTGCCGGACGTATCGAACTCCCGCTTCCCATCCAGACAGAAACAACTCCGAGTCAAATAGCGTGGCCGTGGGGCGCTCTTTCTGGAACTTTTCGATGCTCCTCATGCGGGCGTGTGAGTCTCTATTGGGCTGAAGACTGCCAGTGGCGTCTCGTTGAAAACACGGACCTACGTCAAACGACCAAGAGTCTGGCAGTACATCAAATCGACATTCCATGCGAAGTAGAGCGGTGCGCAGGTCTGTTGCACATCCTCGCAGTAATGAAATTGGGGTCGCATCGAGAAGACGGGGCAAGTCTAGCAAGTCAAACTCACGTGGATGGAACACCTTGCGATAATGGACACCCAAACTATGCGCGGCCAACACAAGGAGCCTTGCGCTGCACCGCAATATCCGTTTCCAAACAGGGCGACCAGTTAGAGTGGGCGAGAGATGAGAATGGCTAGTCAAAGCTCACCCCCGATCCCGATAGAGGCTTGATGAGCCAAGTATGTTTTTGCCCGCCTTTGAGACCTGGGAAAGCAGCAACCCCAATCGTCTCACGCTGAAAGAGCCGGGTGCCCCAGGTCTCGCCTTTGAGACCTGGGAAGGCAGCAACCCCAATCGTCTCACGCTGAAAGAGCCGCATCTCGCCGCGCCCGCACCGCGTAGACATACCACCCCAGCCACGCCGGCGCGGTCCACAAGTAAAACGCGGAAGGCAACTGGATCGCGCGGAACACGCCCACGAGGCATCCGGCGGCAATCAGCCCCAGCCATACCCACGCGCGCACGGATCTCTCCGCCGCGTAGATTCCTGCCAGAATTGCGGGAAATAGCACCGCCTCGTCGGTGAACCACGCATACGGCGCGCACACCACGGAGACGGCGATCACCAGCAGACCCTCGCGCGTCCACTCGAAGCGCCCGCGCCGCGACCAGTAGTACCACGCCGCCCAGGCGCATGCGCAGGCCTCGGGCACGAACTCAATCCAGTGCGCGCCGCGATCCACGGCAAAGCGCAGCCCCACGCTCACCGTGGGAATAAACACGTCCATCAGCCGTGCTGAGGCGAGCATCTGCTCGTACTGCGCCCAAATCTGCCCGTCCATGGCCAGCGTGAGCGCGCAGCAGGCGGCCAGCGCCGCAGCAAACCCGCCCAGCGCGCGAAATTCCCTGCGCACCGCCGACTCGAGCAGCAGCACCACCAGCGCCGGCAGAAACAAATGCGGCTTCAGCGCGCACAGCACCAGCGCCGCGCCCGCAAGCCACGGCCGCGTCCGCCGCCAGTACAGAAACGCCGTCACCTCCAGCAGAAAAAAGATTCCCAGCTGTCCCGCCATCAGACAAGAGATTGTGGGCGGGAAACCGAACACCAGAACATGCCAGCGGCTATCTGGCCGCCCGTGCAGCAGCCACAGAAGCAACATCGCCAGCGCGGCACAGGCGAGCATCAGCAGCAGCCACAGCACCAGCCCCGTCTTGGCGCTCACGTAGCCCAGCGGAGCGGCAAGAAAAAACGCGATCGGCGGGCTCAACGTAACCTTGGGAAAATCTTCCTCCATGCCGCGCGAGCGTTCGAGGCGGTAGATCGCGCCCACGTCGTAAGGATTGGCTCCATGCGCAAGCTGTTGCTCGGCCGCCCAGTACTGGATAAAATCCCGCTCGGTGGCATTCTTGTCCGTGAGGCTGACAGCGTAGACAAGCGTCACCAGGCAGGCGCCGGCCGCAATCATGCAGCCCGCCGCCAGCACGCGCAGTGGTTTCTTCACCTCTCGGCTCCCCGCAAAAAAGTTCCCGCTTCGATCGCTCCCTCGATCATACCTGCGCAGCATCGCCGGTTCGGAGGCGCACCTCCGCAGTCATCTCGCTCGCCAACGCCAGACGCAAAAAAGCGGGAGCCTTGCGCTCCCGCCTTAATCCCATGAGAACGGTCCGGCTTCAGAACCGGTACACCAGCCCGATGGTTCCGCTCGAGTTCCACGTCCGGTGCGGCGAATTGCTCAGCTCCGTGGTATTGTTCCTCAGCGAAAACGCGGCGCCGATCTTGTCGCCGAAAGCGCGGATGGCGAAGCGCGGGGTCAGGTCGTAGGTCAGGCCGCCGCCCAATCCGCCGGCAAAGGAAAGTTTAGGTGTCTCGCTCTCGCCGCCGGTATGCTCCACGCCCATGCCGCCATGAAAAAAACCGCTCACCGGCCCGTAGATGTCGAAGTGGATCTCGGGAAACACCAGCGCTTCATAGATCGAAGGGTCGCCGGGGTTGCCGTTATTTACGGTCACGGGCGTGCCCCCGACGGAGGTGGTGGTGGTTGTACTGGTTCCCAGCGCGAGCGGCGGCTTGTAGTAATTGACCTTGCCGGAGAGGCCAAAGAAACGGCCCCAGTCCCGGGTAAGCGCCAGGTTCACGCCGATGAGTCCGTAGCGCGATTGGTTCACCTGGTTCAGGCTGGTGTAGCCAAAACCCGCATACGCCTCGTAACGATAATTGGGTGCGGTCTTGTCGGCCGGCGACTGCCCTTCGGCGGGAGCGGCCTGGCTCATTGCATGCAGGGACATCAGCAGAACCGGGATCCCAGCCAGAAGCACACGAAACAACGTCCTCTTCAAATCCAAACTCTCCTCAATCGCCTTGCCGGTCACTCCCCCGCGGCCTCCCTCGCAAGGCAGGCGCCAATCTCTGTAACGATGCTTCCAATAGACTATCCTCTTCCCCCCGCTTCCACGAAGCCCGCCGCTGCCCGCGCAAACCGCTCACCGCGCCGGCGCCGCAACCGCCCGCGCAAGCCCAAAGCCCCGCGGAGCCGGCAAGCCCGCCATCCTGTCCGCATCGTCTTTCCCTGTGACGCTCGTGCCCGCCCGGAGGAAAGCAGCGGCGGCCATTTTTCTCCCCGCCGGCTCGCCGGCGCACTCACTCGCTGACTCGCCGGCTTGCTGACTCGCTGACTCGCTACCTCGCCTTCTTCGCCGCCCTTGGCTCCTTCTGCTCGAGGTACCAGGGAATATTGACCACAATGATGCGCTGGTTCCCGCGCACCAGCAGAATCACTTTCAGCAGATCGGAACGGCGGTTGTGCAGCAGGTTCTCCCACCAGTGGTGCACCACCAGCTCCGGCACCAGCACGCACACTTTGCGCTGGCCGGTGCCGCGTTCCACTTCCAGCACATAGTCCACCACCGGTTGCAGAATGTAGCGATACGGCGATTTCAGCTTGATCAGCTGGGGAACGTTGCGGCCGGCCTCGCGCAGGGGTGCGGCAATATCTTTCTCCCACGCATCGCAAAACGTGTCGGTAGATCCGGCCGTGACCACGTGCACGCAGCGAATGTCGCTGGACAGGGCCAGAGCAAAGGAAAGCGCCTTTTCCGAGATGCGGCTCCAGCGGTCGATGGGCAGGACGACGATGGGCTCGCCCACCTCGGCGGGCCGGATCGGCCGGTCCAGGTCGATCTCGCGCGCCACCTGCACGTAATGCCGCTTGACCGCGTACATCACCACGATCATCACCACCACCAGCAGCGCCGTGATCCACGCACCCTGTGTGAACTTGGCCGCCAGCACCACCAGCGTGGTAATGCCCGTGGCCGTGGCCCCAAGAGCGTTCACCGCCATGCGCGCCGCCGCCTTTTTCTGGCGCCGCCAGTGCATCACCATGCCCGCCTGGGACAGGGTAAAGGCCATGAAGGCGCCGATAGCGTAAAGGGGAATCAGCCGGTCGGTTACGCCTCCGAAGAAGATCAGCAGCAGCGCCGTCAGCGAAACCAGCACGTAGATTCCCCAGGAGTAGAGCAGGCGGCGCCCGCGTATGAGGAAAACCCGCGGCAGGTAATCGTCCTGCGCGATGGCCCGCGTCAGGCGCGGAAAATCCGCGAACGCGGTATTGGCGGATAGCGCCAGCACCAGCAGCACCGAGCCGATGGTCAGGTAATAGAACCAGCCCTGGCCCATCACCGCGCGCGTCAGCATGGAGAGCACGCTCTCGTAGTGCGACCCCTCCGGGTTCGTGGCCGCAATGTGGTAAGCGCAGCACAAAAGGGCGATGCCGATGAGCAAAATGGCCAGCAGCGCAATGATGATGGTCAGCGTGATCTTTGCGTTCCTGCGCGTGTCGTCGCGAAACGCCATCACCCCGTTGCTCACCGCCTCCACGCCGGTCATGGCCGTGCAGCCGGAAGAAAAAACCTTCAGGAGCAGCCACCAGCTTACCGCCGCCGTGGCCGCGGGAACGGCCGGCAGCGCCGACACCGGATGCGGCTGCCCGCCGCTGGCCAGCGCGTGCCAGCCGCCCACGCCAATCACCACCAGCAGCGTTCCTGTGAACAGGTACGTGGGAATCATGAACGCCACGCCGGCATCGCGCACCCCGCGCATGTTCACGAGGGTAAGAATCACCAGCACGCCCAGGCACAGGGCAAGCGTATGCGGCTGCAGGCTGGGCACGGCGGAAATCAGCGCGCCCACGCCGGCGGAAATGCCCACCGAGGCGGTCAGCACGTAATCGATCATCAGCGCCGCAGCCGCCAGCAGCCCCGCGCCCTCGCCCAGGTTCTCGCTGGCCACCGTGTAGGACCCGCCCCCTTGCGGATAGGCCTCGATGGTCTGCCGGTAGCTCAGGTAGACAATCGCCAGCAGGATCACGATGGCCGTGCTCACCGGCACGATGTACTTCACGCCCACGAGTCCCAGCGGGATCAGCAGGGTCAGCGCCGCCTCCGGGCCGTACGCGGCCGAACTCAGCGCGTCGAGCCCGAAGATGGGAATCCCCGCAAGCGGGCCAATGTGTTCGGCGCGCTCCTCGCTGGTGGCCAGCGGCCGGCCGAACAGCAGGTTTAGAAAATTCTTGGGAAAGGACATGCAGGGTCGCTCGATGGGCCGGACCTCAAAGAGCGGAGACCCATCGAAGGCATTGTCTCACGCCGCATTCAGACCCATGTTAGACCGCTCAACGCACTCCGCCCGCCCTGTTCTCGAGCACCACATGCGAAATCACCGCCGTATCCACGGTGGCCGGAAGATGCGACACGAATCCGATGCCCACATAGAACGGCGCGTCGAAGTCGAGCGTGATGGGCGGGCCGAACTGGTGCATCGGCTCGCCCTCGAGGCTCACCCACAGCGAAAACTTGTCGCCCTTCTTCTCCATCCCGATCCTTTGCGCGTGCACGGTCACCAGCGAGTCCGGCGTGGCGCCTCCGGGCAGGCCGCGCCCCCCGATGCGGTATTCCATGTCCGTCATGCGCACGTCCGGCTCCCGCCGCTGGGCCAGGTGAATCATTCCCGCGCCATGGAGCGCCACCACCACTTCTTTCGCGTCGTCGTCGAGACTTTGCCGGATCACCAGCACCGCCTTGCGGTCGCCGTATCCGTTGGCATCGGGAAACGCGATATTGCCGGCGAGCGACACGTCGCCGCTCATCTTTTTCCAGAGATAGCGGAACTCGTCGCGCGTGTACCAGATGTTGTAGCCCGCCGAGTGAATCGTGTACGCATCTGTCGCCGCGTCGTAGCTCGCGCTGCCCGGCACTACGGCGCTGCCCACGTCCGACTGTCCTTCGAAGATGCCGATGGGCGTGAGGAAATTCGTGCTCGGGCGGTGAAAATCCGCCGGAGGCGCAACCTGCGTGTGCGTGGCCGAGCCCGGCTGCGCCCACTCCGGCACCTGCGGCGCTGCCGGCGCCTGCGCGCGCACCGCAAGGAGAGACAGAAAAAGCACGACGGTCGGCACCCCGCGTTTGCGCGGCGACGAAACGAATCCGGCACACATTTCCATGCGAGAAATCCGTACTTGGAGGCCGAGGCGTCCGCTCGAAGTGGAGTCGATTCCAGGTAGCGCGATCCAGCGACTCCTGACCAGCGACTCCTGAATTGACCGGTGCACGACCATAGTCTACAATCAGCTACCCGGCAATCGAGAGCGAATATGATCAATCGGGCGGCCTTCGTCACGCTCCTGGCCCTGCAAGTGTGCCTCGTTTGGGCGTACCCGCGGTATGCCACTGAGGATGGTCCCTCTCACCTTTACAATGCAGCGGTCAACGCTGCCCTGCATTCCGGTTCATGGGGCATCGTAGGCGGTTTCTACCGTCCCAATCCAAGGCTGGTCCCGAATTCAACAACCTTTGTCATCTTAAAACGACTGATGAAGATTTTCTCCCCTTCGAGCGCGGAGAAGATCCTGGTCACAACCTATCTTGTGCTCTTCGCCCTCTCGTTTTTTTGGACTGTGCGGACTGTTTGCGCCGGCTCAGAGCATTTTCTGAATTGGGGCCTCGTGCTTGGAAGTAACTGGTTTCTCTCCATGGGCTTTTACAATTTTTGCTTCGGTCTGGTTCTCTTCCAGCTCTCCTTCGGCTACTGGTTCAAGTCGCGAATGCGCTTCGGTGTCTGGCAATGGCTAGTACTCTTTCTATCAGCGTCCCTTCTCTACTTCTCCCACTTGTTCTGCTTCCTGATGACAGCGCTTCTTATCGGCATCGTCGCCCTCATCGAAACGCTGCCCGAAGCGCGGCGGAGCAGATATGCTCGCGGCCCAACAAAAGCGCTTATTCACTCCGTTGTTCTGCCCGAGACATGTTTCCTGGTGCTTTTACTTCTCAATCCGTTTGCACGAGTGGCGCAACCGCAAGCCGATCCTTCGCAAGGCTCCTTGCTTGCGAACATCCTCCACGGCCTCTCTTTTTCCCGTCTAACCCACGTCTTTTATCTTCTACTGGACTGCTATGGCTTTCTCTCGAAGACGGCTGTGCTTCTGATCGGCGTGCTTTTCGTCTCCGCATTCTATTGGACCCTCGTGCGATCACGAGAAAGGATCTCGGCGCTCAGCTACGCGTTCGCTGCGATCTCAGTGGTCTGCTTCGCCTTGTATATCTTCTGTCCTCAGCCCTTCCTTGGAAATGGATTGCTGAGAGAGCGCGCAGGTTGGTTTGCCTTGTGGGGCGCCTTTGGTTTCCTTGCGTCGAGAACGTGGAACGCTCAAGGCAAACTACTCGTAAGCGTCATCGCGTCACTCGTTTGTGCTTTAGGTCTCATTTCGGGAACAATCTGGCGCAGAGATGTATCTCGGCTGCTCAGACCGTATGACGACGCAGCCCGTTTTGTCGAGCCTGATAAGACCATGCTGTCAGTGTGTTATTGCGTGCCCGGTAGTGCCAACCCCGCGGTTTTGCGGCGCCTGAGGATCTGGCCGCTGGAGCACGCCGGGGACATCACTGCACTTGCGGCGCGCGATATTTCCATAGCAAACTATGAAGGGATGGGTTCCGGGTTTCCCATTGAGTATCTGCCAGATGTCAATCCGGCAATTCGCGCCCCTGCGGTGATGGAAAACGCAAACAATCCAGAAGTCACAGACCCTCTTGAATACGAAAAAAATACGGGCAAATCTATAGATTACGTATTGGTCTGGGGTGGCCCGGATGTTGCCGGGACGAGTGGGCGCAGTTCCACCCTCTCAGCGCAACTGCAAGCGCGATATACGCTCATCTATAGCGCGCCCGCTCCATCGTTGCTGCGCCTCTTTCGCAAGAATTTGAGCATTCCGTAAGACTCCGGCAGACGCGCCCGGCGCGGCGCCTCAATGCGTCCCCTCCGGCAACTTGCAGCAATCGCCCGCCTCCGGCGGCTCGTTGGCGCCCGCATCCAGAACCACCTTCCAGCTTCCGTCCGGCTCCTTGCGCCAGATGGTGATAAAC
>DATJRT010000070.1:0-8282 GCA_035504495.1 Occallatibacter sp.
GGTGCGAGCGGAAAGCGAGCGTCTGCCCCACCGCAGGTGGTCAGAGCTGGTTCATGTTGGTCAGGAACTCGGCGTTGTTGCGCACCTTTTCGAGGCGCGTGATCAGCAGCTCCATGGCTTCCACCGGCGACAGCGGATTGAGCACCCGGCGCAGCACGAAGATGCGCTGCAGGTCCTCCTTGGGAATCAGCAGCTCTTCCTTGCGCGTGCCCGAGCGCTGGATGTCGATGGCCGGGAAGACGCGCTTGTCCACCAGCTTGCGGTCGAGGATGATCTCCATGTTGCCGGTGCCCTTGAACTCCTCGAAGATGACCTCATCCATGCGCGATCCGGTATCCACGAGCGCAGTGGCAATGATGGTTAAAGACCCGCCCTCCTCGATGTTGCGCGCCGCGCCGAAAAAGCGTTTCGGCCGCTGCAGAGCATTCGAATCCACGCCGCCCGAGAGCACCTTGCCCGAAGGCGGCACAATGGTGTTGTAAGCGCGTGCCAGGCGGGTGATGGAGTCGAGCAGAATCACCACGTCGCGCTTGTGCTCGACCAGACGCTTGGCCTTCTCGATGACCATCTCCGCCACCTGCACGTGGCGCGCGGCCGGCTCATCGAACGTCGAGCTGATCACCTCGCCTTTCACGGAGCGCTGCATGTCCGTAACTTCTTCGGGCCGCTCGTCGATGAGCAGAACGATGAGCACCACCTCGGGATGGTTCGAGGTGATGGAGTTCGCGATCGACTGCAGCAGCATGGTCTTGCCGGTGCGCGGCGGGGCCACGATCAGCCCCCGCTGCCCCTTGCCCACCGGCGTCAAAAGGTCCATCACCCGGCCGCTGGTCGCCTCGCGCACCGTCTCCATCTTGATGCGTTCTTGGGGATAGAGAGGGGTGAGGTTGTCGAAGAGAATCTTGTTGCGCGTTTCCTCCGGCGACTCGAAGTTGATGGCCTCGATCTTCACCAGCGCGAAGTATTTTTCCCCTTCGTGCGGCGGCCGCACGTTGCCGCTGATGGAGTCGCCGGTCTTCAGGTCGAACTTGCGGATCTGGGATGGGGAAACGTAGATGTCATCCGGCCCGGGCAGGTAGTTGTAGTCGGGCGAGCGCAGAAACCCGTAGCCGTCAGGCAGAATCTCCAGCACGCCTTCGGCAAAAATGTGGCCTTCTTTTTCGCTCTGCGCCTGGAGAATCTTGAAGATCAGATCCTGTTTGCGCAGGCCGCTGGTTCCGGGGATCTCCAGCGTGCGCGCGATGCGGCTGAGTTCTGTGATGTTCTTTTCCTTGAGTTCTGCAATTGTCATGAGATCACCTGCGATAAGGCGGGGGTGGGGATGCGGGCGGGAACTTCTCTTCAGGAATTAACCGGCGGATACCCGGCAAACCATCCGGCAGCGGCCGGTCTTCAAAGTGCACCCTAGTTCAACTGGAGGATAAAGCCGGGGAAGTAAAACCACCTGGGACGGGAGAGCCGATTGAAACCGCTGCCTGATTCAACACACTCTAGGTTGCGACGGCGCCGTCAGGCTGCGCGGCGCCGTTCGATAGGTTGAGATACCTGCGCCGCCGGCGCGATCGTTCCCGGATTCGCTGTATGAAAGCGGTCCAAGACTTCGTTGGTCGTGTCCTGCAGCCGCGTATTCGGCTTGTGCAGCTTGCGGGTTGCTTTGCTCGCCAGCTGGCAGAGCTGATAACGGTTGGACACATGAGAGAGTGCCCCAAATACCAAATCAGAGCGCATTTTGCAAATTCTCCTTCTTTTCGATAACCTGCCCGCCCGGAACTACTTGGCGCCGCCGGTGCAGAAAGGAAGCTACCCGGCTTGACGCCCGCTTCCCGAATGGTGCAACTTCATTTCTTAGACGCACGAGCCGCGCCCGCAGTTCAAATTGTTGACGCAAAGTCGCACGTTGTGATACTGGCCATCCCCTAGCAGATGAATGAGTCTTCCAGGCGGGAATCTCGAGACCCGTCATTCCCAATTCCGGCGTATTCTCCGGCGCACCGCGCGGAGAAATTCCAATGACCAGCCGGAACTCTGTTTTGTTCCCCAGTATTTGGATGCAGGAATCGGCTGACGGGCGCGCAGAATCGCACAGCCCAGCCTGCCCTCATGGATGGCTCTCTTGAATGTACAACGGGCATCGGCACAGGTCAACTTTTTTTTCATCCCATCCACACCGCGCGTAACGCCGGTCCGGCGAACGCGGTCTACCTGTAAATTGATGATTTTAAATTACTTGTTTTCTAACCTGAAATCGGCGGGAAGCCCCGGAATTCCGCCCGTTCTTCCACAGGCGAGTTTCCCGAATCGAGCCTGATCAGCCGAAGTCTTCCGGCCGGTTCTCAAGGGCAGTTGCGAAGCTTGGATCAGTGCAGGCACTTCTCGCGGAGTATTTGCTTGCAAAGCCTTGAGGCGCGAGCGGAGTCAGGGACAGGCCGGGCTATACTTCTTCACAACCCCATCATGAAGCGCCACGTCCTCATCTTCGGCCTGGTCGGCGGCCTCCTCATCGCCACCCTCCAATACACCGAATACCG
Organism: Occallatibacter sp.; assembly: GCA_035504495.1. Classification (GTDB taxonomy): domain Bacteria; phylum Acidobacteriota; class Terriglobia; order Terriglobales; family Acidobacteriaceae; genus Telmatobacter. The sequence continues at coordinate 2,529 of DATJRT010000070.1, forward strand.
CTTCGTCGTCATCGAGCACTCCGTCGAGCTCTACGGTGCGCTCGTCGCCGTCCTTTTTGCGACCTTCGGCATCTGGCTCGGTCTCCGCATCACGCGCCATCGCGAAACCGTCCGCGAAACGGTCGTGGTGAAGGAAGTGCTCGTCCCCGCAGAGGACCCCGTCCCCTTCGCTCCCAATGCGGCCCGCCAGCAGAACCAACAACGGACTTTGGGCATCACGGCGCGCGAGCTCGAAATCCTCACCCTGGTGGCACGCGGCTTCAGCAATCGCGAGATCGCCACGCAACTTTTCGTTTCCGAGAACACCGTCAAGACCCACTGTGCCCGCGCGTTTGACAAGCTCGGAGCCGCCCGCCGCACCCAGGCCGTCCAGCGCGGCAAAGAACTGGGCTTGTTGCCGTGACTGCGTTGCCCGGAAGCGGGCCTTCGGTCATTTCGGAGAACGCGGTTTGACATGAGTCGCGACCCAAACCGGCATGGATACCCGATGGCGCAGCACGAATGGTTCCTGATTTTGGGGGCCTTTTCCGTGGCGGTGGCGCTCATCTCCACTCTGACCGGACGATGCCTGACGAGGCGTCTGGGGATAGTCAGGCGTGCCGATGACCCTTATGCATTCTGGCAGATAGTTGTCATTTGCTACCTGTCTGGTCTTTTGTGTCTTGGGCTTTTTTTCTTTACGTCCAACTGAGATGCAGCAAGAGCGAGATTAGAAGGTGACCGCGTCATCCGAAAGCACGATTTCCGCTCCATCCTTCAAAAATCACCCGAAAGGATGACGACATGCGGCCCAGTTCCACTCCATCGTGAGTCAAGGTGCGATGAGTCAATGCCTGGTCGCACCTTGCGCCCCGCGCGCGGCGGGATTCGCAAAAGGAGCTTCTGATGAAGAAAACCGTCCTCACCTTCGGCCTCATCGCCGGCGTCATGATCTCCGTCCTTATGGACAGCTCGCTTCTGCTCACCCACAGGCTCGGCTCCCGCCACAGCATGATTCTCGGCTACACCATCATGGTGGCGTCGTTCCTGCTCGTCTACTTCGGCATCCGCAGCTACCGCGACGACACTCTCGGCGGGCAAATTTCCTTCGGCCGCGCCTTCGCCTGCGGTATCCTGATCACCCTCATTACCACCGTCAGCTACGTCGCCACGTGGGAGGTCGTCTACTTCAAATTCATGCCCCACTTCATGGACAGCTACTTCGCCGCGCAGATTCACAGGCTCCAGTCCTCCGGACTTGACCCCGCCACCACCGCCGCGCAGGTCGCTGTCATCGAGCGCTCTCAGCAGCTCTACCAGAACCCCCTCGTCAACATGGCCTACACCTTCATGGAGCCCCTGCCCGTCGGCCTTATCATCACTCTCATCTCCGCTGCCGTCCTCCGCCGCAAAGCCCCTGTCGAATCCTCCGGCGCTCCCGCGGCCGTGGCCAAATAAATGAAAGGGCCGGGGTGTCCGCCCGGACATTTCGTCTTCTGAACTTTCATCCTGCCGACCACGCTCCGAGCGTGCGGCTTCCGCTGCCGCTCCCGCTGCGCCGTGGTGCTTCACGCTTGCTAGAGCATTTCTCCTTCTGATGTATACCGAAACCGATACCTTCAAGTGGCGATTTTCCTCAAGAAATCGCCACCTTGCAGGAAAATCAAGACGGCCATACCTGAAGGAGAAATGCCTTAGGCCCAGTAGCTGCGGTCGAGCGTCCTATATTGGATGGCCTCGGCCAGGTGGGCCACGGTCAGGTTCTCTGCCCCTTCGAGGTCGGCGATGGTCCGGGCCACCTTCAGAATCCGGTCATGCGCCCGCGCCGTGAGCCCCTGCTGCTGCATGGCCCGCTCCAGCAGCCGCTCAGCGTCCGCGGCCAGCTCGCAGTAAGCGCGGATCTGCCGCGTGGTCATCTGCGCATTCGAGTAAATTCTTTCATTAGCTTTGGAGAAACGCTGCCGCTGAAGGTTCCTTGCCGCCATCACCCGCGCGCGAATCTCCGCCGAGCCCTCGGCCGCCGCGCCGCCGCGCAGCTCCTTATATTGCACCGCCGGCACCTCGATATGGATATCGATGCGGTCGAGCAGCGGCCCGGAGATCTTGGCTACATAGCGCTGGATCATCGGCGGCGTGCACAGGCACTCACGCGACTTGTCGTTGAAGTAACCGCACGGGCAGGGATTCATGGCCGCTGCCAGCATGAAGCGCGCGGGAAAGCTCAGCGACATGGACGCCCGCGCAATGGTCACCGTGTGATCTTCGAGCGGCTGCCGCATCACTTCCAGCACATTGCGCGGAAACTCCGGCAGCTCATCCAGAAAAAGCAGGCCGTTGTGCGCCAGCGAAACCTCGCCCGGCCGCGGCACAATGCCTCCGCCAATCAGCCCCGCGTCGGAGATGGTGTGGTGCGGCGAGCGGAACGGCCGTTGCGTCACCAGCCCCGCTCCGGCGTCGAGCACACCGGCCACGGAGTGAATCTTCGTCGTCTCCAGCGCTTCGTCAAAGGTGAGCGGCGCCAGGATCGAAGGCAGCCTTTTGGCCAGCATGGTCTTACCCGAGCCCGGCGGGCCAATCATGAGAATGTTGTGGCTGCCGGCCGCGGCCACTTCGAGCGCGCGCTTGGCCGTCTGCTGCCCGCGCACATCGTGAAAGTCCACGCTGAAGTGCTGCAACTCGCCCAGCAGCTTTTCCGTGGCCACGCGAAAGGGCTCGCGCTGGATCGCACCGAGGATGGCCGAGTTCAAAAGTTCGAGCACGTCGAGCAGCGACGAGACCGGATACACGTTCACGCCTTCCACCACCGCCGCCTCGGCCGCATTGCCGGCGGGAAGAATCAGGCTGGGAATCTTTCTCTCGCGCGCCAGGATTGCAATCGGCAGCATGCCCGGTATGGGCCGCACGCTGCCGTCCAGACCCAGCTCGCCCACCAGCAGAAAGCGGCTCAGGTCGTCCGTGCGCAGCGCGCCGTAGGCGCCCAGGATACCCACCGCGATGGGCAAATCGAACCCCGAGCCTTCTTTCTTCAGGTCGGCCGGCGCCAGGTTGATGGTGATGTGCGTGGGCGGAATCAGGTAGCCGGAGTTCTTGATGGCCGCGCGTACCCGGTCGCGGCTCTCGCGCACGGCCGCGTCAGGCAAGCCCACGGTGTGAAAGTGATCCTGCTCGCTGACCACGCCGCTATAATCCACCTCCACGTCAATGAGGTTGGCGTCGATGCCGTAAACCGCGGCGCTGAGAGCCTTGAACAGCATGGTGGGATGATTGACAGCGAGTGTACCAGAACCGGGAGTAGTGAGCAGGGAACAGGGAATGGGAAACAGGGGGGTGCGGGCTTAAGAGCTTGGAACCCACCACGGCGGTAAGATGAGGTCACTCGGATCGGAAGGTTAAGAGCAATGGACGAAAAGAGACAGATGCTGCGGCACTTTCTGGCCGCGCTGGCTTATCGAACGCAAAAGGCGCTGCGCGATGCGCCGGCGGAGTTTGCCTCATTCCGCGCAGCTCCCAAGGTTCGCACCCCGCAGGAGCTCGTCCGCCACATGGACAGTGTTCTCGGCTACGCGCGCACGTACTTCATCGGCGGCGCCTATCAGCCGCCCGAGTTTCCTGATTTCGCCGGGACCATCGCTCACTTCCACGAAGTGGTGGAAGACCTGGCCCGCCATCTCGGAGCCGGAACCGAGTTTCGCGGCATCACGCCCGAGATCCTGTTGCAGGGCCCGTTCTCTGATGCGATGACCCATGCCGGCCAGTTGGCCTTGCTGCGCCGGCTCGCCGGAAGCCCGGTCCCGCCGGAGAATTTCATCTTCGCCGCCATCACACCGGAGAATCTCGGACCCGATCAGCCGCGGCCCGCGAGGCCCGATGCGGAATGGCCGGAGCGGCCCTAGGCTGCGCGCGGCCATTTCCCGATCGGACTACAATCGAATGCGTGACGGCGAGCCTCTTCGAGCTCTATAAAATCGGCATCGGCCCTTCGAGTTCGCACACTATGGGCCCCATGCGCGCCTCCTGCCGCTTCGCCCGCGAACTCGCATCCCGCGGCTTGCTCGATCGCGTAGCCCGCGTGCAGGTGGAGCTCTTCGGTTCGCTCGCGCATACCGGCCTGGGCCACGCGACCGATCGCGCCGTCCTTCTCGGCCTATCCGGCAACGAGCCGACTTTGATCGAACCCGCCCTCATCGAATCCACCGTCGCCCGCATCCGCGCCGAACAGCGGCTCGATCTTGCCGGAACGCATTCCGTCCCTTTCGAGGAATCCCGCGACCTGCTTTTCCGGCGCGAGCAGATGTGTCCCCCCGGCGCGCAGATGCAGCATCCCAACGGCTTGCGCTGCACCGCCTTCGATGCCGCAGGCGCCCAGGTCGACCAGCGGACGTTTTTCTCCGTCGGCGGGGGATTCATTGTGGAGGACGGTAGCCCGCAAATTCCCGACCAGAACCAGAAAAAGATTCCGTTCCCGTTTCACAGCGCCGCAGAGCTGCTCACCCTTGCACACGCGCACGAGCTCTCCATCAGCCAGCTTATGCTCGAAAATGAGTGCGCTCTCATTCCGCCTGAAGCCGGCCGCGCGCCCGTTGAAGCGGTGCGTGCGGGCATCGATCGCATCTGGCAGACCATGCGCGCGTGCATGGAGCGCGGCATGGCCACCGAAGGCATTCTGCCCGGCGGCCTGAATGTTCATCGCCGCGCGCACCGTCTTGCCGAGCGCCTGTGCGAAAAGGAAGTGGACGGCAAGATCGGCGATCCGCTGGCGCCCCTCGACTGGGTTACTGTTTACGCCATGGCCGTGAATGAAGAGAACGCCGCCGGCGGCCGCGTGGTCACCGCACCCACCAATGGCGCCGCCGGCGTTGTCCCCGCCGTGGCGCGCTATTACGAGCGCTTCATACCCGGCGCCGATCACGAGGGCATCGTGCGCTTCTTTCTCACCTCGGCGGCCATCGGCAGCCTCTACAAGGAAAATGCCTCCATCAGCGGCGCCGAGGTGGGCTGCCAGGGAGAAGTGGGCGTCGCCTGTTCTATGGCCGCCGGCGGCCTCGCCGCCGCGCTCAACGGAACCAACGGTCAGGTGGAGCACGCCGCCGAAATCGCGATGGAGCACAATCTCGGCATGACCTGCGATCCCATCGGTGGACTTGTCCAGATTCCGTGCATCGAGCGCAATGCCATGGGCGCGGTGAAGGCCGTGCACGCCACGCGTATCGCGCTCAACGAGTCAGAGGCGCATAAAGTCTCGCTCGATCAGGTCATTCGCACCATGTACCTCACCGGTCTCGACATGCAATCGCGCTACAAGGAGACCAGTCTCGCCGGGCTCGCGCTCAACGTCATCGAGTGCTGAATTCGGTCGTCGCGCCGCGCATGCGCATCGCAAATTTCTCTTCCACGCTCGCGATCGAAGACCACTCGATCTGCTTCCGCGCTCTCATTCACCCTCCTGGCGATTCCACGGCGAGAAGAATTGTTGCTCTTTTTTCCACTCTCCTGACGTTTTTTTCTTGACATCGATGCCGCGTGATTCTATACATTCTTCAACTGCAATGTAACGATTGCAGAATCGATGCAACCCATCGAAAAGGGAGAATAGGCAAATGGCAACAAAGAAAGCAGCCAAGAAACCCGCGAAGAAGGCGGCCAAGAAGTCAGCCAAGAAGGCCGCGAAGAAAAAGTAGCGGATTTTCCAACAGAAAAAAGGCAACACTCCAGGGGAACGCTTCAAGCGTTCCCCTCAGTGTTTATGCGGGTATTTGCGATTCGCTCTGCGCCCCC
>DATJRT010000071.1:0-9751 GCA_035504495.1 Occallatibacter sp.
TCGGCATCGGAATCCTGTCGGCCGCAAAGGCCATGCGCTCGAGAGACCCAGCCAGGTAGTTGCATCGGACCTTCAGACTCGCTGCTTAAGCGCGGCGCACGTCTGTGGTGAGCAGCAGGTGCTGGATATCGGGCAGGGGCACGCTCTGGATGGGCCGGATGGCAGCGATGCGGTAATGATTCGAGTCATCGCGCTGGCCATAAAGCCCGATGGAGTAGAGCAGCGGCTCGGGATGGCAGGAGATGCCGCCGAGCATCACCCAGATCGAGTCTTTGCCGGATGGGACGGGGGGATTCAAGCGGAAGGTCTCTGAGGGCTTGAAGCCGGCGAGCAAGCGGATGGCAGCGCCCCCGGCGAAGTTGTTCCAGGTCACCTTCACCTTGTCGTTGGTTTCCTCGCTCGTGTCCACGGTGCCTACGTGGGCCACATGGGGCTCGGGTCGGCCCTGCACCTGGTAGGCGATCATCCAGCAGCCGGAGAACTTACCGCTCAGCACATCCATGCCGCCGGTAGCCACGGTGGTGATGCCGCCCGGAGAATAAGGCAGCCAGCGGAAGTTGCGATGCTGCTTGCTCGCGTGGGAAAAGCGCGTGCCCACGCTGACGGCGCGCGTCTTGGTGAAGACGCCCGTGGAAAAATCCAGGCTGCAGTTGCGAATGGGCGTCTCAACGAAGGAGCCGGTCCGCGCTTGCGGGGGTGCGTGCAAATCGGCCGGGATGGTGAACCGAATATATTCGCCTTCTGTGAGTTTTCTGAGCACGGCAGGGATCTCTCGCGCGGTAAATCCCGCTGCTTCCGGGACCGATTGGGGCTGCACCTGAAACCTAGCACAGGCGCTGTGGACGTGCAACCGGCTGCCGGTTGCCAGGGAACGCGTGCCGGCGCGCAGGTCAAAGCAAAATCAGAGCTGCTGGGAGGGGGCTGGGTACGGCCAAATGGTTCGCGGCCGGCGCGCAAATCGTCGTCGGTTGCCGCACGCGCTCCGCGCACATTCCTGAGGTGGCGCTCGCCGCTTCGCAGACTGCAGCCGGCCGAACGCTGGTACGCCCGAGGATCTTGCGGGAACGCGAGAAGATTAGGCTAGCTCAAGTACGGCCCTGCTCTTCGCCGGCGGCACAAACCGCTCGGCGCGGGCCACGATGGCCAGCGACTCGCGGCTGAGCAGCCTGGCGATTTGCCCGCGGGCATGGTCGGCCCAGGGTCCACGATTGTCAATCTTGACATACGCCTGCCAGTGGCGCAGGGCGGGGCGCGGCTGGCCTTTGCGCTCATAGGCCAGCGCCAGGTTGTAATGCGCGTCGGCATAGCGCGGCGCCAGCGTAATCGCCTTCCGGTACGCGGCAATCGCTTCGTCGAGCCGTTCCAATTCGTCGAGCACGTTGCCCAGATCGAAGTACGCGAGCACGTAGTGCGGATCCACCTCGGTGGCGCGGCGGTAAAGCTCCTCGGCGCGCCCGTACTGGCGCAGATGGAAGTGGAGCGTGCCCAGATTGATGCACGCCGCCGCGTAAGCGGGATCGGTTTCGCCGATCTGCTCGTAGAGGGCGATGGCGCGCTGCTTGTCGCCGGCCTCTTCGGCCTGCACCGCGGCCACAAAGCGGTCGTGTGCCCCTCGTGACGGCGCCCGCAGCGGCTCCGGGCCGGAGACGGGCGCGGCGCCGTTTACTTCCGCGGCGCGTTCGAAGTCAAACAGGAGCTGACGGCGGATGGGATCGACCATGGCCCCGCGATGGCGGAAGGCGATGCGCGTGCCCGTGCGCACCACGCATGCCTCCAGCAGCGGATTGGCCATGCCCGCCACGGCCTTCATGGCCAGAATCGAATGCCGGATCGACGCCGCGGTCACGTCTTCCTCGCGCAGCGCGCGCAACGTGCGCAACTGCCCGAGATCCCGGAAGGAGTAGCTCTGCTGCTGGGCTATCAATCCCGCGCGCTCCCACCCCTGCAACTGGTGCGCGCTGATCTGGAGGATGCGCAATACGTCCCGGCGGCTGAAGGTGGTCACTCTCGAAGTGCTCCCCTGGGGGCTCCTGCAATTTTCTTGTGGAACCGCTCTTGCAAGCGATTATGGCAAGAGTATGCCAAGAGTATGCGTGGATAAGCGCGCCGGAACTACCACCGCAGCAAAAATATTCGTGGATAACTCGTGCACGATCTGATTCCGTGCACGACTTGGTTCCCCTCGGTTTTGTGGGATTTGCACCGCGCGCGAGGCAGACTGGAGCCGACGGTCAGACTTGAACTGACGACCTGCTGATTACGAATCAGCTGCTCTACCAGCTGAGCTACGTCGGCCTGCTCGTTTCGCCGGTTCGTTTCGATTGTATCGTCCGGGCCAGAGAAGGTAAAGTTGAGCGGTAACTGCGGCGCACGCGCAATAATCTTCCAGTCCGTGCAGGTGAACAATGAGCATCATGGCGCAAACTCTTCAACTGGCATTCCGGATCGCGATTGTTTGGGCCGCGGGCTTCGTGCTGGCCGTCGCGGTCCGCGCGCTGCTGCCGGACAAACTCGGCATTCCCCTTGCGGGCGGCGAGCCCAATCTTGTCCTGCCTTACAGCCGCATCGGCTTCTGGACTTGCCTGCTGGCTGCGCTCACGGTCACGGCCGCGGTGGTCATCCGCGCCATGCTCGCCGATCTGCGCTCCTGAATCGCGCAGCCGGAAGCGGAACGGGAAGACCGCGAAGCGGGCGTCAGGAACGGCTATACTGCTGGCCATGCAGACGGATCCGATAGTGGAGTGGCGCCGGCTGAGCGAGCACTATCGCGCGCTAAGCGAGGAAGAGCTGCGCGCGCTCGCCTTCGATTTCCGCGACCTCACCGAGATGGCCCAGCAGGCGCTGCGAAGCGAGCTGCACAGCCGCGGGCTCGGTGATCCGGAAACCCTTGCGCAGTTGCCGGTCTCAGAGCCGGAAGCAGGGCCGCGCAGCCGCAGCGCCGCATTGCAGCCCGCGGAAGCTGCCGACATGAACGGCGAAGACGCGGAGAGCGGCAACGCAACCGAGGGTCTTCACGACTACACCTGGAAAACGCTGCTTTGCGAGTGCGACACCCGCGCCCAGGCGTGGCAGATTGCGGAAGCGCTGCGGCGCGCGGGGATCGAGAGCTGGATCGACGGCCCGGGCCGCTATTCGCCCGTGGGCGATCTCGACGTGACCAATCCGCGCGTGCTGGTGGCGGCCGACGAACTCGATCAGGCGCGCGCCATCCTTGCGCAGCCCATTCCGCAGGACATCATCGACGAGTCGCGCGAGACGCCTGCGGATTTCGTCGCGCCCGCGTGTCCCGGATGCGGCGCCGCGGACCCGGTGCTCGAGAGCGCCGATCCTGTGAACGCGTGGCGCTGCGAAGTTTGCGGCAGGGAGTGGGTGGACGCCGCGCCGGCGACGAAGGAGGAGCCGCCAAAGGGGATTTTCGGGATTTCCACGCCCGGAAACGGAAAGAGCCGCCCGGCAACAGGGCAGCTCTTTCCTCAGGGAGAATAGTTCCAACGGAGGCAAAACCATCAGAACTTTCTGGCTGCATAGTAGGAGCGGGGGCTGGCAGTGTCAAGGAGAATTCTGAGTGAAAATAACCCCTTTCTATTCAATAAGTTTCAGGTGGTTGCCTGGATTTGCCGCGCCCGATCTCTTCGACTTTTGTTCGCCGTTAACGCTCCGGCATTTCCCCGTTATTTTAGGTGTTTGCTCGTCTTACCTCCGCTTTTCCACAGGCTTATGGCCATCCCCATGCGGGGGTATACCCTTGAGTACCGCGGTTCTGGAGGACTCCCGTTGCCGGCTTCGACTTTGCAGGCTGCCCGCCTCCGGCACAAAGCAGCGCAGGGAACTGCGAGCGTTCCATTAGCGCTTCGGACTCGGTCCCGGCGCGGCGGCTCGCTCCGGCCTCACCTCTTCCCGCAGGTCAAGATGAATGAACTCCTCGTCGTAAACCGAAGAGGCAGGCCTGCCCCGCGCCATGCGATAGAGCGCGCGCCCCCCGCCGAGAAAGAAGCCCAGCAGAATGGCGGCCAGCGAGCCCACGCCCACCAGCGCCGCGATGCCGAAGAGCAGCTTGCTCGTCTTCGCGATCTCCGACTCGACCGGCTGCGGCACCGAAGTCAGGTCTGCTTCGTAGTGAACGCTCTCGAGTAGCTCGTGGCTCTCTTCGGGAATGGCGTCGCCGCTCACCAGCGCCACCAGCACCCCGCTGCGGCGCACCGCCAGCGAGGCCAGGTCGGAATCCTTGAGCGGCTGCGGCCACGGCGGCCGAGCGTTGCTGCCGGCCTTGATGTAGTTGCGGATCGTGTCTTCCTCGAGCCGCGCAATCTGCGGCGTGGGGTATTCGAAGATGGTGAGCGTGGCAGGGCCGGACATCAGCCCGTAGTTTGCCGTGATGGCCTCAGCGCCGCGGTCGAAGCCGGCTACGCTTGCGGGCAGCACGCCGCCGGCGCCGGCGTAGCCGGCCGCTCCTTCGGCATAGTGCGTTGTCTGCCCGGTGAGCGACTGTTGCGGCAGAAAATTCAGGATCGGCGGCGGAACGGCCCTGTTGCCGGCCGGAACCGGCAGCCGCGCCGCGATCTCGCGCATCTCGCCCACGCTCATCGGCCCCACGCGGGAAAAAGTCGCGTCCACCAGGGTGTCGCCCTTCCAGAAGATCACGCGATTCTTGTCCGAGGCCGCGCCCGCACCGATCTGCTCCCTCGGCCATCCGGTGGGACGATAAAAGGTGTAAGCGCCGTAGGCGCCGCTCGCATCCTCAAAGCGCATCGCGCGAATCGTCAGCGTGTCGCCTTCGCGCTTGTAGTTGCCCAGCGCGCCAAAACTGAATCCGTACTCCTTGAGCGCATCCGTGTTGGCCGCATCGGCCTGCTCGGGACTGGTCAGCGCGTGGATCGGCGCGGCTGCGACCCACCCATCGAAGACCTCAGGCAACAAGGCCTGTGGCGAGGGCGGAAGCTCAACCGCCGTGGCCGAGGACCCGGATTGTTGCCCGGCATTTTTCGCTGCGGGCGTGCTCTGCGCCGGAACCTGCGCCGCGGCGCAGGCCAGTGCGAGTGCGGCCACCAGCACTGCCGGCAACGCAGCCACACGCAGCCGCGGTTCCGCTGCTCTGGCCGCCGGCTCCCGCGCGCCGATGTTTCTCTCTGAAAAACTGTTCCGCAACGGCCGCCCCTTTTCCTTTCGCATGCTGCGCCTCTTCAGGGTACACGCTCACGGCGCTCGCTCTTGCCCCCACTCTTTGGACACCCGGCCGGTGCGAAAGGTTCCTGAAATGGCCTCAGGCCTCAGGGGCCGTCTCCCCGCCAGGGGGTGAGGCGCGGCAGCCATCGCGGCACCTGACGCAGGTAAATCGGGTAGTCCCGCGGATGCCGGCGGGCGAGAGCGGGCTCCTCATAGAAACACACGAACAGATGCGCGGCCAGCCAGGCTGAGGCGAGGAAGATAAACAGCCCCTGGCTGCGAAACAGGAGGACTTCTCCTGCGAGGCTTGCCACCACGCCCACATACATGGGATTGCGCACGTAGCGATAGAGTCCGCTCACCACCAGGTGTTGCGTGGGCGCGGTGGGCACAAGTGTCCCGCGGCCCACGCGGACGAAACGGACAATGGACTCGAAGAGCGGAACCAGGCCGAGCAGGATGAGCGCAAACGCCAGCGCCATCTGCGCGCGCGGCTCCTGCGGCGGCACGCGGAAGCGCGTAATCCAGAGGGGAACGTAAACGACCACGAGTCCTGGCCCGCCGAAGAGGACGAAGAGGGCGGAGATGAGAGCGTTGCGGGCTTGGGAGCGCATGCTTACGCCTTGAGAGCGGGGGCGTGGGCAATCGACGCCTCGAGCCACTGCTCGAACGCCGCGAGCGCGCGCTCGCACTGCACGCGATGGCGCTCCTTTTTATCGCGAACTTTCTTGCGCGTCTCTTCGTCAAGCGGCTCCAGCAGGTCGAAGGTGATGTTGGCCGGCTGAAAGTTTTTCTCGTCCGCGTGGGTAATGTAGTGCACCAGCGAGCCCAGCGCGGTGGCGCGCGGAACCGCAACCGGCGTTTCTCCGCGGACCAGCGCCGCCGCATAGATGCCGGCCAGCATGCCCGTGGCGATCGACTCCGTGTAGCCCTCGACGCCGGAGATCTGCCCGGCAAAAAAGATCGACGGCGCGTTCTTGAGGCGCAGCGTTTCTTCGAGCAGCGCCGGCGCGCAGATGTACGTGTTACGGTGAATCTGCCCGTAGCGCAGAAAACGCGCGTTCTCGAGGCCGGGAATGAGGCGCAGCACCCGCGCCTGCTCTCCAAACTTCAGGTGATTCTGAAAGCCCACCAGGTTGTAGCTGTCGGCGCGCAGGTTCTCCTTGCGCAACTGCACCACCGCCCACGGCGTTCTTCCCGTGCGCGGATCGCGCAGCCCCACCGGTTTCATAGGTCCGAAGCGCAGTGTGTCGCGTCCACGGTGCGCGAGCACTTCAATGGGCAGGCAGCCCTCAAAATACCGGGGTCCCTGTGCGCCCGCCTCCGGCGCATGGGGCGAAAAAAAATCGAGCTTCTCCCACTCCTTTTCTTCCGCCGCCTCGGCCGCGAGCAGCGCGTCGAGAAAGCGGTCGTACTCGGCGCGGTCCATGGGGCAATTGATGTAATCGGCCGTGCCCTTGTCCCAGCGCGCGGCAAAATAGACCCGGCTCATGTCGATCGAGTCGGCATCGACGATGGGCGAAATCGAATCGTAGAACGCCAGGTGCTGCGAGCCGGTGAGCCGCGCAATCTCCGCGCTCAGCGCGCCGGAGGTGAGCGGTCCCGTAGCCACAATGGTGGGTCCGTCCTGCGAATCGAGGCTCGTCACTTCTTCGCGGATCACGCGAATGGCCGGCTCGTCCGCGACGGCTTCCGCGATCCGGCGGGAAAACTCGACGCGGTCCACGGCCAGGGCGTGGCCCGCCGGCACCGCCGTCGCGTGGGCAATTTTAAGCAGAGCCGAGCCGCATCGCCGCATTTCCTGCTTCAGCAGCCACGGCGCCGTGTGCGGCGACTCGCTTTTGAGCGAGTTCGAACAGACCAGCTCGCCGAATTCGATGGTCTGGTGCGCGGGCGTGAGCCGCGGCTTGCCGTCAACCAGCGCCCGCATCTCATAAAGATCGACCGCGCAGCCCAGGCGCGCCGCCGTCAGCGCCGCCTCCGGTCCGGCCAGCCCGCCGCCGATCACGCGAATCCTCATTGCGCAAACCCCGCCATCCCCGTGCCCCATCCATTCGACATTCTCTGCCGAATGGGCGGGAAGCCAACTCACCGGTTTTCGCGAACCTTCCCATCTTCCACTTCCACGGAACTCGCCCCGTCCGCCAGGCACTCCAGCGCCTCGCCCTCCAGGCGCACGTTACGCCACTCGTCCAGGAACTCGGCGCCCATGGCGCGATAAAAATCGATGGCAGGCGTGTTCCAGTCCAGAACTTCCCACTGCAGCCGCCGGCAGCCCCGGGCCACGGCTGCGGCGGCCACGCGCTTGAGCAGCGCCTTGCCGATCCCCTTGCCGCGCAGTCCGGGGAGCACGAACAGGTCCTCGAGATAGACGCCGGGCCGGCCTCGCCAGGTGGAGTAATTGAAGAAAAACAAGGCAAATCCGGCAGGCTCGCCGTCGTGCTCGGCGAGCAGGCACTCGTAAAACGGCTGCGCGCCGAAGCCGTCGCGCAGCAGCCCCTCCTCGGTGGCCGTCACCGCGCCGGCGGGCGCGCGCTCGTAGACGGCAAGAGCACGAACAAAGGCAAGAATCTGCGGCACATCGGCAGCCGTGGCCGGCCGGATCGTGATTCCCATGCATCCATTTTAGGGTCTGTCTGGAGCGTGATCCTCGCCACACCCCCGCGCGGGCCCTCTGTGACAGCATGGGAGTTCGCCCCCGGGTGCTCGGGCGCCCGCGGCGCGCGCCAACCACCCTCCCCGTTCCGCCATCTACCTTTGCGGGCCCCCGGGAGCACTGGCCGCGGCGCGCGCCCGCCGGTGCCCCTTGTCGAGTATGCTGGCTTGGATTTAACGTGAGTTCTGCGATGAAACGAACAGCGCGGCGCCGGGAAGCGCGCGACAGCCGCCCCGGAAGCATGCCGCTCTAAGGAGAAAACGATGAAACGCAATCTTTCGCTTTGGCTCGCCTTTCCGGCCGTGGTCGGGCTGATGGTTTTCGCCCTGCCGTCTGCGCCGGCACAGCAGGCGCCGGCAGCCGATATGGGCAAGGTGCACGGCCACGTAACCAATCCCACCGGCGAGCCGCAGGGGGGCGGTTCGGTGAGCCTTTCCACCGACGGTGGCAACACCCTCAAGTTCACCTTTCCGGTGGACACGAGCGGAAACTACTCAGGCGAAGCCACGCCGGGCACCTATATGGCCGTGTATCGTGCGCCGGATACGCCGCCGGGCAAGATGGTGGACGATTTGCCGGGCGTGAAGGTAGTCGCGGGCCAGGACGTCGAGGCCAATCTCGACATGTCGCGCCAGGCTTACATTGACAAGATGCCCGAGGAGCAGCGAAAGCAACTCGAGGAGCTGAAGCAGAAGAACGCCGAGGCGATGAAGGCCAATGTCCTCATCAACCATCTCAACGCTGACCTGAAGGTCGTGGACGCGGACCAGAAGGATATCGACGGCGCTTCGCAGGCGGCGGCGCAGCAACTGGGCGCCTCGGCACAGAGAGCCGACATCGATGCCAAGGCCAACGAGATTCGCGCCGCCAAGTACGCCGACATCGAGAGCATGATGACCACGGACACGCAGGCCATGCCCACCGAGGCGCTGTTGTGGGTGAAACTCGGTTACGCGCAGAACGGCGAGAAGAAGTATGACGATGCCGTCACCTCGTACAAGAAGGCGATCGACCTCGAGCAGGCCGCGAAAAAGCCGCGCCTTGAAGTGATCGGAGTGGCCGAGGCGGGACTGGGCGAGGTCTACGCGCGCACCGGCAAGGTGCCGGAGGCCAATGCCGCCTACGACGCAGCCGCCAAGGACGATCCCACCCGGGCCGGAATTCATCTGCGCAACGAGGCGGTCATCTTCTTCCAGGAGCACAACACCACGGCGCAGGTTGACGCCGCCAATGAAGCCATCAAGATCGATCCCAACGATCCCATTCTTTACTACATCAAGGGACAGGGACTGATCCAGAACGCCACCATCGACCCCAAAACCAACCGCATCGTTCTGCCTGACGACTGCACCGCCGCCTACCAGAAGTATCTCGACCTGGACCCGCACGGCCAGTTTGCCGACGAGGTTGCTGGCATTTTGCAGCAGGCGGGGCAGAAGATCAACTCGTCCTACAGGGCGCCGAAGGGCCATTAGCCCCTTGCGGGGTTTTACTCCGGAGGGCGTTCGCTTGGGCGGACGCCCTTTGTGCTTTACGGCGGATTCACTGCGGCTGTTTTGAGCCGCCGCCGTTTCACCACCCTAAAATACAGTTGATGAGCGCGCCCCTGCCCAGCTACGACGAAGCGGCCGCGCTGGTTGCTGCCAGCGCAGCGCAAATTCCTGCTCCTTCGTCTGTCGAACAGGTCGAGCTGGCCGCTGCCGCCGGCCGTGTACTCGCCGCGCCGCTCCTGGCCGACCGCGATCAGCCCGCCTTTGCCCGCTCCACCCGCGACGGCTTCGCCTGCCGCGCGGCGGATGCCGCTAGCCACGCCTGGCTGCGCGTGGCCGGCTCAACGCGCGCCGGCGAAGTGCCGGCCGCGCCGCTCGCGTACGGGGCTGCGTGGGAGATCATGACCGGCGCTCCGGTCCCCGCGGGAGCCGACGGGGTCAT
>DATJRT010000072.1:0-7417 GCA_035504495.1 Occallatibacter sp.
TGAGGTCGTGCGCGGCCCACGCCGCCAGCAGCTCGGAGAGGGTGACCGCGCCGAGCGACGGATGCCTTCCGCGGCGATTCAAATCCTCTCTCGTCAGTTTCATCGCGCGCAGATCCTCCAGCCCCGCCGCGCGCGCCTGAGTGAACTCGTCGAGCAATTGCACCAGCGTCTTTCCCCGGCCGTAGCGCACTTGGCCCTCGCGGTCAAAGGGAACAAAGGTCCGTGTTTCCCCGGACTCCAGGATCAGCTTCGCGCGCGATATCCAATTTTGGTTCTCGCCGTGGATCAGGTGCGCCACCACGTCTCGGGCGTTCCATGTGTTCTCACCTTCATTGTGCTCCGTCCACATCTCCGGCAAACCGCGCAGCAGCGCGTTGAGAACGGCGGGAGTGCGGGTTAGTAGCGCCAGAGTGATTTCGAGATCGTGTTCCATTTTTTGCCCCATGACAGCAACGGCCTGAGAACTCGCGCTCCCAAGTTGTGGTAAGGCTGGCACATAGGTGCGCCCGGTGTTGACCGCTTACGATGCTGCTTCGTTTCGCTCGGCGGCGGGAGCGATTTCCGCGGCAGCTTCCGGCTCTTTGATGAATTCGCCCTTCTCAAACGGATGGCGGAGAAGGCTCGCCATCGGTTTTGAGCTAGGGACGTAAATTCCAGTGCATTTACGTCGGGTATAGTCCTCAACCGTAACTTTGATTCTGAACTGAAGGGTCTTGACTTGGTCGTTTCGGTCTCCTGGTAGCGCGAAAACCAGTCGGCCATAAATAGCCCCGCCCCGCTCCACTGCCTTCTCCGCCGTCTTCACGGTAAGCAAGTCCTTGTTCTCGACCGTTAGTCGTTCGGCTCCCACCGTGAGAATTGACGGCTCCGTTAGGTAGAAGCCCTTCATTTCCTCTTTCTCGTCTCCGAGGACGTATTCGGCCGTCCAACCTAGCGCTATGGACGGCGCGCCCCGATTCAGGAGACGCGATCCTATGTAGAAAATAGTCCTCTCCTCTTTTGGGTTGTAGATCCAAATGATTGTGTTCAACTCCAACTCAAATTCGGGATAATTTACGAACGTGCCTAGCCGACCTCCCCAAGCGAACAAAACTGCCAAAACTGCCGCTGCGAAGGCTAACCAAATTGGTGTCGCCCAGAGCGCCGGAACCTTTGTGTAGTATCGCAATAGCGCCCGCAGGAGGGTGCCGGCGCCCCCAGCTAGGATGGTGGCGAGGATCGTATAGGCTCCCTGAAGTCGAATAACCCAATCAAGCGAGTTCTTGAACCATTCGAGCTTTCGCACGGTTGGCTACCTCACGCTAGCTTTCAGAATTCCATGAACTTCGCCGGGAATGCCACAAGAATCGGCTGGCAGCGCACATCTTTCGAGCCGAGAGGCCGTTCCGGACACGCCCTTAGCTCGGGCGAACAACGGCAATGCGGATTTGGGCTAGGTCCAAGCAGGCATAAGAAAACCCCGCTGTTTATGCGGGGTTCTCTTATCGGTAAACTGTTGGGATTGGACTGAGGCGATCGCGCTTCGAGCGAGTGCCAGAGCCGTGGCGGAAAACCCTCCGCCGGGTCTTATCCGGTGCCAGAGACGCAAGGCCTCAGGCCTCAGTCACCTCACGTAACGTACAACTCGAAGAATCTTTGCTCATTGGCTGGATCAACCTCCTTTCCCGTGTAAGCCCACCGTAGCGCCGAAGCGGGCGCGGCGTCAAGTGCGGCCTCGGGGACTGGCGAGCACCCTGCGCAGCTCTCAGCCCTGGTGCCAGCGGCGCGGATTTCCGTTGCCCGCGGCTCACGGCGGCGCGTATACTCCCGCCGTCCCCCGGAGGAGGAAATGATGAGTAACATCAGCACGGGCCGCGTAATCCTCGGTGGTATTGTCGCAGGGATCGTTTCCGATGTTCTGGACTACCTGGTGGACGGCGTTTGGCTCGCTCCACGTTGGAACGCAGGGTTGAAGGCGCTCGGACACGGAGGCTTTGCACCGAACCAGTGGATCGGTTTCGACCTGCTTGGCATCGCTGGCGGGCTTGTAGCCATCTGGATCTACGCTGCGATCCGCCCGCGCTTCGGCCCTGGTGTGGCCACGGCGATCAAGGCCGGAGTGGCGGTGTGGATCCTGGGCACGCTGCTGCCGAATGCCGCATTTATGTACCTGGGCGGGCTGTTTCCGCACCACCTCACGCTCTACACTACGGTCGGCGGGCTGTTTGAAGTGGTGATCGGAACGATTGCCGGCGCCATCCTCTACCGGGAGTCGAGCGGGGCTGCCGAGGCGAAACTGGCAGAAATGGCGCAAAATGCGGGCGTGTAAGCAGAAAAGGGGCGCGGCTAGGCGAGCGCGAGGTTGAGGTTGTCGATGGCTTCGTCGATCTCCGCCGTGCTCTTGTAGCCAACGGTGACCGAGTCGACGCCCGCCTCTTTGAAAGCGAAACGCATGGCGCGCTGGCGGTCTTCGTGATTGAAGACGCCCTCGCCGATGAGCTTCATGCTGATGATGCCCATGCCCGCTTTGCGCGCCTGCTTCACGTGCTCCACGACTTCTGTCACGTTACCGAGCACATCGGCATCGGCAACCTGGGCATCCATGCGCACGCCCTTGTGATTCATCCGGATCATGGCGATCTGGAGCCAATCCATGGTGGGCACCTGGCGCAGCGCGGGCAGTCCGTGCACGGAAGCGCCGTGGCTGCGAATAGTGCTCTTCTGTTCGGCCTCGAGGATCGCGTCTTGCCATGGGTGCGTGTCTTCGGGCCAGGTGCCGGTGTGCTGCCAGTGGAGAAGCATGATATCGAAGTACTCGGTATCGGAGTTCCGGCGCAGCATGTCGAGCTTGGCGCGCGGATCGATGCCGTCGTTGGTGGTGACCTTGGACATGAGCGCGTAGCTCTCGCGCGGAAAAGGCTTGAGCGCTATGCCAAGCATCTGCTGCGAGTCGCCATAGGACTCGGCAGTTTCAAAGAAGCGGATGCCGCGGTCATAGGCGTGATGCACCAGGCGATTGAAACCCTCCTGGCCAAGCTCCTGCTGCACGCGGCCGTTGAAGCTGCCGGTGCCGAAGGCCAGCCGCGTCACCTTGACGTTCGATTTGCCCAGGGTAACAAGTCCCGAGGCCGTTTCGCGCTCGGCGTGCAGGGAGTTGACGCCGGCCAGCGCTCCGGCAGCGACGCTCGCCTTAAGAAAGTTTCGCCTGGAAACTGAATTCATACTTGCCTCCGGTTTTTGCGATTCTGGCTGCTGCAGAGCGGTTCCGCAGTTGTTGTAGCCGTTTCCAGCATCGGTGCAGGGTGGGTTTTTCTTAAGGAAAAATCCACTTGATGGCCAAGGCCTCGGGACACAACAACCGCGGAACCGCCGTGAGCGCCGGTTGCCTTCGAGGAGCCTCGCCTGCAGGGCCACCTTCCGACCGAGAAGAGTGGCCAATTGCCCGCATGGTAGCACAGGCGCCGATGATCTTGGGTGAAAGGACGCAATTGCTTTGTCGAATGGACCATTTTCGGCGCGGCTTTCGAGCCGATGCGCGCAAGGCCCGTCTCATTCGGTTACCTGCACCTGTGCCGCCGGTTGGGGCTGGCCAGTTCGCGTGGTGGTGATGAGCAGGACGCTCGCGAGCACGCACAGGGCCCCCACGACGGTGCGTGCACCGAGGGGCTCGCCGCCAGCAAAGTAGCCGAGGAGCACGGCGACGACGGGATTTACGTAAGCGTAGGTCCCCACTCTGGTTGGAGACTGATGGTGAATGAGCCACAGATAAGCGGTGAAGCCAATGATGGAGCCGAAAACGATGAGGTAAACGAGCGCGAACCAAGCCTCGCGCAAAACCGCGGCGGGATGAAAGCCGCGCAGTTCGCCGCTGGCGCATGCGGCCAGCGCAAGCAGCATACCTCCCAGAAGCATCTGCGCGCCGGAACTCACGGATTTGGACGAAGGCAGCGGCAACTTGCGCGTGAGCACCGAGGCCACGGACCAGCTGAGTGCGCCGGTAAGTATGGCGACGGCGCCGGCGCGGTCAACGGGCGTGCCGCCCAGCTTGAGGCCGCGGCTGACCAGGACGGCCACGCCAGAGAGGCCCACGAGCAGCGCGCATGCGAGCCGGAGCGTGAGACGCTGCGTGCGCAGAAAAACGATTTCAGAAAGCGCCATGAACGCGGGGATGGTAGCCAGCAGGACGGCGGCCACGCCCGAAGGAACGCGCCGTTCCGCCCAGAAGAGGCAGCCGTAGTCAACGCCGAAGATGAGGAAGGCGAGCAAAAGCGCAGACAGCCATTGGCGGCGATCGGGGCCGCGCTCGCCCCTCAAGACCATCCAACCGTAGAGGAGCAGACCGGCGATAAGAAAGCGCATGGCGGCAAACAGCAACGGCGGAACCTGCAGCACACCGATGCGGATAGCGAGAAAGGTGGAACCCCAAACGAAGTAGATGATGGCGAAGGCGAGCAGCGTCATGCCGGTTGAAGGCGGCATGGCGGTCGCGGATTGGCTTCTTGCCTCGGTCACATGGAATTCATCGGATTTCGTTCATCTTCGTCCGCTTCAATGATTGGCTGAAGAAACTGCCCGGGCGCGCCCGTCCCTGGTGCTCGCGCTACCACACGCGGCATTGTGCGGCATGCACTTCCGGCTGCCCGGCCTTGCAGTCGAATGCTTTTTGAAACTCCGGCATGTTGCCGACGACATTATTCACGCGCAGCTCAGGCACAGAGTGGGGATTGGTGAGGACGAGAGTGCGCGCGGCCTCGGGCCGAATCTGATCGCACCAGCTGGTGCCGTAGGCGATGAAGAAACGCTGCAGGTTGGTGAGGCCGTGCGCGTCCTTGTCTTCGAGCGTTTTGCCATGCTGGCTGAGATCGAGCATGAGTGCTGAGAGCGCGAGATAAATGCCGCCGTTGTCGGCTGTGTCCTCGCCCTGTGTGAGCTTGCCGTTCTGCGTGACACCGGGGACTCCGGGCACCGGCCCGGTGTACTCTTTGGCGATGCACTCGCCACGCTGCTCGTAGGCCTTGGCGTCCTCGGGCGTCCACCAGTCGCGCAGGTTGCCGTTCACGTCGAACTTGCGCCCCTGGTCGTCGAAGTCGTGCGTCAATTCGTGCCCAACCACCGCGCCCTCGGCGCCGTAGTTGATTACATCGTCTTCGGCGGGGTCAAAGTAGACCGGCTGCAGAATGCCGGCCGGAAAGTTGATGGTGTTGGCCTGCGGGTCTTCGTAGGCGTCGACGGTGGGCGGCGTCATGTCCCACTGCGTGCGATCGAGCGGTTTGCCGATGAAACCGAGCTGCCGCTGGAACTCGAAGGCGGTGGCGCGCTCCACGTTGAGGGGAAAGCTGGAGCGCCCGACCGCGAGCGAGCCATAGTCGATCCATTTGTCGGGATAACCGATCTTGTCGAGAACTGCAGCGAGCTTCAACTGCGCCTGGCGCTTGGTTTCCGGTTGCATCCAGGTGACGGAGTCGATGTCGCGCGACATGGCGGCCTCGATATCCTTGACCATTTTTTCCGCGCGCTCTTTGCTTGACGGCGGAAAGACCTTTTCCACGTAGACCTGGCCCAGTGCCTGGCCCAGAAAAGTGTCTACATCTTCCGTGCAGCGCCGCCAGGCCGGCGCCTGCTGCTTGATCCCGTAAAGAGCGCTGGTGAAGGCAAACTGCGCATCGCGGGAGGAGTTGCCGAGGAACGAATCCGCGCTCAGCAGCAGCTGCCAGCGCAGATAGAGCTTCCATGTGGCCAGGTCTTCGTTGACCAGCAGAGAGCTGAGGGCGCGGAAGAAATCGGGCGCACTCACTTCGTAGAGCGGAACCGGCGGCGCGCCGATGCCGCGCAGATAGGCATCCCAATCGAAGGCCGGCGTGAGCGCCTTCAACTGCTCCAGCGTGAAACGGTTGTTGACCTTGTTGGGATCGCGCCGCGAAACGTCATCCATCTGCGCCCGGGCGAGGGCGGTTTCGAGGCGCAGAATCGTGGACGCATCCGCGGCGGCTTGCGCTGCCGATTCGCCGTCCATGGCGAGAAGAGACGAAATGAGGGTCTTGTATTTCTCGCGGAGCGCCTTCGACTGATCGTCGTCGTTGAGATAGAACTCGCGGCCGGGCATGCCCAACCCGCCCTGGTCCACGCCGGCGACCACGTGGCGCACGTCGTTGTAGTCGGCCTGCGGCCCGAAGCCGAAGAGCGCCACACGGGTCTGCTCATCGCCGCTCTCCCACGCACGGCCGAAAGAGCGATGCAGAGTAGCGAGCACCTTGGCGATGTCGCGCTTATCGCGCAGGCCGTGAATCTGCCTGAGCAGCGGCTCGATGGCCGCGAGATCATTTGCACCGGAGCTGGCCTGCGCGGTGCAGGAGGCGTAGAAATCGCCGATCTTCTGCTGGTTGGGCGTGCGCACGGGAGAAGGCGCCTCATTCGATATGAGAATCTGGCGCAGGACCTGAAGATTCCAGGAATTCAGTTCGCCGCTCACGCCCCAGTAAACCTGGTCGGCGGGAATCGGGTTTTCCGCGTTCAGCTTGCCGCAGACGTACTGGTAGAAGTTGTCACAGGGATTGATGGCGGAGTCGACCTGGGTGACATCGATGTGGTGCAGATCGACGATGGGCTGATCTTGCGCGTGGCTGGGCGACTGGGTGGATTGGGCGACAACACGTGTGGGGGCAAGGGCGGCGCACGCGGACGCGAACAGTACGGCAAAACCGGTTTTCATGGGAATCTCCATTGGGGAGGCTGCGCAAACAGGTTCCGGCAATTGCTCTCCGGCATAGAATAACGCAGGCTCCGATGGACGCAGATCGTGTTGCGAACATCCGCGCCGGCGCGCGCAGCCACTTGCGTTCACCAGCTATGCAGCCATTCCTCATCGTGGCCGATGTGGACGCGGGTATGGAAAAGCTCGCTGAGCGTGGATTCTGTCAGCAATTTTTCGCGCGGTCCGTCGCCGACGATGCGGCCACTGCGCATGAGAATGACGCGGTCGATTTCCGGCAAGATGTCGCCGAGATGATGCGTGACCAGCACCAGGCCAGTGCCTTCGCGGGCAAGGCGGCGCAGGGTTTCGCGCAGCCCGCGCTGTGCCGCCAGGTCAAGCGCGTTCGAAGGCTCGTCGAGCAGGAGCTGGCGGGGACGGTGTACGAGGGCGCGCGCGATGAGGATCCGGCGCTTTTCGCCGGCAGACATTGTGCCCACAAGCTGCGTGGCGAGATGCGCGGCCTCCATCCGCTCGAGGGCTTCACGGGCGCCTTCGCGCATCTCCTCGGTCACCTGCAGATTGGGCCAGAGCGTGGAGGCGGAAAAGAAGCCGGCGATGACGGCATCGAGGCCGGTGGTGACGGCGGTACGCTCGCCGGGCAGATCGGCGCCTACGACGCCGAAGTGGCGGCGCAGCTCGGTCAGGTCCCAGCGCTCGCGGTCAAAGATGCGCATGTACATCTCCGGG
>DATJRT010000073.1:0-7632 GCA_035504495.1 Occallatibacter sp.
ACGTCGGCGTACGCCCCGTCCGCATCCAGCGTCTGCCGGAACATCAGCACCGCCTTGCGGTGCGGATTATGCTCGCCCGTCTTTTCCGGGAAATCGATGTCGGCGGTCAGCGCCACATCGCCCTGCGCCCTCTTCCACACAAAATGAAATCCGTCCGTTGCAGCCCACAGGTTTGCCCCCGCCGAAGTGATCGTGTACACGCCTGTACTCAGGTCGTAATGCGCCGCGCCCGGCGGCGTAACGCTGCCCACGTCCGATTGGCCTTCGAAGATTCCGATGGATTGCGCACGCGCCGCGCCCGAGTCGAACGAGAGCGCCGCCAGGGAAAACACGCAGAGAGAACAGGCAAGCCTTGCAGGCATTCGAGCGCCTCCACAAAAGTGGCTGGGTGGCGAGCAAAATATAAGGGCGCCGGCCCGCGTTGTCAACGCGCAACTCGCGCGCCTCGGAAGCAGATCCACCGCCCTGCGAGGTTTTCCGGGTAGAGAGAGATTCGGCAGAAAAGAAGGAGCGCGCCCGCCTGCGCTCTACGCCCCCGCCTCGCGTGGCTTCCGCGGCGCTCGTCCCGCGCCCGGAATCACCTCTGGCTGCGGCGCTTTTGGCGCGGGCGCGAGCGCAGGGTCCCAGTAGAGCAGCCGGCTGCAACTGTCGCAGGCAAGCAGCTCGCCCTCGCGCAGCTGGTTCCATATCTGCGGGCGCAAACCCATGCGGCACCCGGTGCACTGTTGGTTTTCCGCGCGGGCAATCCCCGTGCCGCGCGCCCCGGCCAGCCGGTCGAACCGCGCCAGCCACTCGGGCTCGATCTGCTGCCTCACCTGCTCCCGCTCCGCGTTGAGCGCCGCAAGCTGCCGCGCCGTCTCCCTCTGCCGCTCGCCCGTCCGTTCCCGCGTCGTTTCGAGCGCCGCCGCCAGCGCCTCCACCTGCGCCCGCGCGCGCGCCAGCAAGCCTTCCTGTTCTTCCGTGCGTTCCAGGCTGGCCAGCTCTTCGTCCTCCAGCCGTCCCATCTCTGCCGTCGCAAACGCGATCTCGTGCTCGATCGCCGCCGCCTGCTCTGACGTCTTCACGGAGTCGTTCTGCGTTCGGAAACGCGCCGCCTTTTGCCGGTGCCCCTCGATCTCCCGCTCCAGCCGCGTGCGCAAGGTTTCTTCCCGGTTCAGCGCCGCTGACACCTCGGCCGACTGCCGTTCCGCTCCTCCCAGCGCCGCCTCCGCGCCGGCGATCTCGCCCGGCAGCGCGCGCATCTCCTGGGTAAGCCGGTTTCTCTCCAACTCCAGCGCCTGCAGCTTCACTAGGTTTTCAATCAGGGTTTGCATCCGTGCTAAGAAGTCTACGGCATTTGGCATCTATACAGAAAGCAGGGCCGCTCCAGGGTCGCTTTCCGCGTCGAATGGATTGAGCCCCGCTCGATTCCCCCTGCCCTGCCGATTCGCTTGCGTGTAGCGTCAAAGCAAGCAAGCCGCGGAAACGGAACCGAAGGGACGGACCCCAAGCCATGGACTTCGAGCAACGGACCTGAAATAACGGATTGAGAGCGATGAATCCAGACCAGCCTGTGACCGCGAGCAGCACGCCGAAACCGTTCGCCCGGAGGCACCCGGTTCTCAAATGGACCGCCGTGACTCTGCTCGTGCTCTTCGTCCTGCTCGTCGCCGCCGCAGCCGTGCTCGCCCATCGCGCGGAGCCCATGCTGCGCGCGCGCATCGTCGATGAGCTCGAGCAGCACTTTCACGCCCGCGTCGAGCTCGACTCCTTTCACGTCTCCCTGCTCGGCGGTCTCCGCGCTGAAGGCCGCGGCCTGCGCATCTGGCCTCCGGCTGAGGTCCACGGTGTCACCATCCCCGCGGTCGACGGAGAGAAACCCCTCATCTCCCTCGACGACTTCCGTTTTCGCGCCCCGCTCCACTATGCGCCCGACCGGCCCATTCGCATCTCCGTCGTTCAGATCCACGGCCTCACCGTCGATCTGCCGCCCAAGTCCCGCTTTACTCACGCCGCCGGCCCGGAAGCCACCGGACCAGACGCCGCGAGCTCCGCCGGAAACTTCCAACCGAACTCCCTCGTTGACTCCAGAGTGAAGCAGGCGCTCATTCACTTCGTCGTCAACAGCCTCGACTGCACCGATGTGCACCTGATCCTTGAACCCGGCAAGCCGGGCAAGCAGCCCCTCGAGTTTGCCATCGCCAGCCTCAAGCTCACAGACATCCAGTCCGGCGGCCGGATGAACTTCAACGCCGACCTCACCAACGCCCGTCCCGTTGGCATCATTCAGACCAGCGGAACCTTCGGGCCCTGGACCGTCGAGGACCCTGGCCAAAGCGCCATCACCGGCAAATACACCTTCGACCATGCCAATCTGGGAGACTTCAAGGGAATTGCCGGGACCCTCAACTCCACCGGGAAGTACCAGGGCGAGCTGCGCAACCTCACCGTCGACGGCGTCACCGAAACACCCGATTTTCGTCTCACGTCCTTTGGCACGCCCATGAATCTGCAAACGCACTTTCACGCCCTCGTGGATGCCACCAACGGGGACACCTGGCTCGAGCCGGTCGAAGCCACGCTCGGCGGCTCGCAGTTCACGGTGCAGGGTGAAGTGATCGGCCTGCCCGCAGGCGCCATGCCCGTACCCTCCGGCTCAGCCGCTTCCGCCCAGGAAAGCCCCGGTGGCCACGAAATCTCCCTCATGGTCGACATTCCCCAGGGCCGCATGGAAGATTTTCTCCGCCTCACCAGCAAGAATGGCGTCCCCCTCATGACCGGCCAGCTCGCCCTGAAATCCTCGCTCGAGATTCCGCCGGGCAAAGCGCCCGTCCATGAGCGCATGCGCCTCAAAGGCTCGTTTGTGCTCGACGACGCCCAGTTCACCAGCGAAAAAATCCAGAACCGCATGGCCGATCTGAGCCTCCGCGGCCAGGGTGACCCCAAAGCCGCCAAACAGGACGCCGCTGCTGCCGATATCCACGCCACCATGGTCAGCGACTTCACCATGGAGCGCGGCATCATCACCCTCCCTGACCTCAAGTACTCCATGCCCGGCGCCGACATTGCCGTGACCGGCGCTTATGGCGTCGAAGGCGGCCAACTCGACTTCACCGGCACCGCCAGGATGCAGGCCACCGTCTCCCAGATGCTCGGCGGCTGGAAGGGTCTGCTCGCCAAGCCCGTTGACCGCTTCTTCAAAAAAGACGGCGCCGGCACCGTGGTCCCCATCCAGATCGACGGCACCCGCGAAAGCCCCCATTTCTCCATCGATTTCGACCGGCTGAAAACCACGTCGCCGCAGCGCCCCGATCAGGCGCAGTGAATCCGGCCCGCGAACCCGGCCCGCGAATCTGGACAGCTACCCTGCGGGAGGAAACCATTTACCGCAGCGGCTCCCCCCTGTAGAGTTCCGCCGTGTGCCGCGCGCCCACGCTCACCGCCATCGTGAACATCGCCGCCGCCCCAATCGCCCCTCCGATGTCGAAGAGCAGCATCCTGTGTCCAAACACCGTCGCATACGGGCTTCTGAGCAGCGCCAGATTCCCCATCGCCAGCAGAATGCGCATCTCCGTCGGCCCGAAGATTCCCTGCGAAAGCTCGAAGCATCCCAGCGTGTACGTTGCCAGGTAACTTTCAGCGGCGAGCAGCAGGAAAGCCACCAGCATCGCTGCCGCCACGGCTTCATGCAAAAACCCTGACCACGCCAGCCCGCCCATCAGCGCCGTCGCGCCGAAGATGTCCACCATGTGGTCCACATAGAATCCGTACCGCGGCCGCTCTTGTCCGCGAACCCGCGCCAGTGTTCCGTCCAGGCTGTCGCCCAGCCAATTCAGCGCCAGAAAGAGAATCCCCGCCAGCAGCGCGCGCCGGTCGTGCCGCCCCAGCGCATAGCACGCGCCCACGCCGATCTGCGCCGCGAACCCGATGAGCGTCAGCCCGTCCGACGTCACCCAGGCCGGCGCTCGCTTCGCCATCCAATTGAGCACGCGCTTCTCCATCGCGGCCGTCAGCGCCTCCTGCTTCCGCCGCGCCGCCTTGAATCCGGGTCCCGCTTTTCTCACTGCCGTTCCCGCGCTCATCTCTCCCTCCTCGCCCTAGCTCCGCTAACTTGCTGACTCGCCAACTCGCTAACCTGCTAACTCGCCAACTCGCCAACCCGCTAACTCGCCAACTCGCTAACCCGCTAACTCGCTACTCTTTCAGCGCCTTCAACACCGCCCGCAGCGTAAACTCGATCGACTCCCGCGGCACGCTCTCCACAAACGGCCCCACCACCCATCCCAGCCCCGCCGGTATTGACCTCGTCAGCGAGACTGACTCGATCTGCATATACACGCCGCCGTCGCGCTCTTCGTAGCTCCAGTACGTATTCATCCGCCACAGAAAGCCGTGCTCTTCGCTCGCGCTCAGCCCACGCCCGTCCGCGCCGATCTCCGCAACCCGCGTGCTCCGCGACGCAATCGTTCCGTGCCTTTCGTCCAGCCGCGCGGAGCGGATGTCGTAGTCCGTATCCAGCACCACCGTGATTACGTGCTGCTGTTTCACCCGCATGGTCACGCTCGCCCGGCCCGCATCCCGGTCCGCATCCTCGTCCGAATCTTCGCCCGCATCTTCCTCGAGCACGCGCACCGCCTCCACCTGCGGCGCAAAGTTCTTCGGGTAATCCGCAAAGTCGCGCAGCACCCGCTCGAAATCCGCGGCCGTTGCCCCCGGCGCAAACGCCGTCCCGCGCCAGTCGTGAATCAGCGCCCCCGGCAGCTCCGCCTCACTCTTGACCGTCAGGTTCTCGATCACCGGCTCGCCCGCGCGCACCCGTTGCCAATCCACGGGAGCCAGGTACGTCTCCGGCCGCCGGTGCGCCACATCGAGCCGCGCCTCCACCTTCTGTACGTACGCATCGAATCCGGCCTGCGCCGCCGCCGTCGGCTCTTCGCCCGTGGCCGCTCCCGTGATCGCCGTCAGCATCGCCGCCAGCGCCAGCATCTTCGGCGCACCGGGGAAATGTCCCTGCCGCAAGCTCCGCACCATGTATCCAAACCTGCTCCGGAAGGCGCGTTCCGCGCAATGCCGGCCGCCTCACCCGTGCAGCCAATGATTCTCACCGCGCAATGCCTTCGCCCTCTTTCACTTGGCCTAACTTCTCACCCGCTCCACCGCCCTGAAAGCAACACCCTATTCAGATAAACTGGCCATCAAGGAACATGCCAGGGAACACCCAGGGGAACAAGCGATGACCGCTCCCGGCCCGCCTTGCCGCTACCGCTTCGGCGTCTTTGAAGTCGACGTCCGCACCGGCGAGCTGCGCCGCCAGGGGGTGCGCGTCCGCCTCAACGCCCAGCCCTTCCAGGTGCTCGTCATGCTCCTCAGGCGCCCCGGCGAGCTGCTCACCCGTGAAGAAATCTCGCGCGAACTCTGGCCGCAAGGCACCTTCGTCGACTACGAACACGGCGTCCACTCCGCCGTCAACCGCATTCGCGAAGCCCTCTCTGACACCGCAGCCAGTCCGCGCTTCATTGAGACTCTTGCCCGCCGCGGCTATCGCTTCGTCGCTCCCGTCGAATCCATCGCTGCCGGGGAGACGCCCGCCGCGCCGCGCGAATCCTCAACTTCCGGCGAGTCAACTTCCGGTGAGTCTGTCGCTTCGCCCGAATCCGATCCCGCGCCCGAAGCCGATCCCGCGCCTGGAACCGCAAAATCCCGCACCCGCATTCTCGCCACCGCCGAAGATCTCCCCAGAACGCCGCCTGCCGTGGTGCAGACGCTCTTTCTTCTTTTCCAGATCATGTATCTCGGTTTCTATGTGGGCGCGCTCTCCAATCTCGCCGAAATCGAAGATCTGCTCTCGCCTCTTCGCCGCGCCGCGCTCGTCTTCAGGATCCTTATCGTCACCGCCGCCATGCTCATTCCCGTCCGCGCCTTCGTCCTTTGTGCCGTTCTTTTCCGTGCGCCCGCAGTGCGCCGGAAAATTCTCCGCCTCTGGCCGTTTCTTCTCTTCGCCGATGTCCTCTGGTCTCTTTCGCCCTTTCTGCTTCTGCACCACATCGACTTCGGCCTCGCCCTGGCCTGCATGGCGCTTCTCGTCTACTCGCCCTTCGCCCAGCGCTCGCTCGTCCTGATGGGCGCAGGCCAGCCGCCCGCCGTCTCCGTCCCCGTGCGCTGAACTCGGCGCACGCCGCCCATACCTGGCTGTCGCCCGCCCGCCGTAAGCCCAGGAACGCACAAATTCGACTCACCACGAACCCCGCTAACCTGCTAACTTGCTAACTCGCTAACCTGCTGACTCGCCAACGCAGTATCATCCCCCCATGCTCCCTCTCCGCGACGCCGAGCTTATCCAGATCGTCGATGCCTCCTTCGCGCAAGCCGCCCGCCGCGCCGGCCCGCACCTGGTCTGCCGCCCCGGCTGTACGCAGTGCTGCCACGGCGTCTTCCCCATCAACGCCCTCGACGCCGCGCGTCTCCGCGCCGGCATAAGAGCACTGCATGCGGCGGACCCCTCGGCCGCGGAGGCGATCCAGACACGCGCCCGCGCCTGGCTCATCGAGCACGGCGACGCTTTCCCCGGCGATCGCGAGACCGGCATCCTGGGCACAACCGCTGAAAATGAGGAGAAATTCGAGAGCTACGCCAAGAACGCCCCCTGCCCCGCGCTCGATCTTTCCACAGGGCTCTGCTCGGTCTACGCCTGGCGTCCCATGACCTGCCGCGTCTTCGGCCCGCCCATCCAAACTGCGGATGAAAATGGCGCTGAAGCCCTCGGCCACTGCGAGCTCTGCTTCACCAGGGCCACGCCCGAAGAAGTCGCCGCTTGCGAGATGCCCATCCCCCACGCCCTCGAATCCGAACTCGTCGCCGAACTCGGCTCAAGCGGCGAAACCATCGTCGCCTTCGCGCTGTTGAATTGAAAAGGGCATGAGCGTGGCCTTCTCCGCGGCCGTCGAATTTTCCTAACCGAAAGAACCGAGTGATTGGCTTGCGGCTGTGGCTTTCGATTTGTCAGAAGTAAAATAGAGTGACAAACTCTCAACCTAGCGCGCGGGAGAAAGCCTTATGGCCAATCCGGGGCAACCCAAGAAAAAGTCCTTCTCATTCGGCAGCTGTGATTTTGCCAACACAAGCCCTGAGATCTCAGCACTCAGCCCGAACACAGAAGTGCTGAACATCCGAATTGACTTCGAGGAAGCGCTCAAAATTCACCTGGCAATCGGTGAATGCATCCGAACGCTTAATTCATACAATCGGGCCACGCGAGCAGGTAGACGCACGGCTCTAAATCTCGCCATCCACCTGTCGAAGAAACGCCTGGCAGTTAACCAGACGAACCTTCCCGTCTGAGGTCGGCCCAAGCTCGATTGCCGCAGCAATGCCAATCAGGGGAGTTTCTACCGCTTGCCACGATCACCAGGCACCTCCACCCACTGCCGTAAACTGAACCGTGCACGCCCCCACGCCAACCCGCCCCTGCCGCGTTGAAATTTCCACGCGCGCTCTCGAAGAAAATTTTCGCTTTCTTCAGTCCCTCGCCGCGCCCCACGCCGAGCTGCTCGCCATCGTCAAAGCCAACGCCTACGGCCACTCGCTCGCCCTCTGCGCGCCCGCCGTTGTCCGCGCCGGCGCGCGCTGGCTCGGCGTCACCAGCGTGGAAGAAGG
>DATJRT010000074.1:0-9581 GCA_035504495.1 Occallatibacter sp.
AAAACCTTCTTCGAGGATGAAGCTCGCGCTCAGAAACTTGGGATCGGCGCCGGAGACGGCGAGATCGTTGACGGTGCCGTTCACGGCCAGTTCGCCGATCGATCCGCCGGGAAAAAACAGCGGCCGTACCACGAAGGAATCCGTGCTCAACACCAGGCGCGCGCCGGCCAGCCCCGTGGGGTGGAGTTCGACCACCGCTCCGTCTCCCAGGTCTTCGAGCGCGGGATTGCGAAAGGCGGGAAGAAACAAGTGTTCTACCAGCTCGCTGCTCAGCTTGCCGCCGCCGCCGTGGCCCATCACGATTGCGGGATAGTCGCGCAGCGGCAGCGGGCAGCTCCAGTTGGAAAAGTCAGGCATCGCGAATAAGCTCCCAGCTTTCAGCTTTTAGCTTCCAGCTCCCGGCTTCCGGTGCGCTTTCTTTCAGATTCGCAACGTAAACGCCGCCGACCATCGTGAGCCGCGTTTGCCGAACGCCTTGCGGCAAACGAGCGGCAGGATCTGCGGTTGTCCCCGGCTCGCCCGGCTGCGAACGCGGGCGGCGGAAA
Organism: Occallatibacter sp.; assembly: GCA_035504495.1. Classification (GTDB taxonomy): domain Bacteria; phylum Acidobacteriota; class Terriglobia; order Terriglobales; family Acidobacteriaceae; genus Telmatobacter. The sequence goes on from DATJRT010000074.1 coordinate 546, forward strand.
GCCGAAAGCTAGGCGCTGGAAGCTGCTCTTCCCGCTCCGGCCAGTTCCGCGGCCGAGAGAAAACGTCCGTAGTTGTAATACGCGGCGCAGGCGCCCTCATTCGAGACCATGGTCGCGCCCAGCGGATGGCGGGGCGTGCACTGCGCTCCGAAGGCGGCGCATGCGGAGGGCTTGATTACGCCGCGCAGAACGTCTCCGGAGCGGCACAGGGAGGACTCCCGCGCGCGAATGCCGCCGACGCGGAAACGGAGCTCCGCATCGAACTCGCAATACTCCGCATTCAGCCGCCAGCCGCTGCGGGGAATCACGCCGATGCCGCGCCAGGCACGGTCAGTGACTTCAAAAACGCGGGCGAGCAGTTGCTGCGCTTCAAGATTTCCCGCGTAGGAGACGATGCGCTCGTAGGCATTTTCGACGCGCGCCTCGCCGCGTTCCAGTTGCCGCACGGCGCGGCGGATGCCGTCGAGCAGGTCGAGCGGCTCGAAGCCGGTAACGATGATGGGGACGCCGTACTTTTCCGCGATCGGCGGATACTCCCAGTAGCCCATCACGCTGCACACGTGGCCCGCGGCCAGAAACGCCTGCACGCGATTGCCGGGCGACTCGAGAATGGCTTCGATGGCCGGAGGCACCAGCACGTGGGAAACCAGCAGCGAGAAATTCCGGATGCCGCGCCGCCGCGCCAGGTGCACGCTCATGGCGTTTGCCGGCGCCGTGGTCTCGAAGCCCACGCCGAAAAAAACCACCTGCCTGTCGGGGTGCTTCATGGCCAGGTCAACTGCATCGAGCGGCGAATAGACGATGCGCACGTCGCCGCCGCGGCTCTTCACCTCGAACAGATCGCCCGCGCTTCCCGGCACGCGCAGCATGTCCCCGAAGGAGCAGAAGATCACGCCCGGCTGCGCGGCAATGGCCAGTGCCTTGTCGATCAGCTCGAGCGGCGTCACGCACACCGGGCAGCCCGGGCCGTGGACCATTTCCACACTCTCGGGCAACATCTGGTCGATGCCGTTCTTGATGATCGAGTGCGTCTGCCCGCCGCAGACTTCCATGATCTTCCAGGGGCGCGTGGCCAGCGCATGGATGTCGCGCGCCAATGCGCGCGCGATCTCGCCGTTGCGGAACTCAGCGAGGTACTTCATGGTTTGCAACTGCCGTCGGGGCAGTTCGACTGCGGCGTCGCGGCCGCGCGCGCAAACACGTCTTCCTCGCTCAGGAACTCGGCATCGAGCACGCCCATGGCGCGAAAATCCTTGAGGGTCTTCTTCGCCGTCTCCTCGTCGATCTTGGCGATGGCGAAGCCCACGTGCACGATGGTGTAATCGCCCACCTGGACCTCGGGAACGCAATCGAGGCAGACGCGCTTGACCACGCCGCCGAAGTTCACGCGGCCGAGGCGCAGCCCGCCTTCGTGGAGGATTTCTTCAACCCGACCGGGGATGGCAAGGCACATACAACGTTTATAGCGCGCAGGGTTGCGGGAACAAAGTGATCTGGGTCACTCTCTGGCGAATCTGGCCAAATAGTCAGGGCCTCTTCAGCAGGCCCCGCACGATGATTTTCAGATCGTCGCGAATGGACCAAAGAAGCCAGATTGCCACGCCGATCAAAACAAGGAATCCGAAATGATTTCGATCGCCGAGAAGCCATTCAACTACTGCCCGGAATCTGGAGCCGAAGAGCCGATTCCCCGCAGCCATCGCGCCGAAAACACAAAAAACAATCGCAAACCCCGTGAGCCAGAGTTTGAGGATGTCATGTGGAGGGCGAACGGAACTGCCGCGGGGGCGCAGAGATGGATCCGCCAGAACCGACAAATAGTGATCGCCTTCTGCCAGCTTCAGGATTGCCGCATCCCACTTCTCCTGCTCTTCCTCATTGCCGCCGTGACCATGAGCCGTGATCTTGCGAACCAGGCCGCCAATCTTCCGCTCGTATTCGTCCTGGTCGCAATCGCGATCGAATTCGGCGCTGATTTCCGGCATGTCCGGCAGAGTCCAATCGGTCTCAGAGAAATAGAGCATCTTGCGCTCGATCTCCGAGAGCGGCTGACCTTCGCGCTCGGCCTCGGCGGCGATGCGGCTGGCGAGGTAGTCCTTCGCTTCACGGATCGAAGTGAACCTTTTCACGCTGCGCATTGTAATTGAGCCGCCGGTTCGGGCCGGATTCAATCGGAGACCATCACTTCGCCGGGCAGAATGGGCCGCGTACGCGGCAGCGCGCCGCGGCGGGCGAGCGCGCCCATGAGCGCGAGCGCGCCCACGAACACGCCGAGCTTGAGCAGGCTGCCCGTGCGCGTCTCAGCAAACTGGTGGGGCAGCACCTTCCACAAAACGAGCAGGAGGGTTTGCGCGGTGGTCACCGCCCAGACCGAACCATAAAAATAGCGCCGCTCGGCGCCTTCGGCTTTGGTGGAGCGGCCCACGCGCGGCAGCTTGCCCGCCGCGCCCAGCAGAAGAATGGCGGCGCTGAGCGGGAAATAGCCGTAGCGATAAATCTGCTTGAGATACCAGGTGCCGGTGACGGCGGCGATGACGAGGCCGCTGAGGTTGAGCAGCGCGAAGCTGAGGATGGCGTTCCAGGCGAAGGTGTAGCAGACCTTGCGGTAGAGCGGATTGGGCTTGTCTTCATCGAAGCGCAGGATGTACGGGCGCGGCTCCACGCCCGGCAACTGCGCGCACAGGCCGGCAATGCCGGTGCCGAGCAGCACCATCGCCAGCCAGATTGAATTGTTGCGGCTGAAGCCGTGGGCAAACAGGCTGAAGGTGAGCGGTCCCGGCAGGAGAAAGAAGACCCAGATCCAGATGGGCCAGTGGGCCAGCCGGTAGAGGCGCGTGTTGCGCTCGCGCATCTTGCGCTGATGGGCGTATTCAACCTTGCCGCTGTACTGCATCAGGAGTGAGTCTCGCAAAGCGGGCGCAAGGGCGTCAAACCTGGCTGGCCGCGCGGCGTGATAGACTCCGCTTGCGTGCAAATCCGGCTGCCTTGCGGAGTGCTCCCCTGATGCTCAAACGGCGTATCGGAACGATCATTTTGCCTGTTGTCTGGCTTGCTTCAACTGCCGTGTGCGGCGCGCAAACCCAGCCTTCCCAGGAATGGGTGGGAACCTGGGCCGCGTCGCCGATGCTCGTACTTCCGGGATTTGCGATGCGTCCTTTTACCGGCGATACGCTGCGCGAAATTGTTCACATCTCGAACGGCGGCGAACAGCTCCGCGTGCGCTTCACCAACGAATTCGGCATGGATCCCCTGACTATCAGCGACGCCCATGTGGCCCTGAGCGCGGGCGGCGCGGCCATCGAGCCGGGCACGGACCACGCGCTCACCTTCGGCGGGCTGGGGAGCGTGCGCATTGCGCCGGGCGCGGCGGTCTTCTCCGATCCGGTGGCGTTGGCTGCGCCTCCGCTCTGCGATCTCGCCATCAGTTTCTACGTGCCCAACCAGGTTCTGCGCGCAGAAACTTACCACTCCTTTGCCGACCAGGACAGCTTTGCGGCCGACGGCGACGTGGCCGGCGCGGCCGTGCTGGCTCAAGCCAGCACGCTTTCCTCCTGGTACTTCCTGAGCGGCGTGGACGTTTCTGCCGCCGCGGGCGCGCGCGCCATTGTGGCGCTGGGCGACTCGATCACGGACGGCGCGCACTCGACCGCGAACGCCAACCGGCGCTGGCCCGATGTGCTCGCCGCGCGGCTCAAGCAGGAGCCGGGGCTCGCGCAGGTGTCAGTGCTGAACGAGGGCATCGGCGGCAACCGCGTTCTGAATGAAAACGCGGGGCCGAGCGCGATGTCGCGATTCGATCGCGACGTGCTGGCGCAGGATGGGGTGAAGTATCTCATCGTTCTCGAAGGCATCAACGACATCGGGCACACGGCGCGCTCCTCCGGTCCGGAGGACGAGATTGACGCGGCGCAGCTCGAGTTCGGGCTGAAGCAGATTGCGGACGCCGCGCACGAGCACGGCATCAAGGTCTACGGCGCAACGCTCACGCCGTATGGCGGGGCCAGCTACTTCTCAGACAAAGGCGAGCAGATGCGGGAGGAAGTGAACCGCTGGATCCGCACGAGCGGCGTGTTCGACGCGGTGATCGACTTCGATGAGATCACGCGCGATCCCGCCGATCCGACGCGCTTCAATCCGGCGTATGACTGCGGCGACCATCTGCATCCGGGAGACGCGGGCTACCAGGCCATGGGCGCGGGCATCGACCTCAAGCTGTTCGAGAAGTAGGCGCGCGTTCCGCGGCGTGCGGCGGCAGCGAGTTTCTCTGCAACTTGATCTTCAGCACTTCATAGACAATCGCGGTGGTGTAGGTGACGGAGATCCACACCAGCACAGCTTCAATCGGCAGTCCGGCCCAGGCGCCGATGAAGATGCCGATCATCTGTTCCGGCCGGTAGCCCCACCATGCGTAGGGAACGGCGAGGGTTGCCTCCCAGAACAGGCTGATGAGCAGGATCATGAACAGGGTGAGGGAGAGCGCGCGCCAGTGGACGAAGTTGCGCGCCGCGGGAAAAAGCGCGATCGAGGGCACGGTGCTGCCGATGGCGAGGGCGATGAAGTAGCCCGGCAATCCGGCGGGAACGGGCGATAAGCATTTTTTGTAGAGGATCGCCGCCGCGATGAGCGCCGCGCCCGCAAGCAGAGACCCCGGATGAAAGCCGAGCAGGCGGCGAAGCTTCGCGCTCTCTGCGCGCGGATCGGGGACGCAGTACGCGGCCAGCCAGTATTCGCCGGTCCAGACGTAGAGCAGGAGCACGGCGAGAAAGCCGGTGAAGTAAAACGCGTACTCCTCGATGGGAATGGCGCCGCCGATGGCGGGCGCATGGATTCCCAGCGTGGCGCCGGGATTGAGGTACACGAAGAAGCGGTTGGCGAAGAAGAAATCGAGGGCAAAGCCAACCGGCACCAGCAGCGCGAGGGTGAGCGCGAAGGCGCAACGGGGAATACGCAGCCGCTCCTGCGGCAGAAACCATCCGCCGATGACGGCGATGGGAACCAGAAACAGGAGCAGGCTGACGGTGTAGCCGCGCGGCGTGGGATTGGCGCTGGAGATGGCGATGGCGGCGGGCACGCGCACCGTATGCAACGTTAGGCCCGCCGGAATCACTATCAAGAGAAGCATGGCCAGAACCAGAAAAGCGCTCTGGCGCGGGCTGGGCGCGTTGCCGTTCATGATCGCAAGACCCTTTCCGCTGCGGGGCGATGGGGAGGATTCTACTCCATTCCCGGCGGGAGCCGAGCGCGGGCATCGCAGCGCAAATCGCGGCTCAGCCGGAGGCGGAGAATTTAATTGACATGGCAAGCGGCAGAATTCCATAATCTTGCACCAGCCGCACAACGGACATCTGGTCATCTCTGATTCATTTCGGTAAGGAGCTTCGCGAAATGGCTTACGATGTGCCGGGATTGCTGCAGATGTCTGCCGCCAGTCTCGACTCCCTCTTTTCTTCGAGCCCCTCCGGGGACATTCCCAACGGCCAGGCCAAGGGCACTGCCATCGTTGCGCCGGGTACGGTGTTCAGCCCGGATATCGCGGAGTTCGTCAGCCTGTTTGTGTGGCAGGGCAAGACCTTTGATGCGGCTCACGGGGTGCTGCGCAACCGCATTCTTCCCTTCGGGCTGAGCGCCATTGTGGCCGAGGTGTACAAGGCTCCCAGCCTGCTGGACAACCAGGAGTGCATCGTTCTCGATTACGCGAAGACCTCAGAGGTGGCGCAGTGGATTCGCGACGAGATTCGCCTTATCGATCCGGGGTTCTATCTGGGACGCGTGTACTGGAGCGGGAAACCGCTCATTCATTTCTGCCTGCAATTCGGCGCAGCCAACGGTTCTCCGCAGCCGTAACACCGCGCCGGGGAAACGGAAGCCGCTTGCGATTCACCAGGCAATAAGCACGCGGCCAGCGCGATTGCACTTCAACACACTGAACAACTGCCGGATGCTTTCCCCTTTTCCCTGCGTATTCCGGGCCGGAGTCTGCCCTCGGAGTCTGAATCGATGGCGCCGCCATGATGCCGCAGAGCAACATTCTGGTGATGGCCCCGCTCCGGACGGAGCGGGAAGCGGAGCTGCGGGAGCTTCTGGAGCAGATGAACGAGGCTCCGGGGCAGGCGGATCCGCATAACCCGTTGGTGCCTTTCGGCGAATTTCCGCAACTGCACTTTGCCCGCTTCGTGATTCTCGCCGACCAAACTTTGGGCGACATGGAGACAGCCTACGGCGTGGCTGCACCCGACTATCCGCTCAGCCTCGCGTTTCTGGCGGACTTCGACGGAACCGCGGATGCCTTTCGCGCCGACCTTGCCCGTCGCGCCGGCGCGGGGCTCAAGCGCATCTTTTCCTTTTGCCGCGATTTCTCGCCCGGCGCCGACATCCCGTCCTGGATGAAGGCGCACGAGACGCCAGCGGCAACCATGTACGTGAACTGGCGCGGCCGTACGGTGCAGCAGATTCGCGAGGAAAACGCCCTTCGTCTGGCGCTCGAAGACCATCTGCAGGCAAAGGCGGACGCCTTCGATGGCAAGCGTCCCGGCGAAGTGCACGCGGAGTTGCGCGCGTTCATGCAGGCGGAGACGCGCGCGGGCCGGCTCACGCTGACGCCGCCTTTGCCCACGCCGTTGGGCTGGCGGCTGCGCAATGCGGCACACTTTGCCGCTGTGCCGTTATTGCTGCTGGTTCTTTCGCCGTTGCTGCTCCTTTATCTCCCCGTCTTCCTCTACCAGTTGCGCAGCCGGGAAAAAGCCGACCCCGTGATCGCGCCGCGCGTCGAGGCCTGCTACGAAGCCGAGCTTGCGCGCATCGAGGACTTTGACGTAACCAACCAGTTCACGGCCATGGGCAGCGTGAAGCCGGGTGTGTTCCGCCGCTGGACGCTGGCCTTTCTGCTCTGGCTGCTGGACTGGACCGCGCGCCACATTTATGTTCGCGGACAACTGGCGCGCGTGGGCACCATTCACTTTGCGCGGTGGGTCTTCATCAATGAAAAGCGCAGGCTGCTGTTCGCGAGCAACTACGACGGCAGCCTGGAAACCTACATGGACGACTTCATCAACAAGGTGGGCTGGGGCCTGAACCTGGTATTCAGCAACGGCGTGGGCTATCCGGCATCGCGATGGCTGGTGCTCGACGGCTCAAAGGACGAACAGAAGTTCAAATACTTTCTTCGCCGGCACGAGCTGCCCACGAACGTCTGGTACAAGGCGTATCCGGGGCTGACGGCATTCGATCTGAAAAGGAACACGCTGATCCGCGAAGGAATCGAACGGGAATCGTTAAGGGAAACGGAGCTGGCGCAATGGGTAGCGCTGTTTTGAAGGGACGGGCAGGGCAATCTGCCGTAAACCAGGCGGCCGCAAACCACGCGGACGTGGACTACGCGGACGTGCAGGGAATGGTGCGTTACGGCTTTGCGCAGATGACGGAAGCCGTCTATCTGCTGCTCAACATTCGCGACGCCGGGGCCGCGCGCACCTGGCTTGCGCAGGCGCCGGTGACGACCGCGCTCGAGCGCAGCCCCGTGCCCTCAACGGCGCTGCAGGTGGCGTTTACACGGCAGGGGCTGGAGGCGCTGGGGATCCGCGAAGACGTGCTCGCCGGTTTTTCCGCGGAATTTCTTTCAGGGATGGCCGGGGACGCGAATCGCTCGCGCCGCCTGGGCGACGTGGGCGCCAACGCGCCCACCCGGTGGGAGTGGGGCGCGCCGGGAAGAGTGCCGCACATGGCGGCGATGTTCTTCGCGGAACCGGACCTGCTCGAGGGATGGATGCAGTCCGTGCGCGGTACGTGGTTCCAGGAGGGCTTCATCGAGATCGGCCGCCTGAATACCTCCAACCTGGCCGGCCGCGAGCACTTCGGGTTCATCGACGGCATCAGCCAGCCACTGCCCGACTGGAAGCGCACGCGCACCGTGACCGTGAACGGCAGCCAGCTCGACTACGGCAACCTCGTCTGCCTGGGAGAATTTTTGCTCGGTTATCCCAACGAGTACAACCGCTACACGGACCGGCCGCTCGTGGATGCGAGCGAGGAGCTGCCGGATGCGGAGGATCAGCCGGGGAAAAAAGATCTGGGCAGGAACGGAACCTACGTGGTGATTCGCCAGCTGCGGCAGGATGTGCGCGCGTTCTGGCAATATGTCGACGAGGCCACGCGCTCGACGCACCAGACCGGCTTTGGCTTGGCGGAAGCGCTCGTGGGCCGCGAGCTCGAGGACGGCGCGCCGCTGACGCCGCTCTGCCCGCAGGCCATCGCGGGCGTGGGCGCGGCGGGCAGCGCAGCGAAGCGGGAGCAGGATGTGCGCCTGAACCAGTTCGACTACACCGCCGATGCCAACGGAACGCACTGCCCCTTCGGGGCGCACATCCGGCGCGGCAACCCGCGCACCGCCGATCTGCCGGGAAAGCCTTCCGGCATTTTTTCGGAACTTATTCATGAGCTGGGATTCGGCCAGACCAATCTCCGCGAAGACCTGGCCGCTTCCGTGCGTTTTCATCGCATCCTGCGCCGCGGCCGCGAGTACGGCCCGGGCCTCTCACCCGGCGAAGCGGTGCAGCCGGCGCCGCCCGGCGACCCGGAGCGCGGCCTGCACTTCATCGCGCTCAACGCCAACATCGAGCGCCAGTTCGAGTTCGTGCAGAACGCGTGGATCGCGGGAACCAAGTTCGACGGACTCAGCGAGGAAAGCGATCCGCTGCTGGGCAACCGCGAGCCGGTCGAGGGAGACCCATTCACCAGCAGCTTCTCCATGCCGCAGGCGGGCAAGGTGCGGCGGCGCATCGTGGAGATGCCGCAATTCACAACCATGCGCGGGGGAGCGTATTTCTTTCTGCCCGGCATCCGGGCGCTCAGGTATCTGTGCAACGCAACGGGCGCGGGATCGGCGCCTATCGAAACGGGGAGGTAAATTTCCATGAGTCGCAAAGGGCATGGGATTTTGAAGACATTCTTCACCGCAGTTCTCATCCTGGCCATCGCCTGCGCCGCGGCCTTCGGCACATGGTGGCTGAAGCAGCCGCGCGCCGGCCACGTGAAGGACGA
>DATJRT010000075.1:0-9598 GCA_035504495.1 Occallatibacter sp.
CAGCACCCTCGCCGTCTTCGGTTGCAGTTCCATGAGCGTGCGCAGCGCCCGCGCGGTGCGCTGTTTGGCGCGGCTCTCGAGGGTGTTGCCGGTGAGAATGAGGGCGATGATCAGAATTCCGGCTTCGTAGTACACGTCGGGGGCCATGCCGTGCCGCAAGAAAAATCCAGGCGCGAGCGTGCTGGCCGCGGAATAGAGAAAGGCCGCGCCCGTGCCCAGCGCAATCAGCGTGTTCATGTCCGCCGTCCGGTTCCTGAGCGCCGACCACGCCTTCACATAAAACTGCCGACCGGCCCATCCCGCGATGAAAATCGAGAGCCCCAGCAGGAACCAGCGCAGTCCATTTGCGCCGATTTGAAAGAGCGAGGGCATGGCCTCGTGCAAAGCGGGGACGAGCGAGTGCGCGGCCCAACGCATGAAGGGGTCCTTCATGCGCTCCGCGCTCATCAAGGGCATGGAGGCGACCATGGCCACCGCGCCCGCGATCGCGCTCACCCAGGCCTTGAGCCGCAAATCTCGGTAGGCGCGCAACTGCCCGGCGTCGTTTCGTTCCTGGGCCGCGAAGGCGGACTCAGCCGCAGCCGGCATCTCCGCGCCGTAACCAGTGCTGCGGATCTTCTCGACCAGGCGCTCTGCGGAAACGATGCGGGGATCGAAGGCGACGGTCGCGTTATGCAGCATCAGGCTGACCGTGGCATCGCGCACGCCGGCTTCGCCGGCAAGCGTGCGCTCAATGAACGACTGGCAGGCCGCGCAGGTCATCCCCGTGACGGGAATCTGCACCCGCTCAAGCGCCGCTGCCGTTGCGCCCGCGCTCGCTTCGCCGGTTTTCACCGCGGCAGAATTCGCCATCTTCGCTCCCCGTTCCTTACTGTTCCGCGCGCGCCGCGAAACCGATGCTGTTCACGGCCGCGGCAACCTGCCGGGGAGAAACCCGCGCCGGATCCAGGATCACGGCAGCCGAGCCAACCTCGACGGATTCGACGCGCACGCCAGCAAGCGCATTCAGCGCCTGCGTGACTCTGCGCACGCAGCCCTCACAGTGCATGCCTTCAATTTTCAGTTTGACGATTTTTTCCATGGGTGCCAGCCATCCCACTCATCCAGTATAGATGCCCCTACCCCGCATTGGTATCGGTGCGCCGGGAAATCCTTGCCCGGCAGTTGCGAAAGGCGTTGATTCTATTTCTTTTGCCTGTTCACCAAGGGGCCAGATCTGAGCGCAGGGCCGAGGATGCCGGGTTTGATCACCGCGTCAACTGCGCCGGCGCGACCGGCGGTCGCTTACTCGCCCGTCATCACCGGCAGGCTGATGAAACTCGCCTCGCCCGGCGTGTGCCACACGCGTTGCGTGGCCTTCTGGTAATCGCCAGGCTGGGCCTCGAAGATGTTGGGCACAAAGGTTTGCGGATTGCGGTCGTAGAGCGGAAACAGCGTGGACTGCACCTGCACCATGATGCGATGTCCCGGCTCGAAGACGTGGTTCACCATCGGCAGGCCGAACTTGTAGAGGAGCGGCTGATTCGCGGCGATCGCTTCGGGATGCTCAAAGCTGGTGCGGTAGCGGCCGCGGAAGATGTCAGTGGCAATGGGCAACTCGTAACCGCCCATGGGCGGGTCGTAGGCATCCGTTCCCGGAAACACGTCGATCAGCTTGACCACCCAGTCGCTGTCGGTTCCGCTGGTGGAGGCGTAGAGATTCACATCCGGACGGCCGGCAAGGTGGAGCGGCGCCGTCAGGGGGCCGGTCTCGAAGGTGAGCACGTCCGGCCGCCCGTCCACAAAGCGCTGATCGTGCACCAGCCAGGTGCGCCAGGCACCGTCGGGGTTGCCGGACTCGTCGAGAAAGAACGGCCGCGGCGTAAACGGCACCGGTTTGGCTGGATCGGAAACATACTCGGTGAATTTCGCATCGCCGGCGGCGGGCGCGTCGAACGACAATCTGCCTCCGGCTTCGAGATAAATCGGCTTGGGCTTGAAGGGGCAGCCGGCGTCACAGCTCTGCGGCCAGCTGGTGAAGCGGTCCCAGTGATTCTCGCCGGTGTTATAGACCAGAACCGGCGGCGTGTCCGCCCTGGGCGCGCCGTCGACGAGATACTGGCGGAAGAACGGCAGCAGGATGTCCCTCCGATATTGGAGGGTGGTATCGCCTTTCCACTGGAGCGGGCCCAGCGTCCATCCCTTGCGGTTGATCTGGCTGTGGAACCACGGCCCCATCACCAGATAATTCCTGTCGTTGTTCGTGTCTTTCGGCTCGACGGCGGCGTAGGAGTGGTTTGCGCCCCACATGTCTTCCTGGTCCCACAATCCCTGCTCCCACAGCACCGGCACCTTGAGCGGAACCTTGGCCAGCAGTTTATCCAGCGCCTGATCCTGCCAGAAGCTGTCGTAGGCGGGGTGCTCCTCGATCTTGCGCCAGAAAGGCAGTTGATCGAGCCCGCCATAGCGCGCAAAGTCGCCGGCCGAGCCCTGCTCCAGGAAGTTGGTGTAGTCGTCGTAATTGAGGCGCGGAATGATCGGCCCTTGGCCGCGCGTGGTGGTCTGCTCGGTGAAGTAATCCAGGTTGACCTGGCGGAAGGCTCCGTAGTGGAACCAGTCGTCGCCCATCCAGCCGTCGATCATGGGGCTCTCCGGCGCGGCCACTTTCAGCGCGGGATGCGGATCGAGCAGGGCCATGACCACCGTGAACCCCTCGTACGAGGAGCCGATCATGCCCACGCGGCCATTCGACTCCGGCACGTGCTTTACCAGCCAGTCGATCGTGTCCCACGCGTCGGTGGTGTCGTTGGGCCCGTTGGGATTGAGCGGACCGGTGGGCGGCGGGGTCATCACGTACTCGCCCTCGGAGCCGTATTTCCCGCGCACGTCCTGGAAGACGCGGATCCATCCGGCCTGTGCCCACACGTCGTCGCCCACCATCATCTGCGCGGCCAGATAGGGCGACTCCTCCGCGTGCAGGCGCGCGGCGGCGTTGTAAGGCGTGCGCGTAAGAATGATGGGCACGTTCTTCGCACCCCTGGGAATGGCGATCACGGTGTACAGCTTTACCCCATCGCGCATGGGAATCATCACTTCGCGCTTTTCAAAGTCGTAGCCGTTTCGCGGCGGCGTGAAGTGCGCCGGAATATCCGGAGTCATCGGCGGCGTAGGCGGCAGCGCCGGGGCCGGCGTCTGCGCGGCGAGCACGGTGGCGGCGGCAGCAAGGACGAGAGCGGCGGGAAAACGGCACGGGGAAGCCATGGATTTGAGTCCTTCTTTTGTGAGAGATCCCGGCTGCGGAGCCGGAGAAGCGGCCAGCCTTCGATTGCACGGGGAACTTCGTTTGCAGGGCAGTATACCAAGCCGCGGCCATCACGCTTCCCGGTCGCGGAAGCTCTGCCGATTCGGCACCAAGCCGGTTCGGTTACCGACTTAACGTTGCTAAACCCCGGTCTGCGGCGGTATTGTGCCTTTGAGGTCGGGTCCCCAACAATGCGCCCTTCGGAGCTCCCTGAGCAGGACGCAGCGGCCGAGGAAAATCGCGTCACGGCCGGTCCTGCCCAATTCACAGTTGAGCACCTGTTTGAGTTTTGCCCGGATGCGGTCCTGATCACGGACAGCGAAGGCATCATGCTCCGCGCCAATCCGCGCGTCGAGGAGCTGTTTGGCTACCGCGGTGAAGAGCTCATCGGCCGGCCGGTGGAGATGCTCGTGCCGGAGCGTTTCCGTCAGGCCCATCCCCGTCATCGCCAGAACTACAGTGCTCACCCCCGCGCCCGGCAGATGGGCGCCGCGCTGAATCTCTTCGGCCTGCGCAAAGACGGCAGGGAATTTCCCGTCGACATTATGCTCAAGCCGGTCTCCACGGACGCGGGTTCCGCGGTGGTGAGCTTCATTCGCGACGCCACCGAACAGCGCGCCGCGCAGGAGTCCCTGCGGATCAACGATGAGCGGTTGCGCTCGATCCTCGAAAGCGTGAACGAGTACGCCATTTTCCTGCTCGACCGCGAAGGCCACATCCTCACCTGGAATCCGGGAGCCGAGCGCATCAAGGGCTACAAAAGCGAAGAGGTCCTCGGCCTTCACTATTCCCGCTTTTTCATCGAGGAAGACCTCGACCGCGGACGCCCCGCCGAGCTCCTGCGCCAGGCAGCGCGCCGCGATCGCGTGGAAGAGGAGGGCTGGCGGGTGCGCAAGGACGGCAGCCGCTTCTGGGCCAACTGCGTACTCACCGCGATCCGCGACTCCGCCGGCGCGGTGACCGGCTTTTCCAAGATCACGCGCGATGAAACCGACCGACGCCAGGCGCAGGAATCGGTGATTGCCGAGCTCAGCAGCCTGCTGCTTGCCAACGTCGACATTCGCAAGATGCTCGACGCCTTTTCAGCCAGCATGCGCCTGGTGGTGCCGCACGACTTTGCCACGCTGGCTCTTTATGAGGAGAGGACGGGCAAGCTGCGGGTGCAGTTCCTGGCCCCCGGCGGCGAATCCAGCGCCGGCCAGGGAGAGGTGCTGCTTGATCCCGACGCCTCGCCGGCAGGCCAGGCCTTCCGCACCCGCCGCCCGGTGATTCTCAACCGCATCGACCGCTGGCCCTTCGCGCCCGACTCCATACGGCATCTCACCAGCGCGGGCATGCGATCGGGGGTGTGGGTTCCGCTCGTCCATCGCGAGCGCACGCTGGGCGCGCTCGCCGTCTCCAGCCGCAAGGAGAATGCCTTCAGCGAGCACGACGCCGGGAAGCTTGCCCAGGTGGCCGGCCACGTAGCCATGGCGGTCAACAATGCCCTTGCCTTTCGCCAGATTGCCGAGCTGCGCGACCGCCTGAACCAGGAGAAGAAATATCTCGAAGAAGAGATCAACCTGGAAAACCGCTTTGACGATATCGTGGGCGAAAGCTCGGGCCTGCGCAACGTTCTGCGCCAGATTGAGACGGTTGCCCCCACCGACGCAACCGTCCTTATCCAGGGCGAAACCGGAACGGGAAAGGAGCTGCTGGCGCGCGCCCTCCATCGCCTGAGCCCGCGCAATGAGCGCACCTTCATCAAATTGAACTGCGCTGCCATCCCCGCCGGCCTGCTGGAAAGCGAGCTCTTCGGGCACGAAAAGGGCGCCTTCACCGGAGCCATTGCGCGCAAAATCGGCCGTCTCGAACTCGCCCATGAGGGAACGCTGTTTCTCGATGAGGTGGGCGAGCTGCCGCTGGACCTGCAGCCCAAGCTTCTACGCGCGCTGCAGGAGCGCGAAATCGAGCGACTCGGCGGCACGCGGCCCATCCCCGTCAACGTTCGCCTCATTGCCGCCACCAATCGCGATCTGGCGAAGATGGTGGCCGAAAAGCAGTTCCGCAGTGATCTTTTCTATCGCCTCAAGGTCTTTCCCGTCTTCGCGCCGCCTTTGCGCGAGCGGGTAGCGGACATTCCCGTCCTCGTCCGCCATTTTGTCTCGCTGCACAGCCGCCGCATGGGCAAGACCATCGAGTCCATCCCGACGGAGGCCATGGAAGCGCTCACGGCGTGGAAGTGGCCGGGCAACATCCGGGAGCTCGAAAATTTCCTTGAGCGCGCCGTCATTCTTTCCCGCGGACCGGTGCTCCATGTGCCTCTGGCCGAGATTGAAGAGCTCGACGAGGAAGAAGACGAGGCCCTGGCCAACGCTGCCGTCAACCCCACGCTCGTGGCCGCCGAGCGCGACCATATTCTGCGCGCCCTCCGTGATGCCAAGGGCATGATCGGCGGACCGACCGGGGCCGCCGCCAAATTGGGCCTGAAGCGAACCACGCTCAACTCGAAGATCAAGAAGCTCGGGATCGCCCGCAGCGAGTACTCGTGACCGAATGAAGTCTCGGAGACGAAATATCGTCTTCGTCACCTCGTCGCGCGGCGTGCGATTTCGCTCCTCTTTGCGGGCCCAGGAGATATTTAACCGCTTTCCTTTGTTGGCTTCGCAGCCATTCTTGCGCGATGGCCGCCGGTTTGGCGCGCCCCGTGCCCTATACCGGGCATGGCCTTGCGAATCACTCTCGAAGAAAACGCTGAGTGCATGGTCGTAAAGCTGGAGGGACGTATTGTTGGACCCTGGGCGGCCGAACTTGACCGCCTGTGGGCCGAAACCTTGCCCTCTCTGGCTGCACGCAAAGTCTCCCTCGATCTTCGTGAGACCACGTACGCCGACGCAGGCGGGATTCGGGCGCTGAGGGCGATCTACTCTCAGACGGAAGCCGCAATCCTTACCAGCACACCCTGGACCCAGTATCTTGCCGACGAGGTCACGGGCAAGAGCAACCATCAGGTTTCCCCGGAGGCACACGATGCAAACCGAGCGTGATCGAAACAACGACGCAGGCGTCAAACCATACCGGAAGAGCGACTTCTTCAGCAGCCTGTCGGCGCCGGCGGTGGCCGACCTGGAATCTCTGCTGGTTCCCATTTCGCATCCGGCCAACAAGGTTCTCTTCAGCGAATCCCAGCCCGCGGACGGCGTGCGCGTGATCATCGAAGGCGAAGTGAAGCTTTCCATCAACTCCACCGACGGCCGCCGCCTGAGCCTGCGCATTGCCAAACCAGGTGAAGTTCTCGGGCTTTCCTCTGCTCTCTCCGGCAATCCTTATGAAATGACCGCGGACACGCTTTACCCGGCAAAGATCGCGCACATCTCGCGCAAGGATTTTCTGCACTTCCTGGCGCGCCATCCGGAAGCCTATGAAACCGTGACCGGCGAAGTAAGCCGCAGTTACAACCTGGCTTGCGAACAGTTGCGGCTGGTGGGCCTTTCCACTTCAGTACCCGAGCGCCTGGCCAGCCTGCTGCTGCGCTGGAGCGACAGCGGTAGCAGTACGCGCTGCCGCGTGGCTCTCACGCACGAAGAGATCGGCGAGTTCATTGGCGCCTCGCGGGAGACGGTGACGCGCACGCTTACGATCTTCAAGAACCGGCGCCTGGTGGCGCAGCACGGTTGCACTATTGAAATTCCCTGCCGCGACGCTCTGGAAAACTACGCGCGCGGGTAGAGCGAAACTCCTCCTCCAGAATGGCCGTTCGCTCAGCCGGCGCGATGGGAGGGCATTGCGCGGGCCGGGCGCACGGCCTACTTTTTTCCGGAGCGGCCTCCGCGCCTTCACAGCCCAAACGGCCAGACCCGCTGGACCGTCCCGCTGAGAATCTCCCGATGTTCTTCCGGGGAGACAAAATCGAAGTGATCGCGATAGAGGGCAACGATGCGCGCGTAGGGAAGCTGTTTGAGCGAAACCGGCCAGTTTGTGTCCCACATCAACCGCTGCGCTCCGAACTGTGCGAGCAACCGTTTCACCTGCTCCTGCGCATCCGCATACGGGTAAGGCTGCTGCGAAAGCACCCACATGTCGGAGATCTTCACGAATACCCGGGGATAACGGGCCAGGTCGAGCAGCAGCCGGAGCTCATCGGGCCGGTGCAGCGGGCAATCCGCCATGTGGTCGATCACCACGTCGAGCTCCGGGTTGGCCTCAATCAGGGAAGCGAGGTCGGGCATGCGCGTTACCGGCGCCAGCACCGTCATGGGCACCCTCAGCTGGTTACATCGCCGCCAGAGCGGCGGCATGAGCGGCCCGCGAATCCAGTCGCCGGTTGCGTCGGCCGCCGGGCTGATGCGCACTCCGCGGAAACCCTCTTCCGTGAGCCGGCTCAGGCGATCCGGAGCCGCCGGATCCTCGGGATTCACCCGGCAGACGCCCTGAAACATTCCGGGATAACGCTTGAGCACGCTGGCGAGGTAGCGATTGTCCCACTTGTAATGAATCACCTGGATGATCACGGTGCGGGCCACGCCGTTGGCGCGCATCAACTCGATCAACGTTTCTACGGGCGCGTCTTCGGCCGGAGGTTTCGCGCCCGGCGCAAACGGAAACTCGGGATCGTGCTTGAAGACATGAACGTGCGCATCGATCATCAGCGGCCGGCGCGGCGCGGAAGGAAGCGCGGCATGAGCGGCCCGGGAAAGCGGAGCGGCCAGCAGCCCGGCGGCAGATTGTGCAAGAAAGCGGCGGCGGGTCAGCAAGCAGATCTCCTCGGATTCAGACTGGGCATCGTTTCGCGCCCGAGTTCCGCGCGGTCACTCACCGCGCCTGGCTTTCCGCCGGAGCGGCAGTTCGCGCTCACCGCGGATGGGACTGCGCCCAGGTTTTGTATTCCGCCAGCACCGCGACGCCGCCGGAGTTGTACCAGGAATAGCCGTTGCGGCGCTCGCGGCTCAAATCGTTCACGCCGTCGTGGATGGTCTTGTCGCGATCGCCGAAGATGGGCTTGTTTGTGCCGATCTGGTAATACCGCGACCAGATAGGCCCCGCGCCCTCGACCGCGATCAACCTGCGGCCCTCGGGGCTGCTGCGATCAGCGCGGAAATCGCCGCTCCCGAAACGGTAGCCGCGGATTTCCACCTTCCCGATCCAGGCCGCCGCCTCGTGCACGGCTGCGATCTCGGCCGGGGTGGGATTCTCGAGTTGCATGAAAAACTCCACGATCGAATAGCTCTCGTCGCTGGTGAGCGCGGCCATCTCGTAGTTGCGCGCCGATGTGGGCGCGAGCGTCAGGGCATCGTACTGCTGCGCCCATGCGGTCTTCACGCCGTTCTCCACGATTTGCAATTTCAGCAAGCAAGCGATCCCGCGGTCGGCGGCCGGTCCCGCGCGCCGTACCAGGCTGTGCGGCACAAACGCGTACTCCGGCGCGCCCCTGGCCACGCCGTCGAGAATCTCCACCGCATGGATCATGGCGTCGTCGTTGATGGTGATCGCGTCGTGGTAGCCGCCTTCGAGCGGCCACACCTGCGGCCAGCCTCCGTTGGGATATTGCGAGTTCAACAGATATTCGATGCCCCGCTCCACCGAGGCGCGCATCGGCGCCGCGTCCGCGTCCCGGTGCGCCGCATTCAGCGCCGCAGCCACACGCGCGAGAAAGCGGATCTGCATCCAGGTTGCGTCGTTATCCAGCGTGGCAATGTAATGCCAATTAGGATCCACGGGCTTGTCGAAATCAGCGGGATCGGGAAACCGGTTCAGGTTGTCCGCGTCGTACAGGCCGCCGGGCGCGCGCGGATGGCTCATCATGTCGATGTTCTTGCTCCAGCCGCCGTCCGCCACCTGGTAGCTCATCACGTTGTGCGCCGCCAGCACGGCCTCTGCGCTCGCGTACCACTCCGCCGGGTGTTCGATGCGCAGAGCGTACGCGCCGCGGCCCATCGGCGCATGCTGCGGATGCGTGTTCCCCGCAGCCATCTGCTCAGTGCGGAGCGTCTGCTTGTCCAGCGCCTTCTGTCTCTCCGAGCGTTCGAGATACGCGAACCACGCCTTCTGCTCCTTTCCGGGAAGCGCGGCGATGCGCTCGCGCGTCACCGGCCTGGCAATGACGTTCATGCCGATGACGTTTCCTTGCGCGGCTCGCGGCAGATTGAGAATTGCTGCGCAAATTCCGGTAACTGCCAGCCCCACCTGCATGATCCCGCGCATGATCCGGTTTCTACGCTTCCCTAGGCGTGCGTGTCAATGCCTGGTCAGACCACTGAGCTGGGCAACACCCTTGACATCGCGCCGGCAAGCGGCTGAAGATGGCTCTCGCACGGTACCGGACTGACCACTGAAGCGTTG
>DATJRT010000076.1:0-2731 GCA_035504495.1 Occallatibacter sp.
CCGCGGAAGGCATCGACGATCTCCGAGCGGCCGCCATAGTTGAGCGCCAGCGTGAGGGTGGTGCCGGTGTTGCGCGCGGTTGTGTCTTCAACCCAGCGCATCTTCTCCTGCACATCGGGCGGAAGGTCGTGAGTGCGGCCGATGTAACGCATGCGCACGTTGTTGTCCATCATGCGCTGCACATTGCTTTCAAGATAGCTTTTGAGCAGGCGCATCAAAAAGCTGACTTCGGCGCGGGGACGGCGAAGGCTGTTTTCGAGCGAGAAGGCATAGAGGGTGAGCCAGGGCAGGCCAATGCGCGAGGCCGTCTCCGTGACCAGTTGCACGCTGCGCGCTCCCTGCTGGTGGCCAAGGAAGCGCTTGAGAGAGCGGCGGCCGGCCCAGCGTCCGTTGCCATCCATGATGATGGCCACATGATCGGGCAGGCGCTCGGGCTTCAGCGTGGCATAGAGGGCGCGCTCTTCCGGAGTAAGCTCGTGAATGCGCAGCATGCGGGAAGAAGACAAAGGACTCGCCTCAACTATGCGGTTACGGTTTCCACGCTGGCGCCCGGAGGCCATCCGGAATGCAATCCGACGGGACAGGCGTCCGCATCGAACGAGATCCGCTCGCGGACCTACCTCCGCCCGGCGTAGATCCCCCGAAGCCGGAGCCGGGGGCAACACCTTCGAACCTAGCACAAGCACCCAGACGCCGCAATCACACAGGCGCGGCAGAGACGACCCGGCGCAAGCCGGCAAATGGCGCGGACGTCGAGCGCCCGCACCGGCGTGCCCCGTGCCTGCGGATCAGGCGGTGCGGCGGCGCCCGATGGCAGCGTCGCGCACGGCGCCATAGAGCAGCGTGCGGTGCAGGGAATCGAGCGACGGGAGCAGCGCCGCAATCTCAGCCAGGAAGGGGTCGCTGAGAATGGCGACGACTTCCTCCTCGCGCAGGCTGCGGGCGTCGCGGACAAGCTGGCAGACATCGACTTCCAGGGCCAGGGCCAGCCGCTCCAGCGACCCCAAGGTCGGAATCGCCTTGCCGTTCTCGATTTTCGAAATATAGGTGCGGGGGACCTGCATGCGCCCGGCAAGCTGACGCTGGCTCAGGTGCCGTGCGCGGCGAATCTCGCGTACCTGCGCCGCCACTCGCAGGCCAGCCTCGGTTGTGTTTTGCGTGGGCGGGCTGGCCACCAGTTGCGGGGCCAAGTGTACGGGCTCCTCAAAGTCGAGGGGCCTGCGGCATTTCCTGCAAAGAGAGTTGGTGGTTCTGTACTGCATGAGACGGCAGTACTCACACCGCACAACCTCGCGTGTTTCCACGCTTGCTAAAGTGGTTGCCATCGGGCCAGTTGCGGACGCGCCAGAGCTTGCGTATCCGAGGTGCCTTTTTTGCACCGATAGGTGTTACTCTCCGGGAAGTGAACCATAATTGTCAAGTAGAAACTTGGGGTCAAACCGAAAATAAGTGGATAAAACCCTAGAAATACCGGATGCACGCGAACCAAGGTAAGCAACCAAGGAGAATCAGGGAAAAATGAATCCGGGCAACCAACTTTACGGGCGCGAGCAGGCCTGGCAATTGTTGACGGCATGGACGGCGAGCGAGAGCCTGCGCAAGCATGCGCTGGCGGTGGAAGCGTGCGTGGCCGCTTATGGCGAAGCGGAGGCCGACCGGCTGGGACTCGAAGGTGAGGAGCGCGCGGCGCTGGTTGAGCTCTACGCGGCCACCGCGCTTCTGCACGACTTTGACTACGAGCGGCATCCGACGGCCGCGGAACATCCGTTTGTGGGCGTGAGAGAACTGGAGCGGCTGGGCTGGCCGGAGACGCTGCGAACGGCCATCCTGGGCCACGCGCAATACTCCGGCGTGGCGCGCGCGACGCACCTGGCCAAGGCGCTCTTCGCCTGCGATGAGCTGGCCGGGTTCCTGACTGCCTGCGCGCTGGTGAAACCTTCGAAGGCGATTGCCGACGTGGAAGTGGCCAGCGTGCGCAAAAAGATGAAGGACAAGGCATTTGCCAAGGGCGTGAACCGGCAGGACGTGATCCAGGGCGCGGCGGAGCTGGGCGTGGAGCTCGATGGGCACATCGGGTTCTGCATTGAGGCGATGAAGATGCGGGCCGTGGAACTGGGGTTGTGAGAAACGCAATCCGAGCCGCTGCTTTGTCCGTTTGCAGCCTGCTTCAAGACGAACTCATGGACGGTGGATTCGCTCTAGAGTCCGAAAGAGGCTGAAAGCGAAACCGGAGAAACAGAGCGCGAGCCAAAATAGAATAGCCATGCGCAGGAACGCAAGAAAGACCCGCTGGAGGAAAAGCTCGCGGAGATAGTATTCGCCCGGGTCGGCCGGGTTGTACCTTATCGAAACCCACTGGCCTTCATATTTCTGAAAAAGGGCAGAGTTCTCAGCCGCCGCAAATTTCGCAACGTGAGGGGCGCCGGCAGTGTCAGTCCATCCAATTGAGCAGTTGGATTGCCAAGCACTCCACGGATGCGACAGAAGAAGCCGCCAAATGCCCCTCGTTTTTCGCGCCTCCACGAGCCGGTCAACCAGTTCGGACGATTGAATCGTGGCTTCGGTTTCGGTCCACTTGTCGTAGCCGCGCAGGCGCTCCCAGAGCTCGATCAGCATGGTGGCTCCCATTCTGCCATGCAGGACGCGCGGCGCGATCAGCCCGTCTCAGGGGTTTTCGTCCAGATATTCACAGACGCCGATCGCCGCAATGCTCTTAAGATCATTAGTAATT
>DATJRT010000077.1:0-14865 GCA_035504495.1 Occallatibacter sp.
CGCTGGAAGTGTGCCTGGAGCGCAACCGCCAGCGCGACCGCTCGGTGAGCGAGGACGTGATGCGCAAGATGGCGGAGAGGCTCAAGCCGCCGGTCTTTGAAGAGGGCTTCGCCAAGATCACCGTGGTGCGGGTAAAGAGCGCAGGATAGAGTCTCCGCAGGCTTCCGAGTCCGATTTAAGGGAGTTGGAACGCTCTGTCATCCTGGGGCGCGGCCGCAGGATCCATACCTCGCAGCCGCACCCCTGCGAGGCACAAGCGGGATTACGCATTCGTTTCGATTGGTCAGGTTTCTAGCCATTTCTTTACCCCGGCGACATCCGTTTCCTCGAATTTTTGGGCCTCCCTTGTGTGCCCCTCGCACAGAACAACTGGGTGGTCCGTGTCCAAATCTGTGCGAACCAAATCAGTAAATCTCAGGGTATTAAGCGCTTCCTTTCCGCATCCTCTTTTTCCGCATTTCGTCGCCATTCTTTGATCTCCGCCCAAGGCATTGCTGCCGTCGTGCTCTCCAGTTGGTACACCTACTGCGTAACGCCAAAGTATTTCTCGGTCAGCTCATCGAACTCTGCGGCCGTTTTGCATGTCTCGTCAGGCTTGCCCGGAATGTGAATTTCGCACTGAGACGGAGGCACCTCCCAGTACTTCTTGTTTTTAGAGTTGATCCACATGTAGTTCGCGTATATCCGTCCGCCGAACGCATCGTAAACCACGGCTGAGGTCACAGGAATCTTCCCGACATAAATGGAATCAACGCGGATATAGCACACATTTACGGTGGGGTCATAGTGGCTCGTATAACTGCTGATGTTGGCGCTGCTCTTGGGGAGGTTGTCGCTGCTCTGGTTCTCACGGAATTTCCTCCCAGCTTGTTCGTCGCACATTTTTTGCTGGGCCAGGCTGGCGGCAACCGGGGTAAACAGAGGCTGTGCTTCGCCGGCGGGTTTAGCTGCACTCCCCGACCGGCTGTGCGAGCCGCACGCCGAAAGGACCATCCCGACGCCAAAGAAGGCGACCGCAAACAAGACCCAAGCTGAGTCCTTAACGTTCATGCTCATACCCTTCCGGCGACTTGCGCATAGGATACGCCTTTATCCCAACTGAGCCACGCCCACAGCCTTCCGAGCGCATTATCACCGATTGGGAGTAGCTCGAATTTTAGGCTTCAAGGAGCGTTTCCGAAGCAACCGCAGATCCTTCGTCGCTACGCTCCTCAGGATGACTGAGGTGGGGCGTCGGCGGAGTGGCTCAAGAGGGCCAATTGGCTCTTGAGAAATCAAGTTTGCATTTGTGCTGCCGATTAAAACAAACAGACCGTATTCGCGCAGGAATGCCACCATGACCAGTAAAACCTCCGTCGAGGCCCGAAGGCATCGGAGCGAATTGCTCCCTATCGCACAAGAGACGCCTGTAGCAATTACACGCAAAGGAGTGGTTGCGGCGTACGTCATTTCGACAAAGGTGATGAAAGTACTGGTGAAACTGCGCGCGGAGCTCCGACGTAGATAATGGGAGTGCAGTAGAGATTCAACAATGATCAGTTCCCCTGCCGCCGCCCCCTACATCGAACCCTGGCTGCGCGGCACGCATACCGACGTTCCGGCCGCCCCGCGCGCCGTTCTGCATGCGCTGGAGCTGGCGCTCGACGACCTGAAGCAATGGACTGCGGAGCTGAGCGACGAAGAGATGCACGCGCAGCCGCTGGGCCTAAACTCGATTGCGTTTTTGCTGCGCCACATCGCGCGATCGACGGACCGGATTCTCACCTATGCTGAAGGCCATCAGCTTTCGGCCGCCCAGTTCACGGCGTACAAGTCGGAACAGGGCGGGGAAGAGGCGAAGGCCGAGCTGATGGGCGAGGTCGAAAACACCTTCACCGCAGCGGCGCAACGCATCCGCGCGCTCGCTACGGCCGACCTGGAGACGATGCGCGGCGTAGGCCGCAAAAATTTGCCCACGTCCATCGGAGGTACGATGCTGCACGTGGCCGACCACGCCATGCGCCACGTGGGCCAGGTTATTACCATGGCCAAAGTGCTGAAGGCTCGGCGCGTATAGCTTCCTATACGTGCAGCTTTCTATTCCCTACTCCCTGATCCCTATTCCCTGTCTTGCTACTCTGTCTGATCCTCGCTCACCGTCATCTGCAGAATGTGCCCCATCTTCTCCTGTTTGGTCTTGAGATAGCCGGCAAAGCTCTCCTGGGGCTCGACCTCGGCGGAGATGCGCTCGGCTACGCGGATGCCCGCGGCCTCGAGAGCGGCCACTTTTTCAGGATTGTTCGTGATCAGCCGCACCGCCGTAACGCCGAGCAGCTTGAGCGCCGCGGCGGGAAGTTCGTAGCCGCGGCAGTCGGCGGCGAAGCCCAGCTTCTCATTGGCCTCCACCGTGTCCAGGCCATGGTCCTGCAGCTCGTAGGCGCGCAGCTTGGCCATCAGGCCGATGCCGCGGCCCTCCTGCTGTTCGTAGAGCAGAATGCCCGCGCCCGCCTGCGCAATCATCCTCAGCGCCATCTCCAGTTGCAGACGGCAATCGCAGCGCAGCGAGTGAAAGACGTCTCCGGTGAGGCATTGCGAGTGGATGCGCACCAGCGGCGGCGAGGCGTGCAGGTTGCCCAAGACCAGCGCCACCAGACCTTCAGGCTCGCAGGCGCGCGCGGGGTTGCAGTCCGGCCGCGGGTCTACACTTCCTTCAAAGCCCAGAATGCGAAAGTGCCCCCAGCGCGTGGGAAAATCCGCCTCGGCAATCTTCTTTACGTCCCCGTTCACGTTCTCATTGACGTTCTCGGCGGCCATGTTTCCATTTTACGTGGAGCTGCGCCGGCGTGGCTCGGCGCGGCTCTCCGGGTTGGCTCCGGCTCGATTTCCCACACCGCGGCGGGTTAGAGTGGTCAGGTGACGGATCGGCTGCTTCTCATCACCCTGCTGGTCAAGCTGGGCGTGGTTGCTTCGGTGGCCAGCGTGCTTGCGCGCGCCAGCACCTTCCGCCACCTGCTATTTGCAGAAAAGCGCCGCACCGGCCAGACCCTCGGCCTGCTTGCCTTTTTCCTGGTGCCGCTCACCATCGGCGTGTATCTGCGCTTCCTGGTGCCCAACTTCCTGGCCGCGGACATCTCCTTTGAGGCAACGGTGCTGCTGGGGCTGCTGGTGGGCCCGTACTGGGCGATGCTGAGCGGCGCCGTGCTTTCCGTACCGGCCATGCTGCACCACGAATACCTGGCGCTGCCTTTCAACGCCGCCCTCGGCCTGGCCGCGGGCCTCATCGGCGGCCTGGTGGAAAAGGAAGCGATCTGGTCCTTCACGCCGTTTATCGATCTCAGCCTCTACCGCTGGGTGCGCCGCAACATCAGAAAGCCGCGCATTGACCGCCAGATCCTGCTCCTGTTTCTCATCGCCGCCCTGGAGATGGTGCGCGACTGGATCCACCGCGAGTTTCCCCGACGGCTGTTCGCGCTGCTGGCGAGCAACATCTGGCTGCAGGCGCTGGTGTGGCTGAGCGCGCCCATCGTGGTGGGCATTGCGCTCAAGGTGTGGAATGCGCTGCGCGTGGAGCTCTCGCTGGAAGAGCAGAAGCGGCTGTTGCTGGAGGCGCGCCTTGACGCCCTGCAGCGGCAGATCAATCCCCATTTCCTCTTCAACACCCTCAACTCCATCGCTTCGCTGGTGCGCAGCCAGCCGGAGCTGGCGCGGGAGATGACAGTCAAGCTCGCCAACATTCTGCGCGCGCTGCTCAAGGATCATGACACCTACGTTCCCCTGAGCCAGGAGCTGCGCTTTACCGACGATTATCTCGACATCGAGGTGGTGCGCTTCGGCGCCGACAAGCTGCGCGTGGAAAAGGAAATCGATCCGCGGACACTGGAGATTCTCGTTCCCAGCATTCTGCTCCAGCCGCTGATTGAAAACAGCATCAAGCACGGTCTGGAACCGCGCATCCACGGCGGCACGGTCACGCTGCGCAGCAAGCTGGCCGGCGAGCGCGTGCTCATTGAAGTGGCCGATGACGGCGTGGGCATCGGCGAGCGGCCGGCATCGGCGCTCAGACGAACCGGCGCAGGCATCGGCATGAAGAATGTGCGCGAGCGGTTGGAGGTTCTTTATGGCGATCAGGCGCGCTTTACCGTGGTCAGCAATCCCGGCCGGGGCACTTTGGTTTCCATCGATCTTCCCGCCGGTCTGCCGGGGAACGCGTAAGGCAGGCTAGCGCGGCGCAGGCTCGGCCGACCGCTGTCTTGCCGCGGCAGCTGCAGCAGCCGCCTGGGCCGCGACCGCAGCCGCAGCCTCTTTCTTCACGCGGTCGGCCATCCACAGCACGTGCTCCTCGCGCACGCTGCGGCCCGGCTTGCGAAAGGCGCGCTTTTCCTGCGACAGGTATTTGAGAAATTCGTCGTAGTCGTCGGCTGTGCACTGCGGCATGGGAATCTGCGGCACGGACGCCTCGAAGCCGGGCTTCTTTCTGCCTCCGCTGAAAAGCCATTCCGCCTCAAACGGCGCCAGCGCCGGAACGAAGTACTGAATCAACCAGAAGAAGGTCAAATGGTGGCGAAGCTCGACCAGGCCGATGAGGATGATGAGGCAGGCAGCGTGCGTGAGCAGGGTCGAGCCGATGGGCAGCGACAAGCCTTTTTCGCGGTTCTCCGTCACCACCAGATAACCCAGATACAGGTGGAAGGAGATGAGCATGGAGGCATAAACAGCCGCCGTGCCCGCGAGCAGATACTGTCCGATGATGATCCCGACAAGTGCGCAGATCACGCCGACCATGAATTTCATTCGTTCGGTCTCCCGGTTTCAGCGAATCCGGCCTTCGCTGCTCCCCAACGGAAGCTGCAGACGGGCCAGGGATGGATGCCCGTGATTGTACCTCCCACAAAAGTAGAACGGACTGTCGCAATGGTAACGCTGATCGAGGGTTTTTGGTAATCTCTCATGCAGGAGACGCCGTCTGCAGGAGGGTGTTTCCTTTCTCGCCGGACTCCGGCCCGACGACCTGGAGGTTCCATCGCCCGCTCCCGGAACAGTTCACTTCGTGCTTAACGTGCAGGGTGCGAAGATCGAATGCAACGCGCAGCTTCCTGAGGGGCCGGTGCGTCCCACAGTGCTATTGCCGGTCCTGCAGGATCTGTCGAACGCCATGACGGACCTTACGGTGCAGAATGCAGAACGGCGCGGCCTGCAGCTCAGTTGCCGCGAGGGTTGCGGCGCCTGCTGCCGCCAGGCTGTGCCGGTCACGCAGGTCGAGGCGCGTGCGCTGGCCGGGTGGCTCGGCGCGCTGCCCCCGGACAGGCAGAAGGTTCTGCGCGAGCGCTTTGGTAAGGCGGCTGCGCGGCTTGAAGAGTCCGGCGTTGCCCAGGCTGCGCGCGAGCTGCAGCCTGTGAAAGGGCGCGAGGCCGCACAGGAGCTGGCCCTGCGCTATTTTGCGCTCGGCATCCCCTGCCCGTTTTTAGAGGAAGAGCGATGCACGATTCATGCGATTCGTCCCCTGCGCTGCCGCGAGTACCTGGTGAGCTCACCAGCCGAGAATTGTGCCCATCCGGAAACCAAGGAAGCGGAGGGCATTGAGCCGCCGGTGCTGCTCTCGCGCGTGCTGAGCCGGTGGAACACCAACGGTGACGCACAGCCCTTCCAGCTGATCCTGCTGACCATGCTCGGGGAATGGGTGGAGAGTCATCCGGTGGAGGAAGACCGACCGCACCGCACCGCGCCCGAGATGCTGCAGGAATTTCTGCACGCCTTCGCTACGGATGCCTCTGCCGCGCCGGCCGACCCGCACACCAAGCAGCCGCCCGGCCTCTTGCCCGAAAGGAGCGACGCATGAACGCTGAAATGGATGCGACTGCCGTGCATCTTGACACCGTCGGCCAGATCGCCATTACGGTCAGCAATCTCGAGCGATCGAGAAGCTTCTACTGGAACCGGCTGGGCATGAAGTTTCTCTTCGACGCCCCCAATATGGCGTTTTTTCAGTGCGGATCCGTCCGCTTCATGATCGGAACCGCCAGCAGGCCAGCGCCGCCGGGCGGCACCATCATCTATTTTCGCGTGGACGACATTCACGCGACCCATGCGGCCCTGGCCGCCAAGGGCGTGGAGTTCATGCAAGAGCCGCACCTGGTGGCGCGGATGCCGGAACACGATCTCTGGATGGCGTTTCTGGCTGATCCGGACCAGAACCCCATCGGGCTGATGTGCGAGCTCCAGCGAGATGACGCGGCTGCCGAGGCAGCGTGAAGATGCTTGCGCCGGGCGCGAAAAGAGAAGGAATCCTAAATGCGGCCGGCGAGGAAGTCCTGAATTTCAGGACTCCGCCCGCCGCGTTCTCCCCCGAGAACTTGATTCTGGCCGCCCGCGCGATCGCACCCAGCTATCGCGCGAACACTGAAACGAAAGCTTACGCCGCAGGCCGCTCTCCGGCGTCCATCGACGGCATGGGCGGATGCTTGGCCCGATGCGCGAGCCAGCAGTTGAATTCGTCCCGGACACTGAATCCGGGCTTGGCGAAGGGACGATTGTTGCCGCGCATGTAGTGAATGAAGTCTTCGTAGTCCTCCGCGGTGCTGTTCGAGGCGGGATCCTGGCCCTCGGCAGCCTTCCCGCCTTTGCCCCGGAGTAGCGCCGTGAGCTCAACATACGCCAGAGCGGGGAGCAGGAAGCGCAGGTACTCGAAGTAAGGAATCATGCCACCGGCCGATGCCGCGATGAGAAGAAGAACGAAGAAAGCAGCGTGCGTGAGGGCGGCCGGAACCGGGTTCAGCTTGTGACCCTTTTCCTGCATGGCGGTGACCACGAGAACGCCAAGAAGCAGATGGTAGGAGACGAGCAAAGGAATGTAAACTGCCAGCGGACCATCGGGGACATATCGCGAAATCACATAACCGAAACCGCAGCCCAGAATAACCAGTATGCCTTTCATCCTTCTAACTCCTAAATTTATGCGGGTGGCGATTCTTCCTGTTTTGCTTTCCACCCGCAGGGATTTCTAATTTGAAGGAATCATAGCAACCGGGCAGTTTTCCGAAAATCGCACAATCGGGTTACGGAAAAACACATACACTGGTCCCTTGGTAATGTGATTGGCCGCACCAGCGGCAGGTCGCGAAAGGCATGTGACTGCCGCATCGCAGGAAATCAGCGACCGATTGAAAAAGCCGAACTTGGATCTCAGATTTTTTCCGCGCCGCGGCCGGCGCCCCTTAGCTGTATGCTCAGGAAATGGTGCGCTTCACGGTGCTGGCTTCGGGATCCAAAGGCAACTGCACCGTCATCTCCGGCGGGGGCACGCGCATTCTGGTCGACGCCGGCCTGAGCTGCCGCGAGCTCTTCCGCCGCATGAAACTTGCCGGCGAGGATCCGGCCACCCTGGACGCGATCGTCGTCACCCACGAGCACCAGGACCACATCAACGGCCTCGCCGTGACCGCGCGCAAGCTCGGCATTCCCGTCTTCTTTACCGAGGCCACGCACCGCGCGTGGATGCGCTGGCTGACACCCCGACGGCAGATGACGTATGCCGAGTGGCAGGAGAGTTGCCGCAAGCAGGCGGCTGACCGGCAGGCCGAAAAGGCTGCGGCGGAGGCCGGCGACTCCGAGGAGCCGGACGAAGAAACCCATGACCAGGCCGCGGAGGCCGCGCCCTCCGCGAGCGCGCAACCGGCCTTGCAGCCGGCCTCAAACGACGATCCCACCTGGCTGCCGGCGGTCGAGTACTTTCGCGCCGGGGAGCCTTTCGCCATCGGCGACATCGATCTGAGCCCCTTCACCATTCCGCATGACGCGGCCGACCCCGTAGGATTCGTCCTTTCCAGCGAAGGCGTGCGCATGGCCTTTGTCACCGATCTGGGTTACATCACGGCGAATGTGAAGGCCCAGCTCCGCGGCGTAGATCTGCTCCTGCTCGAATCCAATCACGACCTGGAGATGCTGCGCGACGGCCCCTATCCCTGGCAGGTCAAGCAGCGCGTCCTTTCCCGAGTTGGGCATCTCTCCAACGAGGCGGCCTCGGAGTTCCTGGCCAGCGGCTACGACGGCCAGGCGACCTATGTGATTCTGGCGCATCTATCTGAAAGCAATAATCTTCCTGAATTGGCACAGGTTGCCGCGGAGCGTGCTTTGTCAGGCCGCGCCAGCCTGCTTCAGAACCATTTGCTGCTGGCCCGGCAGCATGAGCCGCTCAAACCCCTATTTTTCTGAACAATTGGTATTACAATAGGGTGAAGGGCATCTCTCCGTCCGGGAGGGTTGCGAAAGAGATACCGCCTGCGCCCAAATGCACCCTGGCAAGGGCTGCCGTGCGAGGCGGCCGTGGTAAAGTCAACGCAACCAAGAGGAAGCGCTAGCATCTTTCAAGGCAGCGCCCTTGGTGCGGCAGAAGCGAAGCTGAAAAAACGGCTTGAATCGCTTGTTGCACATCCAGCATCCCACGAATGCGGGTTCTGCGTTGCCCGCGGCAGTTCGATAGCAGAATCGCCAATCCTTTCGCAAAGCGAGTTGTTTCCATGGCTATGGCAAGAACCCGATGCACCGATCGAGTGGTAGGCGCCATTCTGGCAAGCTGGCGTTACGATATCTCCGGCATCTCTCCCGAGATGCGGCGGGATTACGAGCACCACCTTGTCGAGTGCACCCATTGCCAGACGCGGCAGAACTTCCACCGCAGCCTGGACGCAGCGCTGGCGGCGCTTACTTCGCTCTCAGCGCTTTTCTTCCTCTTCGCCCTGGCGGTTCTCAAGCACATCAAGCCGCTTGAACACGTAGCCTTCAACGTGCTCGGCCTCGACATCTCCGACATGTATCACATGCTGCTTTCGGCCGGCGTTGCCGGGCTCTGCTTCTCGGTAATCGCTCTGGCGCTGGTGCTCATGGCCACGCCTGCGCCTTCTTACCTGGGCGGGATCGCCGCCGAGCGCGCGAGAATCATCGAGGAGCGCCTGCCGGCTGCGATCAAATCGCTGAGGCCGCGATAAAGATTCTTTCTGCCGAATCGAAAAGCCTCCCGGACGGGAGGCTTTTCTGTTTGGGGAGCCGGAGATGGCGTGAAGGCGGCACGCCCGGAGCGACTCCGCGGACGGCTCGCGCAGGTCGCCGCGTCGGCTGGGGAAAACGTGTTCTATTGGCTCATTAATTAATGACTCGCTCCGCCGGTACTCGCAGCTCTGCCTACGGCCTGCTCGATCTCTGCGGGGTCTCCCAGATAATAATGACGAATAGATTTCAGGTTTTCGTCAAGTTCTTCCACCAAGGGCACGCCGGTAGGAATGTTGAGATCGACGATCTGTTGCTCCGGCACGTCCTCGAGATACTTCACCAGTGCCCGCAAGCTGTTGCCATGGGCCGCAATCAACACCTGCTTGCCGGCGCGGATGCGGGGAGCAATCGCCTGATGCCAGCACGGCAGAACGCGGTCCACCGTGTCCTTAAGGCATTCGCTCAAAGGAAGCTGTGCTTTGGGAAGGCTGAGATAGCGCCGGTCCTTCCCGGGAAAGCGCGGATCGGCCTCGTCCAGCGCCGGCGGAGGGACGTCGTAACTACGCCGCCAGAGCTTCACCTGTTCTGCGCCATACTTCGCCGCCGTCTCGGCTTTGTTGAGGCCTTGCAGGGCCCCATAATGCCGCTCGTTCAGCCGCCAGTCGCGCTCGACGGGAATCCACATCAGATCCATTTCGTCGAGCGCGATCCACAGAGTGCGGATCGCGCGCTTCAGCACCGAGGTGAAGGCAAGATCGAAGCAAAATCCCTGCTCCTTCAGCGTGAGGCCGGCCTTCCTGGCCTCTTCCCGGCCCTTCTCCGACAGGTCAACGTCGGTCCAACCGGTAAAGAGGTTTTCTTTATTCCAGATGCTCTCTCCATGGCGAAGAAGAACGACTTTGTACATTGCAAGACTCTCTTTCCTGGGTTCAGGGCTTGTGGAAGAAGAAGGTGAACGGGTGACGACAGAATTCGCGCTGTCTCCAATCAGCGATTCCGATCGAAAAGCACCCCTGCCGGTACCCCCGTGTCCCGACGTTGGCGCCTGGAAAACGACAATGCCCGTGCGGGCGAATTGCGAGCGTCCGCCCCACCGCAGGAGGTCAGTCGTTGTAGTTCAAACTCTCGAGGCCGAGGTACACCGCGCCCGAGCCCAGTTCTTCTTCAATGCGCAGCAACTGGTTGTACTTGGCGATGCGGTCGGTGCGGCTGCATGAGCCGGTCTTGATCTGGCCCACGCCGGTGGCCACGGCAAGATCGGCGATGAAAGTATCCTCGGTCTCGCCGGAGCGGTGCGAGATGACCGAGGTATATCCGTAGCGGCGGCCGAGCTCGATCGCCTCCAGCGTCTCCGTCACCGTGCCGATCTGGTTGAGCTTGATGAGGATGGAATTGGCTACGCCTTCCTCGATGCCGCGCTGCAAGAGCTTGATGTTGGTGCAGAAGATGTCGTCGCCCACAAGCTGGATGCGGTTGCCCAGCTTGTCGGTGAGCATGCGCCATCCCTCCCAATCGTTCTCGGCCAGGCCGTCTTCGAGCGAGACGATGGGGTATTGCCGGACCCACTCTTCGTAGAAGGCCACCATCTCCTCGCTCGAGAGCTCGCGCTTGTCGCCCTTCTTGAAGACGTATTTTTTCTTGTCCTTCTCGTAGAACTCGCTCGAAGCCGGATCGATCGCGATGGCAATCTGCTCGCCGGGCTTGTAGCCGGCGGTTTCGATGGCCTCGAGAATCAGCTCCACGGCCTCGGTGTTCGACTTGAGCGAAGGCGCAAAGCCGCCCTCGTCGCCCACGGCGGTCGAGTAACCCTTTTTCTTGAGCACGCTCTTGAGCGTGTGAAAGGTTTCCGCGGCCCAGCGGAGGGCTTCGCTGAAGCGCTCCGCGCCCACGGGCATGATCATGAACTCCTGAAAATCGACGTTCGAGTCAGCGTGCGCGCCGCCGTTGAGCACGTTGAGCATGGGCGTGGGCAGAACGCTGGCGTTGATGCCGCCCAGATAACGGTAGAGGGGAATCTCCAGCGTCTCCGCGACCGCGCGCGAAGCCGCCATGGAAACTGCCAGGATCGCGTTCGCGCCCAGCTTGCTCTTGTTGGGCGAACCGTCGAGCGCGATCATAGTCTGGTCGATCAGGCGCTGGTTGGCCGCATCCATGCCCTCAAGCTCGGGCGCAATCACCGTCTCCACATTGGCCACGGCCTGCAGCACGCCTTTGCCGAGGTAGTGGCTCCTGTCGCCGTCGCGCAGCTCCACGGCCTCAAGCTCTCCGGTAGATGCTCCCGAAGGCACAATGGCGCGGCCCATGGCGCCGCCCTCCAGAAACACGTCCGCTTCCACAGTGGGATTGCCGCGCGAGTCCAGAACTTCGCGGGCGCGGATGGAAACAATCTCAGTCATAGCGCTCCTCATAATGCGGTGCAACAGCCGTTGGTTCAACTGCGGGCGGCGATCCACGGCAAGTGCTTCTCCGGCGGCGCTTTGGATGGTGCTCAGAAGCTCCAGCACGTGGGCCCTCTCCTGTGCATGCAAATCTGCCTCAAAATTGCGGCGTTCCGCTTGGATTCTAGCAAACCGGGCCTTCCCGAACCCTGTGCCGGCAATCACTGGACGCGAAGGGCATTTCCCATCCCGGTCGGGTGCGGAAATGGGGTAACTCTCTCGATTCGTAGCGCCTGAGGCACCCGGATCTATTCGCGGCGCCGCAGGCGCCCTGCGCGCGCGTTAGGCTGAAACTGAGATGGTTTGCGCCGGGGGCTGAAATCGGAGCCCGCGCACAACCTTTTGCGCTGAGAGGGGTCTTAGTTGGTGGGGAGATTTTTGCCCGCCTGATGGCCCCCTTAATAGAGTTCCCTCAAGGGAGTCCCAAAGGAGCTTAGGATGAGACGCCCCATTCTCGTGTGCGCCCTTTTTCTGCTTGCGGCTGCCGCGCTGGCGGCGCAAACCGGCCAATCCTCGCAGTCGAACCCGTACAGCGGAACTTCGAACCCTCCCCCGGACTCAACCATCATCGACAACACGCCGCCGCAGCCGGTTCCGGTGCCTTCGAAGCCCTCCCCCATGCAAACAATGGGTCAAGCGATGGCGAAGCCGGCGGTGCAGCAGGCCGCGCCCATGCCGCCGCCGGCCGCTTACCCAAATAACCCGGCCGACGGCACAGACGACGGCATCGTGCACGTGGCGCCCGGCTCCGCTTACCAGCCCGAGTTGAATGAGCGCGCCGAGGTGACGGATCCTGACGGCGACATCGTTCATCCCGCGCCGTTGCCGCCGGGCGAGCTTGGCCCCGGCACCGAGATTCGCGCTCGCCTGCTCGACCGGCTTTCAACTGCGTACAACCGCAGCGGCGACACCTTCCGCTGCCGCGTTGCCAGCGACGTGTTTCGCGGCAATGAGATTCTGATTCCTGCCGGAGCCGAGATCGATGGCAGCGTAGTGGATGTCTCCACCGGCCATTTTGGCGGGCACGGTTCCATGCTGCTGCGGCCGGAGACGGTGATTCTGCCCGACGGCTCCCGCTATCGCCTCTATGCGCAAACCACCGGCGCGCCGGACTCGAATGCCCGCGTGGGCGGGGAAGGCACCATCTCTCCGGGTTCGCACCTGAAGAAGGACAGCATTGAGTACGGCGGCGCCGCAGGCGCGGGCGCCATTGCCGGCGGCGTCCTTGGCGGACCTGCGGGAGCGCTTGCGGGAACGCTGGTGGGCGCGGGCGCGGTCACGGTGCACCTGCTCGTCAATCATCCGCAAGCCACGCTGGAGCCGGGCGCGGTGCTCGACTTCTCGCTCACGGAGCCGCTCGACCTGGCAGTGGCTGCGCCGCCTGCGCAGGGCGCGCCCGCAAACGCTCAGCCGGATCAGGTTCAGCCCACCGCGGACGCTCAACCCCCAGGCGATGCAGGTTCGGGCACGGTTACGCAGAACTGAGTTTCCAGACAAGCTTTTTGGGGGCGTCGCGAGTACAGGGATGCGGCGCCCGTTCTTTTGCGCGCACAATTTTCCGCCCGAGGCGCACGGGATCAAGGCGGAGCGAGATCGGGGCTGGACGACATTAAGCCGGGTGGGATCAGGCCGCGCGGGGTGGTTGATGCGCGTCGTCCGCACCGGCGTCTGAAGGCGCCGCATCCGCTTCAAGTGCGGCGATCTTGAGCAGAAGGACGCGCTTCAGGTCCTGCAGGGCGCGGTCATCGGGGCTAAAGTCTGCACTCAGCTGCACGCGCCGAACCGTGTCGCGGAGTATCCCGGCCAGCTTCTGAGAAAAAAAGTATTGAGCCACAGCAAAACCTACGATGCGAATGGTTGGCCGGTTGGATGCTCAAATTTGAGAGGGTTCCGACGACAGGTAACGTGCCCCTAAAAGCGTGCTGCCTGGACGGTCTGAACGCTGATGACGCGGGAATCAACGGGTGGATAAAAGCCTCGCCGGGACGCGCTTGCCTATGCTCGTCCTGCATTTACACTGGAATTTCGGAAGCGCGCCGGGGCTGATGCGGTTCACCATCCGTTTTCCGCGGCGGCTGCGAAGATTTGCATTTCGATTGCGAGATTGTCTTCAGGGTTCTTTATGGATAAATTCGTGATTCGCGGCGGGAATCCGCTCACCGGCGTCCTCCGCGTCTCCGGCGCGAAGAACTCCGCGCTGCCGTGCATGGCGGCTGCGATTCTGACTGACGACGCGGTTACGCTCGAAAACATTCCCCAGGTGCGCGACATCGATACGGAGCGCCGGCTGCTGGCCTCGATGGGCGCTGAAGTGGATCTGCGCGAAGACCGCACCATTCTCAGTTGCCGCACCCTCTCCGATCCGGTAGCCAAGTACGAAATCGTGAAGACCATGCGCGCGAGCGCCCTGGTGCTGGGACCGCTCATCGCTCGCGCGGGCATGGCGCGCGTGGCCATGCCCGGCGGCTGCGCCATCGGCGGCAGGCCGATCGACCTGCACATCAAAGGCCTCGAGAAGATGGGCGCGGAGATCGTGCAGGAGCACGGCTATCTTGAAGCACGCACCGAATGCCTGCGCGGCGCGCATATCGTCTTCGACAAGATCACCGTCACCGGCACCGAGGATCTGCTGATGGCCGCGGTGCTGGCGGACGGCGAGACGCTGATGGAGAATTGCGCCTGCGAGCCGGAAGTGGCCGATCTGGCCGCGTTGCTCACGGCCATGGGCGCGCGCATCGAAGGCGCCGGGACGGCAACCATTCGCGTGCAGGGCGTCACCAGCCTGCATGGCGCGCGCTACCGCATCAGCCCCGACCGCATTGAAGCGGGCACCTTCCTTGTGGCCGGCGCCATCACCGGCGGCGACCTGACCGTGGCCAACTGCTGCGCCGCACATTTGGGCGCGGTGATGGCCAAGATCGAAGAGGCCGGTGCGCGCATTGACATAGTGGCGCCGGACGCGGTGCGCGTGCGCGCCGGGGAGACGCTGCGCGCAGCCGACATTTCCACCGAGGAGTATCCGGGGTTTCCCACCGACATGCAGGCGCAGTACATGGCCCTGGCCACGCAGGCCGAGGGCGTGAGCCTGGTGCGTGAAAACATCTTTGAGAACCGCTTCATGCACGTGCAGGAGCTGGTGCGCATGGGCGCGAACATCAAGGTGGACGGCAGCACGGCCACGGTGCGCGGTCCGGCGCGGCTCACTTCGGCTGCGGTGATGTGCAGCGACCTGCGCGCCTCGGCTTCGCTGGTGCTGGCGGCGCTGGTGGCCGAGGGCGAAACCGTGGTGGATCGCGTGTATCACATGGACCGCGGCTACGAGCGCATCGAAGAAAAGCTTTCGAGTGTGGGTGCGCAGATTCAGCGCCTGGGCAATCTCTTTGCGCCCCGGGAGCGGGCACATTCCGCGGCCTGAGCCCGGAGCTGGCCGGCGCGCGGACGACGGCAAGGAAACAATCGGCTTGGC